>JBOEHD010000139.1:0-10241 GCA_050633745.1 Acidimicrobiales bacterium
ATCCATCGACGACCAATCCATCAACCACCAGACCTTCGACAACAAATCCGCCAACGACCACCCCGTCGACAACAGCACCGGTTTCGCTTTCAGGCATCATCGCCCTTCGGTCGGTGTCTACCCGAGGTTTCCTCTGGGTCCGGACTAGCGACGCAACGGTTCGGGCGGATGGACCATCTTCAGGCAGGTCGGCCGCTCGATTTACCGTCGAGCCGGGCGATGGGGCGACGATCGCGTTGAAGGCAACGACCGGTGGCAGGAAGAATCTTCTCGCCGTACCTAACGATGCAGATCAGACGCTCAAGGCAAAGGGCGGCGACGGCAAACGTCCCAGGCTGCTGGCCAAACCAGGCCGGGATGGCACCTTTCGATTCGAATCGGCCAAATTCCCCGGGCGTTACCTGCGAGCAGACGGATCCACTATCGACAGTGGGGGGACGGCGTCGTCTGGCGACGAGACGGTCTTCGAAGTCGTGCTTCTAACGTAGAGAATGGGCAATATTGCAGTCGGCGTGCCCGCCCCGAGCTGGCTACTCTGGCGCCTAACCCACACTGTTGGGTGACCGGTCACAGGCAAGGGGCACGGGGCACGGGACGGGGTACAAAATCTCTACACATCAGATCGAATCTTCGGATCGGCCTCCGTCGGCGCAAGGTTTCAACCAAGACTCAATCGAGTCGGTGGTCGTGCGGTTTCGTCCCGAACTCGTAGCGTTCGCTCAGTCGCGGCATGCAGCCGATCCCCAAGGGGTGGCGAACGAGGTATTACTCCGGCTGTTCAGCAAGCAGGATCAGCTCGAATTCGAAAGCGCCTCAAAGCTTCGGGCCTATCTGTATCGTTCGGCCCGCAACCTGATCACCGATGAACACCGCCGCCGAAGGGCCCGCCCGTCCGAGGCCAGCAACCTTCCAGACGATCTGCGCGATGTCAACGCAGACTTTGAGGCTCGAGTTGACGATGAGACCGTGCTCCAGCAGTTGTTGGCCCAGTTGCCGCAACCTCAGCGCGAAGTGGTGGAACTCCGCTATCTACATGACCTTTCTCCTGGCGAGACCGCGCAACGTTTGGGCAAGCCGCTAAACACGGTCAAGTCGCTCCAGTCCCGGGGTTTACGCAGGCTTCAAGCCATCGCGTTGGCGGTGTTCGTCGTACTGTTCGGTCTCCTAGCCGCTGTGGCCTACCGCCAGTTCACCAGCGCCGACCTGCTCCAGCCGGTCAACTCTTCCGAAGAGGACCCTTCCGGCGTCGTCAACCTCCCATCGACGATCGAGCGATCGCAACGTTCCTCTGAGGGTCGCTCCGACGTGCCGAGCTCACGGTCGGACGGGATCTTCGAGATCGTGCCGGCCCCAGCTGAGGAGGCACCTGCGGCGCCACTGTCGCCGGCTCCAGCAACGCCGACCTCGGCGGTAACAGGCTTCCCCCAATCGACAGCATCAGTACCGGCACCAGCAACAGCACCGCTACCGACAACAGCCCCACAGGCAACGACCGGCACCAAACCCGAGCTATCGACCGCCCCGGCTTCGAGTACAACCACCGAGCAGACCACACCGGACCCCACGGTGCCAACGCTGCCGGCAGCGCAGCCGGTGCTGTTGTCTGGCACGATTACTATCCGTTCGGTGGCCACCGGCAACTACCTCTGGGCCCGTGAAAGCGACAACACCGTTCGATCGAACGGGTCGGCGGCAACCGACGAAAGAACCCACTTCCGGGTGATACAGATCGACTCAGGCACCATCGCTTTATCAGCCGCTTCCGGGGCCCGAGAAAACCGAATCGGCGTGCAAAACGATTCGGACAACACGTTGCGGACGAGGGGCGGGGACGGGCAACGACCGTGGCTCATCGCGTATCTGATCGACGATGGTACCTACCGATTCGAGTCAGGTTTGTTCCCTGGCCAATACCTTCGAGTTGACGGAGCGACGGTTGACAGCGGCGGTTCACTCACCTCAGGGACCGAAACGTTCTTTGTCGTGAACCAGGTTGACGACTAAGCAGCGGCCATCGCATGCCTCGCCAACTCCCATCGCCCGGGTAACACGAATACTCTTCCGCTATGGCAACCAGTGGAACGAACCAGTTCGATGTAGCGGTCGTCGGAGGCGGGATGATCGGATCCGCAGCTGCTCGGCACCTGGCAGAGGCCGGACTCTCCGTCGTTGTGGTCACTGCGCCAGAGCCAGACGAAACCGACCTTTCATCGACCGCCGGACCGTTTTCCAGTCACGCCGACGCAGCGAGAATCACAAGGGTCATCGACTCCGATCCGATCTGGGCCGGCTTGGCAGCGGCGTCGATCGCCCGATACGAGGACCTGGAAACCCGGTCCGGCATCCGCTTTCACGATCCGGTCGGGTTGGTCTGGGCCAAGCTGGCCGAGACCAGCACCGGTGCTGTCGATGATGCCGCTAGCCGCGGGGCAGATGTACGACCGGTCTCACCACGCTGGGTATTAGACAACACCGGCATCGCCATACCGGAGAACTCCGGCCAGACCTGCGTGTTCGAAGGTGCGCCAGCGGGCCTGGTCGACCCGCGGCGGCTAGTCCAAGCCGAACTCACCCTGGCGATTCGGGCCGGAGCGGCGGAGGTTGAAGGCCCGGCCACGGGTTTGCGACAAATGCACGGTTCGGTCCGAGTCAGCGGACCCTTCGGAGAGGTCCAAGCCAACCGGGTGCTCCTTGCCTCCGGCATGTACGGCGCTGAACTGCTCGACACCGAATTGGAACTGATCAGGTGGCCCCGAACCATCGTCAGGGCCGAGATCGACTGTCCGGCAAACCTGCCGTCGCTGATCGTCGAGCAGGTAGACAGGCAACACATCGATCACATCTACTGGACCCCTCCTGTGCGATACCCCGATGGCAGGATCATGCTGAAGATCGGAGGCACCCACGCAACGGCCCAACCGCTCCAGCGAGTCGAACAGATTGCCGAGTGGTTCCAAAGCGGCGGCTCGGAAGACGAAGCAGCAGACCTCCGGGCCACGATCGATGGCCTGCTGCCAGGCGCGACGGTCCACTCGTGGGAGGCAGTGCCGTGCGTGGTGACCAAGACACCAACCGGATATCCCCACGTCGGTTGGATCGACGACCACGTCGCAGTGGCGGTTGCCGGAAACGGCTCGGCGGCCAAGTCATGCGATGAGATCGGGCGCTTGGCCTCGTTGCTGTTCACCAGCCACCCATCGACAGAACCCAACCTCGACCGGTTCAAGCCTGTCATCGCCGCAGCATCATGACCCCGCCGACCGACATTCGTCACGTGCTGTTCTGTGTCGCCGACCAGTGGCGGTACGACGCCCTTAGCGCCATCGGAACTCCCGGTTTGGCCACGCCGAACATCGACGCCCTTGTCGCCGACGGGGTACATTTCGCAAACCACTGGTGTCAGGCATCACCGTGTGGCCCCTCCCGGTCGTCGTTGTTAACCGGAACTCACCTGCCAACCCACGGTCAATGGACTAACTCAGACCTCGCCGACCACGGCCTGACGACCCTGCCAGCAGCGGCCCGCAGCGTCGGTGTCACTCCCCTACTCGTCGGCTACACCGATACCCCGCAACCCGACGGCGGCCTGGTCGATCCAGCGTTCGATGTTGTGCAACCGTTTGTTTGGCAAACCGGGTTTCCCAGTTGGCGCCGGGAGCTGGCAACCCGGGGCTATGCGGTAGACGAGATCAACCACCCGTTCGGCCTGTACGCCCCAGCAGGCGAACCGAGTTCGGCAGGACTGTCGCCTGCTCACTATTCGGCGGCCGACAGCGACATGAGTCTGTTGACCGATGCAGCGATTGGTGTGCTCCAAGACATCCCCGACAGGGCGCTGCTGCATGTGAATTGGTTGCGTCCGCACCCACCGATGACGGCGCCTGCCCCCTATCACCGACTCGTCGCCCCCGAGGATGTGGCGCTGCCGAAACGCGCCACCGGGTTGCAGGAGCTGATGGCGCTGCACCCATACTTCGCCAGCACCGTGCCAGGGCGGGCGATGTTGGAGTACACCCAGCGGTCACAAACCATCGAGCAGGTGAGCGAGTGGGACGAACGGCTCGCCCGAGCTGCGTACTACGGCCTTTGTGCCGAAGTCGACCACCATCTTGGGCGGCTCATCGATGAACTGAAGAAACAGCAGATCTTCGACAAGACATTGATCATCCTGACCAGCGACCATGGTGAGAGCCTCGGCGACCATTGGATGTACGGCAGACGTGGACCGTTCGACGGCCACTTCCGGGTGCCATGTATCGTGCGCGACCCCCGTCAGATCGCAGACCGGACCCGAGGTTCGACCGTCGACAACTTCACAGCAAACATCGACCTGTTGCCAACGATCTGTGAAGCGGTGGGCTCGCCCATACCAGAGGAAGTCGAAGGCCAATCGTTGCTTGCCCACACCGACGGAACGCCACCCGCATCGTGGCGCGATCACGTGCGCTACGACATGTCGTGGCACGACCACCTACCAACCGAGAGTCGGACTTCCAGCTCTGCCGCCGATCACCGTTTCAGCGTCATTCGAACCGACCGCCACCGTTACGTACGTTTCCCGAGCCTGCCACCCCTGCTGTTCGATCTTCACGACGATCCTGCCGAGACCATCGACCGTTCCCAGGATCCGACACTGCGTTCGACGATCGCCGAGTTCGACTCGCTCCTCCGTCGCTGAGGGCCAGCGGCCATCACCAACGTCGACCAACTATGGCAGCTGGAGCTTGCGCCTCTCGGCAAGCACCTCAAAACCAAGGCGTTCATACAACCCCCGGGCCGGGTTGCCGACGGTGACCGCAAGACCGAGCGTCTCCTCTCCGGCGAGCGAAAGGGCTCGCATCGACCATTGCAGGAGATCTTGTCCGAGCCCTCGGTGTCGGTCGGACGGGTCTCGGAAGATTTCGCTGACCCACGGACCTCCGCCTGTCAGGTTGTCATACGGCATTCGATTGATCAGACACGCCGCTATCACTACCCCCGTCGGGCCGAGCGCAACTCCGGACGACGACTCCAACAGTGGGCCGATCATCGACCCGTCTACCAGCCCCTGGATGTCCGGCAACGCCACCGCAGGGTCGGTGGCCTCATGGTCTGGGTGTGAGGCGGGGTAGGCCCGCACACTTAGTTCAGCCATCGCTTCCTGGTGACCGACGACTGGTTCGATCCGGTAATCGAAAGTTGACTCCGGAGGCTGGTGGCCGGCCACCAGCGTGCGCCGCATCATCGCCGAATGACGCAACTGCACTGCACCCGCGGCCACCAGGGCGTCGGCCAACGTGTCGGTTACGGGCGCCACCATCCAACCGCTGAACTTCTCGAGAATGACCGGCAGTGCCTCGGCCAACGGCATGAGCAAGCGAACCTCGTTGGCGTTCGGCGGCTCACCGTCGAAACGTTCATACTCAACCGCCCGCTGCCCATCGATGAACAGGTAGTCCACGTTCCCCGAGAGATTCACAACTCCGACCGTAGCGACTCAGCGCCCTCAGCGCGTCTGGGATCAGCCGCACACCTACCACTAACGTTCGATCATGCGCTTCGAGACCTTTCACCTGCTGTCGACCCCGGAGATGGAATCGGGAGTCGACGTCTACCGCTACACGATGGACCAGATTCTCCTCGCCGACAGTGCCGGGTTCGAAACGTCATGGTTCGCCGAGCATCACTTCTCCAACTATGGACTGTGCCCGAACCCGTTCCTGCCTATCGTCAAGGCGGCGGCGATGACCGAACGAATCCGGTTCGGTCAGGCCATCACCGTGTTGCCGATCTGGCATCCCGTCCGGCTGGTCGAAGATATCAACGTGACTGACGTGCTCTGCGATGGTCGTCTCAGCGTCGGGATCGGGCGGGGCTATCAACCGGCTGAGTTCGAAGCTTTCGGAGCGACAATGGACGAAAGCCGATCTCGCTTCGACGAAGCGGTCGAGCTGATGACTCTGGCGTGGTCACAAGACGACTTCACCTTCGAAGGCCAACACTGGTCGGTGCCAAACCCCCTCACCATCCTTCCGAAACCGGCCCAGGCTCCCCACCCGCCGCTGTTCATCGCCGCCAGCAGCCCGTCGACCTACGTTCGGGCCGCCGAGGAAGGTTACGGCGTGCTCTCTTCTGGGGCAGGCCTAACGATGGACCAGGTGGGCGAGGCCTACACCCGATTCTCAACTGCGCTGGACGGTGCCGCTGAGCCTTCGGCCAACCAGGAATTTCACTCGCTGCGATTCGTTCACGTCGCCGCCACCGACGAGGAAGCTGCCAGGCATATCGAAACCAGCCGCTGGAATGGTCGGGTCGCTGCAGCGCTCCGGCATGGCGACGACTGTGTCACAAACGGCCTGGCAGACGCCGTTTCGAGTCCGGGAGAACCCGACGATGATGAGTGGGCCAAGCGCCTGGTCTTCGGTTCGCCCGAGACCGTGATCGAAATCCTCAAGTCCCTCGAGCAGGTCGGTGTGAGCCACGTGATCTGCCACTTCGACTTTGCGTCGATGCCTCAGGCCGAGATCATGGCATCGATGGAACGTTTCGCCCAGGACGTGATGCCAGCCTTCGCCTGAACCGGCAGCTTTCAGCCAACCGCTGGCACATCGCTACACTCGTTCGATGTCGAGCTACAGCGAGCAGAACTGGTCAGGCTACGCAGCCTTTCACCGATCGGCCATTCATGAGCCGACCTCGACCGCCGAGCTACAGAAACTCGTCGCCAGTGCAGAACGGGTCGGCGTCATCGGTTCTCGGCACTCGTTCAACGACATCGCCGACACGACCGGTGATCTGGTCTGGCTCGGTCGACTCGATCCGGCCCTCGATATTGACCCGCAGCAGATGACCGCGTCGTTCGGAGCCGGAACTACCTATGAACAGCTGGCCCCCAAACTGCACGAAGCTGGCCTGGCCCTCGCCAACACCGCCTCACTAACCCACATCACCGTGGCAGGTGCCTGCGCCACTGGCACCCACGGCTCGGGAAATCGGCTTGGCAACCTGTCTACCGCGGTGTCGGAACTTGAACTGGTCACCGCCACCGGGGACCTGCTGACCCTCAGGCGGGGCGACGAGAACTTCGACGGGGCGGTGGTAGCTCTCGGTGGTCTCGGCGTGGTTTCACGGCTAACCGTTGACGTCGAACCAACATTCGAGGTTCGCCAGTACATCTATACCGACCTTCATTTCGACGACTTCTACAACCATTTCGATGAGGTCACTTCGGCCGGCTACAGCGTGAGCCTGTTCCCAAGCTTCCAACACCCGTGGAGCGAAACGGTCTGGGTAAAGGAACGGTTGAACGCTCACACCTCGTCGGATCCAACCCCTAACCTGTTCGGCGCTGCCCTCCAGCTTGAACACCCGAAACCCGCCCGTAGCGACCGGACGATGACCGAACTAGATACGCCGGGGCCGTGGCACGAACGTCTCCCCCACTTCTCGTTCCTCGATCCGATGGCCGAGGCGACCGAGCTGCAAAGCGAGTACTTCGTAGCCCGGGATGTCGCCGTCGATGCCATCAAGGCGGTGGCCGAACTCGGGCCGGAGATGGCCGACATCATCGAGATCTCCGAACTGCGGACCATTGCCGCCGACCAGCTGTGGCTCAGCCCGGCCTACGGCAGCGACAGCGTTGCCATCCACTTCAACTGGTACAAAGATGCCGCCGGGGTCGAGGCCGTTCTCCCGATTTTGGAAGCTGCTTTGGCCCCGTTTAGTCCTCGACCCCACTGGGGCAAACTCTTCGACCTGACCCCGCAGCAGATCGAGGCCGCCTATCCCCGCATCGACGACTTCCGCCGGCTGCGCCATGACCTCGACCCCGACCAAAAGTTCACCAACCGGTACCTGCAAACCCACGTACTAAACGAAGGCTGAGCAGGGATAGCCGAACAGTAGTTGCCAAGCTCAGCGGCAGGTGTTGGTTAGGGTGCCGATGCCGTCGATGGTCGTGGTGATGACATCACCGGGGGCGAGAAACTTGCCCTGGGTCGCACCAACTCCTTCGGGGGTACCGGTGAAGATGATGTCGCCGGGGGCAAGCGTTGTTATGCCGGAGATGTATTCGATCAAGGCCGGGACATCAAAGATTAGTTGGCCGCTGCTCCCTGTTTGACGTCGCTCGCCGTTTACCTCACAGGTGATGGACAGGTCGTCTCGATCGACGAGGCCGTCTGGAGAAACGAGAATCGGCCCGATCGGTCCGTAGGTGTCTCGCGACTTGCCCATGTCAAAGTGTGGTGGTTTCGCTGCGAACTGGAGGTGCCGGTCGGAGATATCTTGCCCGACGGTGACACCGGCTACATGGTTCCAGGCGTCGGCGGCCGCGATGTCGCGACCGCTGGCGCCGATTACAACGACTAGTTCTGCTTCGTAGTCCGCTGTCTCGCAGCGCAGCTCTATGGCCGCGGTTGGTCCGACGATGCAGCTGGGGAACTTGGTGAACACCAGCGGAACCGCCGGCCGCTCCATCGATGCCTCGTCGACGTGGGACTGATAGTTAAGGCCCACAGCGAATGAGTTGCGGGGCCTTGGAACCGGCGGGCCGAGTTCTACATCCTCCAGTGCGCCGGTCGGCTGGAACGACGAAAGATTCGCCGAGAGCTCGTGGAGCTTGTCGTAGTTGCTGATCGCCTGCATGGGATCGGGGCCAATCGCTCCAGCCGAGATTGTGGCGAGGTCGAAGTAGTTGTCGTCATCGATGAGAGCCGCGCGTTCATCGATGTTGACGAGACGGAATGTCATTGGAGTTCTTTCGGGGAGATGGACCTTGCCATCGTCGTGCTGGAATTCACCAGGCGATGATCAAGGCAATGGACAGGAGGCTGTGCGCCGTCATTGCAAGGTTGACTGCGTCTTTGCGGCGAGAAATCCCGGCCCGGCGATAACCGACGAGCATCAAGAGGTAAGAGAGCTTGATGACGATGATCCCGGCGACACCGATCGGCCTGACCCACCAGCCAACGACAAGCGCAGCGACGGCTACGAGTAAAACAGCACCGAGAGCCGTCGGCCAGCGTGGCGAGCTGAGCCCGATCGACGCCAGACTCTCCAGGCGCCAGCCTTGGCGGGCCAGAAGACCGGCTGCCATCCAAGTGGCGAGGACGGCGATCAGGCCGGTCAACCCGAGCACCATCGCACCGAGCACTACTGCTCGGAACCCGTGTGGTCGCCGAACCGCACAGAGGCGAGGCCCTTGAGTTTGTTCTTAAGTAACAGCTTGGGGATGCGCTTCGGATTTGCCTTGACGTCGAAGTCTTTCTCCGCTCGGAGCGTCGATTTGATGACACCTTCGGCGCGGCTGCGAACAAAGCCGGCGAACTTCGGGCCGCTGTTCAGCTCGATGTAGACCACATCCTCGTCGCCGGTGTTCCAGAATGCGTGCTCGACGCCCTTGGGCTTGAGGACGTAGCTCCCTGCTGGTGCGTTGAATCGCAGACCGTCTTCGCCGCCGACTTCCATTTCTAGCGATCCTTTGATCACGTAGACCGCCTGGTCTTCGTCGGCGTGGGAGTGTGGGGCCAACAGCGTGTGGGCCGGGACTTCGCCCTGCATGATCGAAAAACTGCCGAGCATGTCGACATCCCCGATGATGGTCATGTCGGTGGCGGTTTTTTCGCCATCGCCGTTAGCTGGAATGAACAGAAGGTCTTCGACCTTGTAATCGGACATCTGAGTTCGCTTTCTCTTATTTAGGGATCTTGCCGTGTAGGGATCTTGCTGGGGTTTAGCTCGACGGGTTACGTGCGGGGCCTCGCGCTGAACTTCACTTCAGCGCCTCCGCTAACTGTCGAGTTGTTCCCCCGAGGTCTTCGGTGACGGCCACGATGTAGCGGTCTGGTCGCACGATGACCGAGGCCTGCTCGGTGACGAGGCCGGGGAATGCTTCGAGCGCTACGTCTGTGACGGTTGCGTTCAGCTGATGCCAGAAGGCCGGAACCTCAGAACACTTCGTGTGGTGAAGAATCCTCCAGCCTTGGCCCTGGAGCACGGAGCCGTCCATTGGGTTGGGAAGCACCGCTCCGAGCCTGTCGTGAGTGCCGTGGAACATCGAACCCTTAAGTTTCGGGAACGGCCGCTGCCCGTACCCCGAACCGAGGGCCGCCTCGCCGTCGTTTGCGATGGCGTCGATCAGCATCCCGGCATCGACCGAGTGGACCACCTGGCCGGCGGCGTGAGGCCGGCGCTCCTGGTCGTAGGTGTCGAGCAGGCCATCGTCGGCCAGACCATCTGCCACTGCAGCCAGTTTCCAGCTC
>JBOEHD010000140.1:0-22845 GCA_050633745.1 Acidimicrobiales bacterium
CGAGTTCACTCGATGCTCTCTTCGGTTCGCTTCAGCAAAGAGCGTTTCGGGGAGAACTATGAGCGGGTCGCAGTTCTCCTTTCTCCAAGCTGAATTCCCCGATGAGTTCGCTATGGCGGAGTGGGCGGAGCGGCACGCGCTCTCGGATCCAGGGCCGGCCGTCATCTATGCACGGAAGTGTTTGGAGGCTGGCGTCAAGTGGGCTTACAAACACGATCGAGCCTTGCCGCAGCCGTATGACGACAAGCTCAACGTCTACCTGAATGAGCCTGCATTCAAGGCGTTGGCCAACGGCTACGTCTTCAACGTTGCCAAGAAGATCCAGAAGGCCGGCAACCGAGCGGTTCACGAGTCGAAGCCGCCGACGAAGTTGGAAGCGGTCGAGGTCATCTCGGCGCTGTTCATGTTTTGCAAATGGCTTGGCTACACCTACGGCCGAGAGGTCAAGCCCGACCCGAACCTGAAGTTTGATCCGCATGCACTCATGCAGATCGACGATGGCGAAAAGACGACACTCGCTCAACGCAAAGAGCTAGAGGAGCGTCTCGACCAAGAGGCCGAAGAAGCCGAGCGCGACCGCCAGCAGCTCGCCGAAGCCAGGCAAACCATCCAAGAGCTCGAGGCGGAACGCCAGGCGCTCATCGCTGAGGTCGCAGCAGCGAAGAAAGCGGCCGAGGTCATCCCGGTCGAGGCGCAGAACTGGTCAGAGGCCGACACCCGGGCCTACAAGATCGATGCCCTCCTGGCCGAAGCCGGTTGGAAGCTTCAAGACCCTCGAGATCGTGAGTTCGAAGTAGAAGGCATGCCATCGAACTCCGGCATCGGCTACGTCGATTACGTGCTATGGGGAGACGATGGGCGACCACTAGCTGTAGTCGAAGCGAAGAAGTCGATGGTGTCACCCCAGACCGGCCAGCAGCAGGCGAAGCTCTACGCCGACTGTCTGGAAACGATGACTGGGCAGCGACCCATCATCTTCTACTCCAACGGGTACGAGCATTGGTTATGGGACGACGCCCGGTACGGGCCACGACCGGTGCAAGGTTTCCTGACCAAGGACGAACTCGCCTTACTAGTCCAGCGGCGGACCTCGGCAGTGCCGTTGACGTCACTCGACATCAACCTTGAAGTTGCTGGCCGTCCGTATCAGCAGCGGGCCATTCGAGCCATCTCGGAACACTTCGAAAACCAGGGGCAACGCAAGGCACTGGTGGTCATGGCCACCGGTGCCGGCAAAACTCGCACCACGATCGCATTCGTTGACCTACTGATGCGAGCAAACCTGGTCAAGCGTGTTCTGTTCCTCGCTGACCGGACGGCGCTGGTCAACCAGGCAGTGAACGCCTTCAAGTCGCACCTGCCCGACTCATCACCGGTCAACCTCGTGACCGAGGGCCAGGAGGACGGCCGGGTCTACGTGTCGACATACCAGACCATGATCGGCAAGATCGACGAGTACCGGCCTGACGGTTCCCGCCGGTTCGGTGTCGGGCACTTCGATTTGGTGATCATCGATGAGGCCCACCGCTCGGTCTACCGCAAGTACCGGGGCATCTTCGATTACTTCGATTCGCTGCTCGTCGGGCTCACCGCCACACCAAAGGAAGAGGTCGACAAGAACACCTACGACCTGTTCGACCTGGAGACCGGCGTACCAACCGATGCCTACTCCCTCGACGAGGCCATAGCCGACGACTTCCTCGTTCCACCTCGTGGAGTGTCGGTGCCGCTCAAGTTCGTTCGTGAAGGCATCCGCTACGACGACCTGTCGGCCCAAGAGAAAGACGAGTGGGACGAACTCGACTGGGGCGAAGACGAAGACGGCAGCCCTCTCGATCCGCCAGATGAGATCAACGCAGCAGCGATCAACAAGTTCCTTTTCAACGAAGACACCGTCGACAAAGTGCTGGAACAGCTCATGGTCAACGGCATCAAGGTCGCAGGCGGCGACCGCCTGGGCAAGACGATCATCTTCGCCAAGAACCAGCGCCATGCCGAGTACATCTACGAACGGTTCGTAGCCAACTACCCGGCGCTCGAAGGCGGCAATTTCGCCCGAGTCATCACCCATAGCGTGAAGTACGCCCAGAGCGTCATCGATGACTTCTCAATTGAAGAGAAGGCCCCGCACATCGCCATCTCAGTCGACATGCTCGACACCGGTATCGACGTACCCGAAGTCGTCAACCTGGTGTTCTTCAAACTCGTGCGCTCCAGAACCAAGTTCTGGCAGATGATCGGCCGAGGGACACGTCTACGCCCTGATCTATTCGGGCCAGGCGACGATAAGACCCACTTCAACGTCTTCGACTTCTGCCAAAACCTTGAGTACTTCAGCCAGGAAATGCTCCCCGCCGAAGGCTCAGGTGGCACCCCACTAAACGAACAGATCTTCAAGTCCCGCCTGGAGCTCATCCAGACGTTCGACGCAATCAAGGCATACCAGGACGAACGGGCCGAAGTGGCCGATGTGCTCCGCCACGCCATCGCCTCAATGCGAGAGAACAACTTCCTAGTGAGACCTCACCTGGAACTGGTCGAGAAGTTCCGAGAGGGTGAAGCGTGGGAGTCGCTGTCGGTTGGAGACCTCGCCGAACTGGCCGACCGAGTAGCGAAGCTGCCGACCGAACTTGACCCCGAACACCAGGACGCAAAACGGTTCGACGTTCTGCTGCTTAACACCCAGTTGAGCATCCTGCGAGGCGAGCCCTTTGAACGTGAACGGCGCAAGGTCATGACCATTGCCGGTGCGCTTGAAGACCAGCAGAGCATCCCAGTCATCGCCGAGCAGCTCGAGCTGATCCAAGACATCCAGGCCGATGAGTGGTGGGTGAACGTCAGCTTCCCGATGCTTGAAGAAGTCCGCAAGAAGCTGCGGTTGCTGGTCTCGCTGATCGAACGCTCGAAGAAGGGCATCATCTACTCCGACTTCATGGACGAGATCGGCGAGGCGACCGAGATCGAACTGCCCGGAACCGGGGGAGCGGTCGGCAGCACCGAGTTCGTCCAGTTCCGCAAGAAAGCAGAGCACTTCCTCAAACAGAACCTCGGCGAAACCACCGTGGCCAAAGTTCGATCCGGCGAACCGTTGACTACCGCCGATCTCGATGACCTGCAACGCATCCTCGTAGCGGCCGGAATCGGTGACGACTCAACATTCGAAGAAGCATCCGAACGAGCAGGTAACTTCGGCCTCTTCATTCGCTCCATCGTCGGACTCGATCGGGCAGCCGCCAAAGCTTCGTTTGCTGAGTTCCTGGACGATAAGCGCTACAGCAAGAACCAGATCGAATTCGTAAACCTGATTATCAACGAATTGGTCGATCGAGGAACCGTGAGCGCCACCCGGATCTACGAGACCCCGTACATCGCTATCGCCCCTCAAGGCCCGGAGACCATGTTCGGCTCCGCCGACGTCGACCGGATCTTCGAAGTGATCGAAGAACTCAACCAGGTAACGCAGTAGATGAATGCACGAGTCGAAACCAGTGAGATCGCCATAACTACCAAGCTGGGTGAGCTGATTGAACGCTGGGAAGCGATGACCGAGACAACCGGCGTCGGCGCCGAGCTTGGCGAGCTGGGGGCATGAGGACGATCGATGGACGCTAAGACATATCCACTGCAAGAGATTCTCAAGCCGGAGCGCCGGTACATCATCCCGACGTTTCAACGGGACTACGAATGGACCTGTGACGATCAGTGGCGCCTTCTGTTCGAGGATCTCGAAACGATTGCCGACCGGCTCTTGGAGGCGCGAAAGAGCGGCGCGACCGGTTCGTCTCTGACGTCCAAAGAACAGAGTATTTCGCCCCATTTCCTTGGGGCTATCGTTTGCGCAGCGCTGCCTTTTTCAACTGGTGGTGTTGCGCTTCGCTCTGTCATCGATGGCCAGCAGCGTCTGACGACGTTGCAGTTGATGATTCGGGGCTTGCTCGATGTCCTACAGGAAGTGGAGTCTGCTCGAGCGAAGTCTGTTCGTCGGATGCTCTTCAATCCGGATGACGTAGTTGAGACGCCTGAAGAGGTCTACAAGCTTTGGCCGCGCCGGAAGGATCGAGAGCTATGGCCGATTGCCCTGGGCGACGACGTGCCAGCAGACGATGACACCAACAGGCACCTATACCTTGAAGCACGCAAGTTCTTCGCCGACTCAGCCCGAGAATTCGCACGCAACCTTGAGGATCTCGATGAAGATCGGTTGGTAGCATTGGCAGACGGTCTATCGAGCCTGTTCAAGCTGGTCGTCATCGATCTCGACGATAACGATGATGCGCAGGTCATCTTCGAGGTGCTTAACGGTCGCCAGACTGCCCTCTCGGCCATCGACCTGGTCAAGAACCTGTTGTTCATGCGGAGCGAGCTTGACAACGAGGACGTCGACACCCTGTACGACAAATACTGGGCGCAGTTCGACGACGACTGGTGGAAGCAGGAAGTCGGGCGTGGGCATGCGCAACGTGGACGCCGAGATGTGTTGCTCTCCGCATGGTTAACAGCTGCTACCGGGTCCGAGGCCAACGTCGGGCATCTCTATCGAGAAGCGCGCGCCTACCTCGATGAAGGGCCTGAGACCGAGGCAGTACTGCAAGATCTAAGCACCTTTGCGAGGGCGTATGAGGTGATCTACAACGCGGCGCCATGTGAGCATGAAGCTCTCAGACTCTCCTATGACCGGATAAGGTCGCTCGACATTACGACCGCCGTGCCTTTGCTCGCCTGGCTACGTACCGTCGACCCCGTCCAGCTTGGCCTCGATGAGCACGTTCGGGCTGTCAGGGCGATCGAGTCTTGGGCTCTGCGCCGGGCCTTCGTCGGCTGGCAGACACGTGGATACGGCACACATCTCTCCCGTGTGCTCCGGGAGGCGCAACGGGCTGCGGACGAGGGCATGGACATCGCCGACGCTGTCGTGCTCAGCCTCCAAGGCGGTGTCCTCGACTGGCCGACGGACGACGACGTTCGGACAGCGTTCCAGGACCGGAAGTACTACCGAGGCATGTCTCAGGCGCGAATTCGTCTACTCCTAGGTGTCATTGACGAACAGCTTCGTAAAGACGACCCTAACGAGCCGCCAGCGAGCATCGAGTACGACGACCTTCAGATCGAGCACGTGATGCCCCAGAAGTGGGAGAAGCACTGGCCGATAGCCGATGAGGATGGCACCGTTGTCGAGGCGGATCCCGCAGACTCGAAGTGGCTGAGCCTTTCAGACGAGCGGGACCGAGTAGTGGACCGGATTGGGAATCTCACGCTTGTGACCTCGTCGTTCAATAGATCGGTCTCGAATAGCGGCTGGAAGGACAAGAAGCCGGAGTTTGAGAAGCAGAAGTCGCTGGTTGTCAACTACGACATCGCACAACGCGAGATCTGGGACGAGGCCAGCATTGCGGAACGAGCCGAGAACCTTGCGACGGTCGCAATGCTGATCTGGCCCTCTGCGACAGAGCTAGCGGAGGCGCCGACGCACGATCGTGACTAGCACGTGAGGCTATGGTCACTGAGCTGCGTGGCTGCCCGAGGCTCATGGCATTGAAGAGTCAGGGCTTCCTGACAGCTAACCATTCGGAGTGCGGGTTGGTGTCTTCCGACTACCGAATGACACGCAAGCCGGCGCTGAGAGCGGGCTCATTCTTATCGATGAAGGTGCCATCTACTTGCGGTTGACTGGGCTGCTAGCCAGATCGCTAGCCATGTCCTGCGTTCCCGCCCGAACCCTGAGAACTACCATCGCCTCGATGGAGACGATCGATGTGAGGTTCCTGACACCTGGCGATATCGGATTGCGACGGGAGATCGATCGCAGCGAGCAGCTCGAGGTCGAATACACAGTCGAGAGCGGGAGGCTGGTCTCCTCCAAGACCGATATGTACGTGCCCCCATGGGACCCTGAGCGGCTCGGGCGACCATAGTCTGAGTCGCCTCATCGCGTTCTGCAGCCCACCCCTGGATCAGGGCGCGCAGCTCCTCGGGGCCTTCGACGAAGATACGTTCGTCGGGATGGCGCTCGTGGAGCCGTCGCTGCAGCCCGGTCTCGGATGGCTGGTACTACTGCACGTGTCGAACGGTCAGCGGCGTGGCGGCGTCGGTCAGGCGCTGTGGAACGCGGCAACATCTGTCGCTCGGAACTCTGGCGCCAGCGCGATGTACGTATCGGCTACGCCAACCGGGTCGGCTGTGCAGTTCTACCTCAAGCAGGGCTGCCAGTTCGCTGGGCCGGACGAGATCGTCCCAGAGCTTTTCAAGTTGGAGCCCGACGATGTTCACTTGGTTGGCGGCCTCTAGCCCGCAGCGGCCGTGTTCGGCAACTGGAACTGACTCAGCTAGCACCGCCGAGCCGAGCACCTCCTGGACGAGTTCAACAGCAACCTCGCTGGCTCGATCTCTCGCGTCCCTGAGTGGCGAGGCGGTCCCCGAGGTCAATAGAGCAGTGGGGGACCTGACCAGGACCGGTGAGGTCGTCGAGACGAGTCGTGTGGGAAGCCCGAGTACCTGCTCTTTGTGACGACGAACGTATCAGCCTTGATAGTTCCAGATCGTTGTATAGCGATCTCAACATATGTTAATGCATAAGATAAGTTTGGTACGATCCCGCTTGCTGTTGACTGACTTCATACTGGTGGCAAAATGTCTCGGACGAGATTGATCAATCTAATTATTGTGGTGTTGGGTCTAGCTGCATCCTGCGGGGGTGGTGGCTCGGACTCCGTAGCAGAGTCCCCAGAACAGGGCAGTGTCGGCGAGGTTCAGGACTCATCGACCGGGGGCGAGCAATCTGTCGATCTGGAAGACGGGGAGGGTGGAGATATCTCCACCACGGATGAGCCGCCGTTGGGCCCAGAAATCAACAACTTTGATATTCCAGTCTTTGCGCCAGATTTTCCGCAAGTATTTGGCGAGTCGCCGGCGATAATCGCCTCCCAAGAGATCCAGTCGAGCAGGATCCACCCTCTTGGGCAGCCGGTGGGAAATGTCGCACTACTCGAAACCGCGGCCGCACCACCCTCGTTTTACGAGCGAGTTCTTGGTGGTGTGGTTCCTGGGAACCGGTTCGCTGCGATCAAGCATGAGAATCGAACTGAGATCATATCTATGGCCGATGGGGGTGGCATGGCGACAATGGAAACCACTGCCCCCGTCATCTGGGCCGCGAATGGTCGAGCCTACGCATACATACAGCAAGGTGAAATTGCGGTCGGGTTGCTCAACGAGGACGGATCAATCGCGTTTGAGAGGCGATTCGAATACAAAACCCCAAACAACAGGCCAGGTGCCATCCTTGTAGAGGGCGATGTCGTCACTGCCCACATCTGTAACGGTAGTGGCGAGGCCTTCACAATTGATGCTCGGGCCAAAACAGGCGAAGTGCATTCTGTCGATCGTAATCAGTGCTCCTCTGGTGGCGGAGTAGTTCTCGACGAGAACGGCGACGTTTACCGCATATCGCAGATCGACGATGTCGTGCACCGCCAGAACGCCGGTAGCCCAGAACTCGTCACCTTGATACCAAAACCGGACAGTTCAGGTTACGCGAAGGTTGGTGGGTGCGATGGCACGACAATCTACGTTCCTTGGACCTTCGTCTCCGGCGATTCCAAAGAAGTGATTCTGATGGACCTGAGATCCAATATGTGGGCGGCAACGGAGACGGTTCCGGTTCACGCGCTACTCGACGGGGTTGCGTCCTCAGAGGAATGCCCGCTCGCATCGCCAGATCACCGCTCGGTCGCTTTCGAGGCCTTCGACCGTTCGCTTGTCGTACTGGACTACGAGACCGGCGAGTCGACTGAGATCGCTGCATCCGGTCGACCGCTCGCCTTCGATAAGGATGGCGGGCAGCTGCTGTATATTTCGGGCGGTGAGCTCCAGATCGCGGCCACAGACGGTTCTCGAGTCAGCCCGGTACCCGCTCAACTGGACCCGGCGGGCCACCTCTTCTTCTGTCGAGCGGGCGATGCCGGCTGGGGGCTTCTCCACTCCGTGGACAAGGGGGTAGGCCTACTGGATATCGAGGCCAATACCTTTACGCCTCTTGTCAGCCTTGCAATATTGGATGACTGTCGAACGACACTCGACGGGCGATGGATGCTTGTGGGGCGGCTGGTAATCGACTCAGAGCAAATGGCGATCGCTCATCTGGGTGTTACCGACGGCATCGAACGGGCGCCTGGACCCATCAAAAATGGTGTCTCAACGTTAGATGGTGTCCCTCTAGGTGTTTACGCCTGGGCGAGTTGGCATCACGTTACCACCGGACGAGTCGTCGATCGAGGGTTTGATGGCGTATTCGATGGCGAACTCGCTGCACCGGCTTCTACCTCTTCGACGACTGCCCCAGGCTCGACGACTACAACTCCTTCGACCACTGCTCCGAGTTCGACTACGGCCCGGCCTTCGACCACTGGTGCCGAGGTAAGCAGTCCACCATCGCGTGAAGGTACTGAGAGTCTGTCAGATGGCTGCCACCCACTTGGTTTAGACGGGCTCCCAATACAGCCGCCCCCTGGGTTTCAGTCGGCAACTCAAGCTTGGTTCGTCGAGTCCGAGGGAGTCGAGATCATGATCTTCAACTTCGATCCCGCCAGCGTTGATCCTGATGAGCTACCAGCTGATGTCACCCTTAAAGACGGCGATTTCTATTTCAGTGTCGGTTCAACCGACTACGTCGAATCGACGATTTGGGTGGTCCTCAGCCCCGATCGATCGTTGTTTGCCAACCCGGGCAAAGTTAACGGAGCGAACTCTGATCCAGGTGGGTGCTAGCCCCACCGTCGCCTACGCGCCTCCGGCAAGGCTCCCTAGCTCACCGAGTTCGCGTGCCGTGTCTGTTAGAGCTTGGAGAAAGCCGGACTCTTCGAGCGGGTCGAGACTGATCAACCCGACGCTTGCACGGATCGTTGCCGACTTGATGGCAACCGAATATCCGTAGGCGTTGGCCTGAAGCTCGCCGGTGCTCGATGCGTATGTCTGATCACGTATCTTCTGCAGGACAGGTCGCTCGCCGGGTTGGGGAGGCTCGGAGGCGAGGATTGCCAGTCCGGCAGCACCGACGTCGCACGGGTGGGTCGACCCCTCGCGGTATGCGATATGGAAGTTTGCGCCAGGCGGCTCGCAGACCTTCAGCGCCATACACATGTCGCCGTGGGCGATCGTCAGGCATGTTGTTAGGCCGATGGTATTGGCAAGTTGCTGAAGGATCGGGGTTGCCTCGGCGGCCAACAGCGGTATGCGTGGTGGGGCCAGAAGTGCGGCCCTCGGATCGACGCGCCATTTCGAGTCGGCATCTTGAGTGACGAGATCTTGCGCCGCCAGCGTCGTGAGGCATCGAAAGGCAGCGGTTCGCTCGAGATCGAGGGAGGCGGCTACCTCCGCTACCGTTTTGGGTTCATCGACTGCGGCCAGATACTTGAGAACCCTGATGCCTCGGTCGAGGGTTTGCAGAATTTGGGCCACGTCAGCTCAGTTCTATGCCTGGAAGATGCATCTTTGGCCAGCGGGTAATCAGGAACCAGCGCCGTTCAAGGTTACCCATAGTTCGTTTGGGCCACGGAACGAGGTGTTCGGGAGGTAGCTCGGATTTTGGCCTTCGGTGAGCCGGGCGTGCGGGAAGCGGGCCACAAACTCCTCGAGCATCACGCGTAACTCAAGCCGAGCCAGCGGAGCACCCATACACAGGTGAATCCCGTGGCCAAACGCGAGGTGATCTCGAGGTGTCTCGCGATCGAGTCGGAACTGCGCTGGCTCGTCGTAGTGGGTTTCGTCGTGGTTGCCCGAGCCGAGAAGCAGTAGTAGCCGGGCGCCAGCGGGAATGGTAGTGCCAGCCACTTCGACATCGACGTTCGCCTGTCGCCGCCACGAAACGACCGATGGCGAGAGTCGCATCGATTCCTCCACCGCCCGGATGAGTAGCTCGGAGTCGGCGACGAGCGAGTCGTATATCTCGCTGTTGGACAGCAGCAGTTGAAACATGTTTGCCGCTTGATTCGATGTGGTCTCATGGCCGGCGATCAACAGGTTAAATACTTGGATGGCGATCTCGTTGAGGGTCGCCACCTCGTCATCGCCGTTGCGTACCTGAATGAGGTCGCTGGTGTAGTTGTCGCCTGGCGTCTCCACGAACCGGTTGACGAGCTCGGTTGAGTAGTTGAAATAGCTGGCGAGATGTTGGGTGAGTCGGATCTGTTCCTCTTTGCTTGGATGCCCCCAGGTCAGCAAGATCCGACTCTCGGCCCAACTCTTCACATCATCGATGTCGCTCTCCGGGACGCCGAGCATCTGCAGGATGACCAACAGCGGGAGATCCCAAACCAACTCGTCCACAAGATCAACGCTGTCGCCATCAAACCGGTCCAAGCGTTCGACACACAGTTCGCGGATGTACGTCTCAAGCCGCTTCACCGCCCGATTGGTGAACGCGGACCCCATGAACCGCCGCACACGCTGGTGATCAGGCGGATCGTTGTTTGAAAGTAGCGGCTTGATGTTCACGCCTTCGTCGATGAAGATCTGCTTCGCCTCATCACACAACGGAACCAGAGGTTCTTGAGCGATTCGAGCGGAGAAGGCGGTTGTATCCGACATCACGTAACGCACGTCGTCGTACCGGCTCACCACCCAGTAATCCAGGTTCTCGGCGTAGAAGACCGGCGCCTCCTCCCGCGCTCTGGCAAAGACCGCATACGGGTCGGCTAGGTAACGTTCGCCAAACGGGTCGAACTCAAAATCGCCGGTCATGTTTGCTCACACCCAGGTAGGACTCGCGCCCAGGCTCGTCGCCAATGGGCTTGTTTGATCGAAGCATACAATTCATACTGTGGCTGTGCATACTGTGACTGTCGATGTGCACTATTGGCACACTTGTAGCAGACTCATCCACACTGATTGAAGGAGCCCCATTGCAGCAATGCCGCTCGACTCACGATCTTGAGGCCCCTAGTGCCCGATGGAACCTGCTATGAGCTGGCTCTCCGGTTCTTCCGACTTCCCCAAGGATCACCTTCCCTACGGGATCTTCCAGCTTGCGCCAAACGACCACCGGATGTGCGTGCCCGTTGGTGATCTGATCGTCGACCTTGCAGCGTGTGTCGATGCTGGCCTGCTGACCTCGATCGGGCCCCAAATCGCCCGGGCGGGAACACTCAACCCACTCATCGATCTCGGCCCGCCGACATGGCAGACGCTCCGTGACGAGTTACTGCTTTTGGTCGCAGCCGACGAAGAGCCAGCGCCTGGCCTCACCCATGCACTGAACTCGGCACAGCTTCTTGTGCCGGTCCACGTGCCGGACTACGTCGACTTCTACTCATCGATAGAACACGCCACCAACCTTGGTCGACTCTTTCGACCCGACAGCGAACCGTTGCTGCCCAACTGGCGTCATATCCCAATCGCGTATCACGGGCGATCCGGAACGATCGTCGCGTCCGGCACTCCTATCACCCGCCCGGTTGGTCAAACCCGGCCGCCAGGCGACGAGTCGCCCACCTTCGGGCCCAGCAAACGTCTCGATATCGAGCTAGAACTCGGCGCAATCCTGTACCGAAGCCCGCCCGGCGCTCCGGTGACCGTAGACCAGGCCGAGCAACACATATTCGGCCTCGTGCTCGTCAACGACTGGTCGGCCCGAGACATCCAAGCCTGGGAGTACCAACCACTCGGCCCGTTCCTCGGCAAGTCCTTTGCGACGACGGTCGGGCCATGGGTGGTGCCTTTCTCGTCAGCCAGTCGGTTCAGGGTCGACGCCCCCGCACAATCACCGGCCCCGCTGGAATACCTCGATTCCTCCGACCGCCAGAACTTCGATATTCACCTCAACGTGGCGCTGCAACCCGACGGCGCCGAGCAGGCAACCGTCATCACCACAACAACCTCGGCCCTGCTCTACTGGACATTTGCTCAGCAGATCGCCCACATGACATCGAACGGTGCCCACCTCAGTTCGGGCGACCTCATCGCGTCCGGCACCATCTCCGGATCGGAACCCGAAGCCGTCGGCTCTCTGATCGAACGGACCGAAAACGCACAACGACCCATGACGATCGCCGGCCAGTCGCGAACCTTCCTGGCCGATCACGACACCGTCATCATCGATGGACGGCTCGGTGGCTCGACAGGACCCAGCATGGGACAGTGCATCGGCACGGTCCGGCCCAGTGATCGGAGCAACTCGTGACCGCATTGCACTACCTGGCGGGCTTCGGCAACGAACACGAGACCGAGACTGAGCCGAACCTGCTGCCGCAACGAGGGAACTCTCCGCAGCAACCGGCCAAGAACCTGTTTGCAGAACAACTCAGCGGTTCAGCATTCACCGCCCCACGATCGACGAACAAGCGCACATGGCTCTATCGGGTTCGCCCATCGGTACGTCACCTCAACCAACTCCAGCCAACGGAATACCCACAGTTCATCACCGCTCCAGACCAGAACGCGCAGGTGGCACCCCAGACAAAGTGGCTGCCGGACCCGACACCACCAAAGGCAACATCCTGGCTCGACAGCATCTCAACGCTCGCCACGAATGGATCGGCCCACCTACAAATCGGTGGAGCCATCCATAGCTACCGATTCTCAACCTCGGATGAGCCTCCCTCGGTCTTCGTCAACGCCGATAGCGAGATGGTCATCGTCCCACAGCTCGGCAGCCTGCGATTGAATACCGAGATGGGCGTGATCGAGCTAGCCCCCGGAGAGTTCGCGGTCATCCCACCCGGTATCAAGTTCGCCACCGACACCGAGGATGATGTCGCCTCAGGCTGGATCAACGAGAACTACGGGCAGTCCTTCACGCTTCCGGACCCGGGGGTGATCGGCCTCAACGCACTGGCCATGCCACGGGACTTCCTCTACCCGGTCGCCGTCGCACAGGAAACCGAGACCCCCTCGACCATCACGCTAAAGGCCGGCGGTCAATTCTTTGTGGCGAGCCTCGAACATTCCCCCCTTGACGTCGTCGCATGGCGAGGCAACTACGCCCCGTATAAGTACGACACGCGGCAATTCTGCCCCATCGGGCCGACGCTCTTTGATCACCCCGACCCATCCCTGGGTACGGTCCTCACATCCCCATCGGAGAAGCCCGGCACCGCCAATATCGATCTCGTCATCTTCCCCGAGCGGTGGCTCGTGGCAGAAGATACGTTCAGGCCACCCTGGTTCCATTCGAACACCATGAGTGAATTTATGGGTCTCATCGAAGGTTCCTACGATGCTAAACCGGGGCACGCTCCCGGCACGGCGACCCTACACAACCAGTACTTTCCCCACGGCCCAACCGCCGACGTAGTCCAGCGAGCTTCGTCAGTCGGTCTTCAGCCCGAGAAGCTAACCGACACGCTGGCGTTCATGCTTGAGAGCCGCTACACGTGGAACCTCACCGAACAGGCGGCGACCAGCGAGCTTCGCGATCACGACTATCCCACGGTCTGGGACGGTCTGGGCGAGACATAGGCGCCAGTTCATGAAGAGTCTGTCGGCGGCCAGAATCCACCGGCGGAGAATCGACCGGAGTCGCTCGACAGTTCGTCTTCAGGGCTTCAGGGCTTCAGGTCTTCGTCTTGGCGTCGGCGGGATAGCCCAGGATGGCGATCACCGAAAACAGATAACCGCCGCCGATCAGAAGCCAGATGTTTCGGAACGCCTCAACCGAATCGGAATCGCGGCCGCCGAGAATCACCACGGCGATGGCGACGCCAATGGCGCCAGCGAGGCGGCGGATGGTCTGGAAGGCCGCGTTGGCGCTGGCCAGCGATGACTCGGGCATCGTTGCCAGTCCCGCATTGGTGACCACGATGCCAACCATTCCGGCACCGACGCCGAATAGGAGTAGGCCGGGAAGAAACCCGGTCCAATAGTTCGGCTCGGCCTCGACGTTGAATACCCACCACGCCATGCCAGCCACCGAGACAAGACCCCCGACGATCAAGACCCTCCGGTAGCCATGGCGATCCGACCAGTGCCCGACCGGCATGGAGACGAAGCTGGCGATCATGCCGATGGCCACCGCAGTACCGCCGGCCAGCGCTGAGTAACCCCACACGTTGATGAGGAAGAGGGGAGTGGTGAAGAACCACACGAATATCGCCATCTGGGTCCCGGCCTGAGACAGGTTGGCGATGGCGAAACGCCGATCGTTGAAGAGCGTCAGGTCAAGCAGAGGATCGGTCGATCGGTGGCACCACCCGAAGAAGATGGTTAGCAGCGCGACGCAGGCCACGGCTGAGCCCACCACGCCAGGGCTGGTCCAACCCCACTTCGGCCCCTGGAGTAGTGAAAGCGTGAGCGCGGCGACGCCGAGGGTTCCGGTCGTCGTGCCAAACAGGTCGAGGGTGCCGCTCGTTACCTCTGGGCGGTCTTGGCGCAGAACCGAACGCCCGAAAGTCAAGACCACGACGGCGATGGGAACGTTCAACAAGAAGACGAGCCGCCAGCTTGATGCTTCAATCGCCAGGGCGCCAAGCGTCGGCCCGGCCGCGGCGCCGGCCGAAGCGACCGTGCCCCAAATGCCGAGAGCCAGGCCACGTCTTGCCGGGGGAAATTCCGACAGCAGTAGGGCTACCGCCGTCGCGCTCAGCAGTGCTGACCCTGCGCCCTGCACGAGCCGCGCCGCTATGAGTAAAGCGGGCGTTGGGGCGATCGCTGTCAGGGTCGATGCAACAGTAAAGACCGTCATACCGGTAAGGAAGACCCGACGCCGGCCGCTTCTATCGGCCAGTCGGCCCGACACCAGCAACAGCGCGGCCGCCATGATCGAGAAGCCGGTCGAGACCCACGCCAGGGTGGAACGTGGGGTCTCCGGAAAACTTCGCTCGATGAAGGGAAACGCCAGGTTGGCCGCGTTGTTGTCCAGGATGATGGCAAACATCGCCGCGGAGACGATGGCCAGGACGTACCACGAACGACGAGGAATCGTTATCGATTCGTCCGTCATCCCGCTGCCCCCATCATGCCCATGAGACCCTAGCGGCTGATCCAGCCTGGGTGGAGTTCGATAGTCGGTAGGTACGCAATGTCGCCAGCGACGCATCACGTCTAGGCTCGCTGCATGGCCGACCGCGCAACTATCGACGCCACCCTCGAGCGCTATTACGAGGCTTGGGCAACTCGTGACCACGAGCTCTATCGCACGGTGTGGGCCGAGGATGCGACCTTTGCCGATCCTCCAACCGACGGCGAGCTCTCTCCCACGGGGTTCGATCAGATACTGGCCGGCATGGAAGCGGTTTGGTCGCGGGCCGAATCCATTGTCTATGACCGCCATCGAACCTGGCACTGCGGCCACTCGGTCGCAGTTCACAGCACGGTGACGATGACGCTGACCGCAGCCGTGGCTGAGGTGCCGCTCATACATATCTTCCGGTTTGATAGCGATGGACTGGTCCGGCGGCTTGAGGCATTCCTGGACTTCGACCAGGTAGAGATGGTGTCCGGCCAACGACCCGATTGGATGCCGACGTCAAGCTGATTTCCTGGCCATGCGCCCGTGGTCGCTGGCCGATCGGAGCCGTGCCGCAAGCTACGGGTCGCACTGCGTTTCGAATGGCTTGGTCAAACGCACCCGGGCGGCTTTGGCATCGTAGAAACCCTGACCCCGGTGTTCGTCTGAATGCATATAGCACTCCACAAGTGCTTCGTCGGAGCCGTCTCTAAAAGTGAACAAGCGGGAATGGGGCATTGCGTGGTTCATAACGAACCAGCGTGTCAGCGCCGAGGCATTAACGAAGGTCACCCCGCCGTAGGCCTGCTCGATATGACCTTTTCCGCCATGGTTGTCATCGGGGTCGGTATGGGTATGGCCGCCCAGCCAAAAGTCCACCTTGCCGGGATTGGCTTCAAGCCATGTTTCGAATTGACCCTGCCCCCCTTTGCCCCCGACCCAGTAGAGATAGCTCGCAGCATGCGGCGTGCCCTCGGCATAGTAACCGTGGTAGTCGGTGCCCCAGCTGCCGTCTGCGTTCTTCTTCATCCCTTCCCAGTCGCCCGTAGCGACCGTGGTTTCACGCAGAAGGTAGTGATGTGCCGTAACGATGATCTTGTCACGGTGGTTGCTTTCGACCTGGTCGACCCACCAATCGAAAGTGTCTTGTGTCACGACACCACCCGGGTTTCCACCGAGCTCGCCCCGACCCTTGGGCTGGCTCATCTCGTTCACATCGCTCATCATCAATACGCGAATATTGCCGACGTCGAAGAAGTAGCGCTCGAACGTACCGGAAACCGGGTAGGGCATCTTGCTTCGGTCGACGCCTGAGATGGCGGTGTTTTCGCCCATCGGGTCGATGTATTTACGAAACCACATCGCCTCGGGTTCATCTGGAGCGTTCCGATCGTGGTTGCCGCAAATCGTGTAGATGTCCTCGCGCCGGTGTTTCGAAAGTGCCTTGAACTGGCGCAGGATTTCCGCACCCTCTTCATCGTTGGGCAACCCGAACGCGGCCGAGAAATCGCCGAGATTGATCCCGATATCCCAATCGAAATCGCGCTCGGCCTGGCGGATGGCACCGGCAAGACTTTCGCGCCCATGCTCTTTGTCAGAAGAGACGTGCGCACAGCCGGAAGCCCAGATCTTTAAGGTTTCCTTCGACATTCCGGGTCATCCTTTGTTGTTGCTGGTGAGCCCGACGCCACCTGAACTGGTGGTCAGAACGATAACGCCAACGATGAATGCCATCGAACTTGTGCCCTAACCGAGTAGATGCCAACTGGTTTCGCTAGCCCAACTGCTAGCGGCCAGCATATGTACAGCGCCTGGCTATTGGGGGAGACTGAACGGGTGGACGTTATCGAGTACACCGATGCAATGTGTTCGTGGGCTTGGGGAACCGAGCCAAAGCTTCGGCTGTTGCGATGGCGGTTCGAAGACCAGATCGACAGTTGGCGCTACGTGATGGGCCACCTTGTAGAGGACGAGCACATGCCAGACCGGGATCCGGTGAAACAGGCTCCCAAGCTCCAGGAGTACTGGAAGGTGGTGTGCGACCAGACCGGCATGCCCCGACCGGATCCGCTGCGGCGGTCGACCACCGGGAGCCGGGCATCGGGTTTGGCGGTGAAGGCGGCTCAGCAACTCGGCGACGAGCAGGCGCAGCAGGTCATGCGTCGCATGCGCCAGGCCACCTTCATCGACGGGGAGCCGGCAGACACTATCGAGCGAGCTGTCGAAGCCTGCCGTGATGTCGCTGGCCTCGATATCGAGGCGCTGGCCGAGTCGATCGAGTCCGACGCTGTGCTCAAGGAATACCAGAACGACATGGACGAGACCCGTAAGCCCAACAGCTACGTGCTCGAACTCGAGGGCGACCGGCCCGGGATCGGTCGGGCTCGTGAGGCCAAGGACGGCCGAATGCGCTTCGTCTTCCCCACCGTCGTGGTGCGATCCGGTGATGTTGAATCAACTGTGCCGGGCTGGATGCCGTACGAGGACTATGAGCAGGCCCTGTTCGACGCCGGGGCCGAACACTCCGAGCGGACCGAATCTCGCCCTACCCCAACCGAAGCCTTCGACCGGTGGCCAAGCCTGGCCGAACATGAATTCCATTTCCTCTGCGGATCCGATGCAAAACCGCCGAGCGGCGTCGAGGTCAGATCGTGGAACGGCGGCACACTGCTGGTCCGAGGCAGCTAGTCGCCGAACCGGCCTGGCTCATTCAGTCGAACGGCGGATAACGCGGCCCCGCGCCGACGGGGTCAGCAAGTGGATGCAGCTGCTTGTGGCCCCTTCGAAGTTACTATCAACCGATGAACCTAATCTCGCGAGGCTTAATCGCGGTCATCGCGATCTTGCACCTCTACATCGCATGGTTCGAAATTTTCGCCTGGACTGAAGTCGGCCCGGATGTGTTCTCCATGTTTGAGCCAGAGTTGTTCGCCGACACTATCGACCTGGCTGCCAACCAGGGTGTCTACAACTTGTTCCTGGCTGCGGGGCTGATCTGGTCACTGTTCATCAGCGACCCGCAGTGGCGCTTCCGGGTGGCGATCTGTTTTCTTGGGTTCGTGGCGATCGCCGGTATTGCCGCCGCAGTCACACTGGAGATCGGAAGTGGCCTGCCTCAACTGGTGCCATCACTACTCGCCTTGGCAGTGACAGTGCTCGGCCATCGTGGCCAAGCTGAGGTCACAAGCACAACCTGACAATTTGCCGACCGAGGGAAACAAAGACCATGTCATCAGTGGGGTAAACCATGGGTGTGGTGATCTGAACACCTCGGTCCCGGCGACGACGGCTGCGCCGAGCATAGGAATCGTGGCGGATGCCTCGTGGATGGTGCACCGCTTGGAAGCCTTCGCCGAGTACCTGACCGCATCAAGGCAGGTGGTGAGTCTGTCCACGCGATTCCAGCGGGCGGTCGATCCGAATTCGGTACCTGCGACCAGTTTCGCTGCGCTCGGCGATGCGGAGCTAACGAGGTCGGTCGCAACTGAGAGAGTCGTACTCCTTACCGATAGCGACGGGGTGCTGCGGGCAATGCACAAACTGAATCTGGCCACGTGGTCGATCGAAAAACCGACGAGGTTAGGGGAGCGGCTCGATGAGGCGACGTTCGATCACCTGATCGCCGAGTGGCACGCCGACCTCCGGGCGTTCCACCACGAGGCGAGAGCGGAGCTTGATATCGACAGCGGTTCAGAGCTGACGCCAGCGTCATGAACCGGGGTTTGAGTTCCAGTACGCCTCAACGCACCGAGCCCGCCCCCAACCGTTGTACGGAGGGGAGCGGGCTCGGATTCAGCTTTCTATTTAGCTACTAAGCGGTTGGGCTCAGCTGAGATGCCGCACGTTCCCGTGGTGGTCTTTCAGCACATACTGGTTCAAGCCGCTGCGGTCGTAGCCGTAGAAGCTGTCAGCTGACAGGGCTCCCTCTCCGATGTCTCCCTCGCAGGAGTTCAGCACCTCACCGGAACAGTCGTCGGTTCCGACGTCACCAAATATCCGGTCGAAGTCGTCACCGCCGTCGAGGAAGTCGTCACCACCGCCGCCTCGGAGGACGTCGTCACCAGCGTCGCCGGTAACAGCATCGGCGTTGGCGCCACCGGAAAGCCGGTCGTCGCCTTCGCCGCCCTCGATTTGGTCGCTGCCGCCCTGACCCATGATGTTGTCGTTGCCGTCTTCTCCGAGAAGAAGATCGTCTTGGGCTCCACCGATGATGGTGTCGTTGTCGGCACCTCCGAGGAGGATGTCCTCGCCACCGTCGCCTTCGAGGCGATCGTTGCCGGCGCCGCCGTCGGCGATGTCGTCGCCCCGGTCGACACGGATCCGGTCTTTACCCTCGCCACCCAAGGCGATGTCGTCTCCGCTGCCGGTAGTGATGAGGTCATCGCCGTCTTCGCCGTCGATGAAGTCGTCGCCTCCAGCGCCGATACCGGAGTCGTTTCCGGAGCCGAGACAGATCGTGTCGTTGCCTGCGCCGCCGTTGACCGAGTCGTTGCCGCCCTTGGCCATGATGACATCATTGCCAGCGGTCCCGTTGATCACGTCGCGGCTGTCGGTACCCATGATGGTCACCGGTAGACCGTTACACAGTGGCGTAAAGGCGTAGACGGCAACTGCGGTAGCCGCGGCATCCGACATCTGATCCAACGCCTCAAGGCTGATGTTGTCGAAGGTATCGCAGACTGCGTGGTAGCAGGGGTCGTACTGTTCGCCCTCGACGCCACCGTAGACCTCGACCTGATCTGCGGTCTTTAGTCCTTCCGCTCCGGTGAACAGGCCACCACACGGGATGCCAGACACGCAGAACGCAAAGTGGTCGGATCGCTGACCGATAATGGTCGCCTCGGTTTCGAGACCTTCAGCATCGAAGAAGTCGAGGAATGTCTGCTCCAGAACCGCTGAGTTGGCAGGCACGCCGATCGACGCCTCGATGTCGGACTGGTCGCCGTCGTAGACGAAGCGTACGAAGTTCGGGGAACCGATCATGTCGTAGTTCTGGTAGACCTTGATCTTGGCCAGTTCCTCATCGCTAAGGTTCGAGACGTAGTCGATCGAGCCGACCAGTCCGAACTCCTCGGCGCTCCACCAGCCGAACCGAACCGCGTTGGTGAGCTCGGAAGTTTCGGCGTCGTTTGCCCCGAACTCCTCAGCAAGCTGCAACGCGATCTCGAGGATGGCTCCTGAGCCGGTGCCGTTGTCTTGAATGCCCGGCCCCTCGGGGACCGAATCCAAGTGAGCGCCCGCCATAACCACATTGTCGGGATCACCGGTTAGCGATTGGGCGACCACGTTAGACGTCGACCGTGTCTCGGAAATGGTTTCGGCGGCGATGGAGGCGGTGGCCCCTTCGACGGCGAGCGCTTCACCGACAGCAAAGGTTGCGCCGAGAACGGGAATCGGGGTGCCCGGTTGGCTCAGGGTGCCGAAAAGCAGGCCTTCGCGGACTTCGGTATTGCCCTGGTTGAACACGATCGCGCCGACCGCTCCGGCAGCGACAGCATTGTCGGCCTTTAGGGCGAAGCTACAACCGCCCCGTTGCATAAGGGCGATGTTGCCAGCTGGGAATCCCTCGAAATCTTCGGACTCGCAACCGCTGGTTGACGCAGCCCGATCTTCGAGCGAAAGGTCCACTGCGGTGACCGGTACAACACCGGTGTCACCCGAGCCGGAGAAGCTCATGACATCAAAGTCGGTGCCGTCTTCGTACGAAGTGGCAACCGGCGCGGCCTGGGCGAATGTTGGAACACCGGTGACCTCAAAGAAGTCGAACTCGAAACTGAGTGATTCGACGTTGTAACCGGCAGCGCTCAGCTGCTCGACAACATAGGCGGCAGAGGCGTCATGGCCAGCCTCGCCCGCGACACGAGTGCCGCCATTGCCGTCAGCCGCATCTTGAAACGCGGCTTGATGGGTTCGGATGTTGTCGACTTCGACTGCATCCCGCAGGCGTTCTGCCGGCGTTGCTTCGGCTAGAGCGGCGCTGGGTAATACGCCCAAAAGCGAACTAAGCAGCGCAAGCGCAGCAAGAATAACAACCTTCTTCATTTGGTCCTCCGACGGTGGGTCGCCTCACATTGAAGCTTTACCAACAATAGGCATAGGTAAACATGCCTGTCGCCCCGAACGGACTGGCTTTAGAGCTTATCCAGTTAGTAAGAAATCGAACCATGTCTCGGATATGGCTTCAAGTCTCAGAACCCTGCTTCGGGTCGTCGTCTGAAACCGAGCGGTATGTGTCCTTGCTGGTCAGACGTCGAGTCGTCACGATGGAGGTTCGCAGCGCCAAAGCTGCAAATGAGAATTCGAGGAGAACCTAAGATGCTGATCTTGAAGCCGAGCTGTGAGTGCTGCGACGTCGATCTTCCACCGGAGTCGCCCGATGCCAGAATGTGCACATACGAGTGCACCTACTGCGCCACGTGTGCGGACGAGATGGGAGGCACCTGCAAGAACTGCGGGGGCAACTTGGTCGTGCGCCCTATCCGTCCGGCCGAGCACCTTGTCACGAATCCGCCGTCTACGGACCGGATCTTCAATCCCCACAACTGCCCGGTTCACAACCCCGCACTGGTCGACGTACCAACAACCTGACCTCATCCTCATCAAAGCACCCTGGTCCGTTAAGACATATAGCCAAGTTCTGAACTCTTGCCCGGTATCGCCAATTGGGTCGGCCTCGATGGCATAAATGGGCTACCCGGTCCACGCGCCGGAACGCTCGACACCGGGTCGGGCACGTGAAGCTCGGCATCAGTCGGGCAAGGAGCAGGAGTGCATATGCGACGTACGAGAATTGCGAGCCTCATGGCCGCAACCGGTATAGCGGGGTCTCTGTTAGCGGGCCCCTCGGTTGTGCCAGTGGACGCGGCAACGTCTTCATCCGGGTATTCATCCGGTCAAGAAGCCACCTATGAGGTGACGATCACCAACGACACGAGCGGCCAATACCTCACGCCTCCGAACTGGGCTGCTCACGATCGGAAGGTCCGAGTCTTTCGACGTGGCGCTGCTCCCAGCCCTGGTGTCGCAGCAGTCGCCGAACTCGGTGGTGTTGGGGTGCTCGAAGCTGAACTGAAGGACGCAGTCGACAACGCAGGCAACGGCGTCAGCGGAGTCGGCGCCGCCGCTCCGATCGGCCCAGGCGAATCGGCATCATTCTCCATCACCACCGACGAGCGACGCCTCAGCGTCGTCTCGATGATTATCTGCACGAACGACGGCTTCGGCGGCGTCGATTCGGCGCGGTTGCCCAGCCGCGACGGCCAGACCAGAACGTACAACCTTGCCGACTATGACGCAGGGGCGGAGCTCAATACCGAGAATCGTGCCGACATCGTGCCAGCGCCGTTCTGCAGCACTCCCTTCGGTGAGCCGGGTGGAACCGATCAGGACCAGCCAGAGATCGACGGCTTTGGTCGGATCAATCGACACCCAACCCACCGTGGTGTTGGTGACCTGCCCTCAAGCTTCGACTGGCGAAGGGGCTCGGTCGGTTCCGTCACAGTGACTCGTGTCGCCCAACCGGCCAACTACAGCGTCACGGTCGAGAACCTGACCGGCGGCCAGTACCTCACGCCGGTGAACTTCGCGGCCCATAGTCGAGCCGCCGACGTGTGGTCACTCGGCGCAGCCCCGAGCCCAGGCGTTGCAGCTGTCGCCGAGCTTGGCGGCGTTCCGATCCTTCAAGCAGAGCTGGCTGCAGCCATTGATGCTAAAGGGCTTGGCGTGAGTGGTGTTGGCGCTGGGCCTGAAGGCCCGATCGCTCCCGGCGAAACCAGGAGCTTCGACTTCACCTCAGACCAGGACCGTCTTAGCATCGTGTCGATGCTCATCTGTACCAACGACGGTTTCGCCGGTCTCGACTCCAAGCGCCTCCCGGCCAACGGCAAGACCAAGACCTATTACCTACGGGC
>JBOEHD010000141.1:0-2332 GCA_050633745.1 Acidimicrobiales bacterium
CGCTGACGATCAGGTGGTCACGAGCCCTGGTGGCGGCGACGTAGTGGAGCCGGATGCGTTCGTAGGAATCGAGGATCTCCTCCATCGACGCGTGTACATCGAACTCTGCGGTCTGACGATCGGCGCCGAGCTTCACCTGGGGTCGGCCCTCGGGCGGGAAGATGACCTGAGGTCCGGCCCGGCCCCGCGATTCCTCGGTCGGCGCACCGGCCAGTATCACGATGGGAAACTCCAGACCCTTGGCCCCGTGAATGGTCAACACCCGGACGGCGTCGTCATCCGGTTCGGCGGGAACCGGCTCGGTGACCCTGGCCATATCGCTCGACTGGATCTCCACCCAGTCGACAAAATCGTGGAGATCGCCACCCTGGGTTTCGGCGAACTGCCTGGCCTGCTCGGCCAGGAACCGATAACGGCGCCATCGATCCCGAGGCCGGGGTTCGGCCAGCGCGCTCTCTCGCAGCCGACGTTCCCGAACGATGCGATCGATCAGGGTTGCCGGGTCATACCACCAGCGGTCCTCATGCCATTGCCTCAGCACCGCGAAAGCCATGGCCACAGCGTTGTCCGGCAACACCTCGGCATGGGCGGTGTCGACCGGCGCCACATCAATCGACGCAGGATCGGTAGGTACTACCCGCAGAACCGGCGGCTCTGTCGGCGAAGGCTCCTGCTGAGACTGTGGCTGCTGAGCCAGTGCCTGTGCCTCGGCCTCGGCCTCGAACAGGGTGTGCCGGTCAACCAGATCCGAAGACTGCAGGCGGTAGTCCCAAGACCCGCCAGCCAGCCTCCACTCCAGCAACTCATCGTCACCGACGGCGAAAAGAGCGGAGCGAAGGGTAGCAACCACATCCACCGAATTGGTTGGGTTCACCACCGCTCGCACGCCGGCAAGAACGTCGCGCACCTCCTGGGTGGCGTAGATCAGCGAATTGGTCTCCGGCCGGAATGGCACATTGGTTGCGGCAAAGGCGGCCTCGAGCGATGGCAGCGACAACCGGGAGGGAATCAGCACCGCAATGTCTTTCAGCCGTGCCGCCAGCCACTGGCCGTCCCGTTCAACCAGCCACTCTTCCTCCATGATCCGACAGGTCACGGCGGCGACGTCGAGACCTTCCATCTCGCGAATCTGATGGAGTTTGGTCTTGCGTTCATGGCCACCTCCCAGAACCGTCACCGGCACCACCTCGTCTGGTCCGGGGTCCCGGGCCGGTGTCAGCGGCACATACGGAGGTTGCTTGCCTGGCTCGCCGTCGCCGATGGCGTCGGTGAATACCTGGTTGACCCAGGCCAACACACCGGGAACCGTTCGGAAGTTGGTGGTAAGCCGACATGGTTCGTCGACCAGCACCTCTTCGGTTTCGGTGTAGACCCCGATGTCGGCCCGCCGGAACCGGTAAATCGACTGCTTGGGATCGCCAACGACGACGAGGCGGCCGGGGTCGAGGTCGGCGGCCAACTCCTGCCACCGGGCGGTCCCGACCGGCCGGCTCGAGGCGATCAACACCGCCAGTTCGATCTGGATCGGATCGGTGTCCTGAAACTCGTCGAGCAGGACTCGGGTGTAGCGCTGGTGAAGCGTTTCGCGAACCACCTCATCGCTGCGCAGCAGACGGCGGGCCAACACCAGCAGGTCGTGAAAGGCCAGCTCGCCTTTGACCTGCCGTTGCTCGACTCGTTTAGCCACAAAGTCAGCCACCAGGGTGATGAAGTAGTCCATCACCTCGTTGCGGTAGACGTCGATGCGATCGAGCAGCGACTGGTTGAACAGCGCAACCTGGCTGCGAACGTGGTCGAGACCCGGCGCTCGCCAGCTGGCCGCCTTGCCACGATTCTTAGGCGGCAGTTTCACCTGCCGGAAGGTCTGGACCTGGTCGAGCGGATCGGCATCGGCCATGCGCTCGACCTGCTCGATGTAGGCATCGAGTCGTTCCAGATACAGATCTTCGGGGGCGATGCAGAGGCCGCCCAACTCTTTCAACTCGTCGAGACCGACGAGCAGGTCGTCGAAGCCGATGTCGCTCAGCGTCGGCGGTTCAGGGGTGACCAGCTCCGACAGATCCCAGTTGTCATCGAACCGGCGGGCCACTCCGGCGAAGTGGCGAAGCTCGATCTCAAGCGCTGCCGCCCGTTCCTGCAGATCGAGCAGTGACATGTCGTCCCCGATTTGGCCGACGAATACCCGCCAGCTCTCGTCGAACTCCAGGGTGCTTGTGATCTCGTCGATGACCCCGAACCCGGGAGGCAGCCCGGCCTCGATCGGGTGGTCGGAGAGGATTCGCAGGGCGAAGCTATGGAGGGTTGAAAAGGCCGCCGACTCGACCTGACCGGC
>JBOEHD010000141.1:2460-31608 GCA_050633745.1 Acidimicrobiales bacterium
ATCCTGGTCACCGGGACGCCATCGACATCGACCAGGTTCACAATCCGCTCAACCAGAGACGAGGTCTTACCCGACCCAGCCCCGGCTTCGACAAACAGGGTTCGATCGAGCGACCTGGTGATCGTCTCTCGGTCTTTGTGGTCTACCAGCTGCGGCATTGTCATGAGATTTCGGTCATGAGATTTCGGTCATGAGATTTCGGTCATGAGATTTCGGTCATGAGATATCGGTCATGAGATATCGGTCATGAGATGTCTGGCACGACGGTCAGTTTGGGGCCGCTGGCGGTCGGCACGGTCTCATCGGTTAGGGCGTCGTTCAACCGGCCGAGCAGCAGGTCGATGGGCATCAGGGCGGTGTCGGAACGAACCCGCTCCCATTCGCTCTGGCGGTCGGTTGGGCAGATTCGGTCAAAGTCGCAGTACTTGCAGTTCTCAAAGCTAAGTCGGGGCCAGCCGACGACTTCTCCGGGCACGCCAGGGAATACCCCTTCCCCAATCCCGTCCAGCGCCGCACCGACCGCATCTTCCAGGTCGGACTCCAGCGCGTCGTCGAGCACCATCTCCTTGATCTCGTTGACCTTGGTCAGCCAGTAGAGGCCGGTCCGCTCTCCCGACCGATCGAGCCGTTCGGCCACCGCCCTGGCATACAGCGGCAATTGCAGACGACGTCCGTCGTTCAGCGGGTTGGCTTCCATACCCTCGAACGGCCGCTTGGAACCACCCTTGTAGTCGATAACCAGCAGCCCGCCGTCCTCGGTGAGATCGACACGATCGACCGAGCCACGCAGCTGCATGCGACGACCGGCCCAGAGCCCCTCGAGGGCCGGGCTGTCTGCGAAACCGAACGAATACTCGGCGGCGAAAGGAACCGAGCGCCGCTGAGCCCGCAGCTCGTCATCGGTGTCGAGGAAGTCGAGCAGCTCGTTGTAGAGCGCCCGGTGAAGCAGCTTGGTTTTCACCTGGCCGCCGGTCACCCCACGGGTCGCCGCCGACTTGATCTCCTGTTCCAACAGGTCGAATAGGTGGAGACGACGCTCGACCGACCACGGTTCTCCTGGCGCAGGCACGTCGTTATCGGCCAAGGCATCGGAGATGAACCGTTCGAGCACCGAGTGGATGAGGGTGCCGCGGTCGCGGGCGGTGATCTCGTCGATGCGTTCCGGTCGCTCGTCCTCCCCGAGCCGCAACACCCGCTGGAAGAGGTACTTGCGGGGGCACGAAGCGTAGGTTTCGAGTGCAGTCGGTGAAAGCAATCGCTCCGTTGGATCAAACTGTCCGGCCGGAACCCGGCCGGCGTGGCGGGTCATTTCCGATCGACTGCGATTGCCGACCCTGGCTAGGTTGGCGGCCAGAACCGGATCAGCGGCGGCCAGCTCATGGGTTTGCACCGGGTTGTCGTTGTCAACATGGCCGATCAGCGCCCGCAGACCAAAATCATCGATTCCAGCCGGTCGACCGTGATCGATCAGTCCCTGATAGTGCGAGTCGAGCGATAGCCGGTTCTCGACCAGGCCGGCCAGCGCCCGCGGCCAGGAGCGAGATCGATTGCTGCGTAGATCGCCGCGCGAAGTGAGGAGCAGGGCCGGTCGCCGCGACGAGGCAGAAGCCAGGGCCACCGCACGGATATCAACGTCGGTAATGGCCGACTTTTCGATCAACATGCCTGCGCCTGCGGCCCGAAGCTGGTCCGGGAGCAGCGAATCTTCTCTGGGGGTTCGAGGGAATGACCCTTCACTGAGGCCAACAACGGTGATGCGTTCAAAACCGAGGCCGGGCACCGAGTCGACCGGGCCGACGTAGACCCCGGTGCCGAGGGGGTGTCCGGGGATGACGGCGCTGCCGAGTTCATTCACCACCGTCGATTCGAAGGTGTCGAGCGTCGGCGGTTGCCCAAACTCGTCGAGGTGAACCAGGGCTGCCAAACGGACTTTCAACCGAGCGAAGGCTTCGATCTCCGACGCAGGCCAGGTGATGCCTTCCGGATCGGCGGGGTCGGACGTTGTCAGCAGGTAGCGGTCGAGCAGTTCGACCGCCCAGGTCGACCAGCGAGCCCAGGTCCGCTCCTCCGGGGGCTGAAGGTTCGCCTCTAGTTCTTCAACGAAGTGAGAGAGCGCAACCGTCGAACGTTTTGAGCCGTCGTCTTCGGCCCCGCCTGCAAGCTCGGCCAGACGTGGCAGCCAGTGCTCGCCGTCGATGACTCCGGCCTGACGCGAAAGTCGATCCCAGGATGCGGCAGGCACCTCGTTGCCATGGCCATCATCGATCGGTGCCGCGCTGACCAGCGTGATGACCGCTTCGCGCTCCAAACCGCGGGTCGAAAGCGAGAGCAAACGGCGCAGCGTCCGGCCCGGTAGCGAGTTGGCCAACGGTCGGTGCCCTGGCCCGCAGTAAGGCAGTCCGGCGCCTTCAAGGTGGTCGGCCAGTAGCTGGGCGTACGGTTGGGCCGAGGCGTAGAGCAGCGCCATGTCGGTCAGCGGAACCCCGGCGGCGGCATGGGCCGTCAGCTCCCGCAGAGCGGCCCGGACCTCTTCCTCCGGATCGGCCACATCGAGCACCGTCGCCCTGGCCGGATCGATCATGACCTCGCGGCGCGTCGTCTCGGTAAGCTGGATACTCCATCCCGCTAGCCGTCCGAGATGTCGTTCGTCTGTGGCGGCCAGCCCGGTTAGCCCAACGATCACCTCACAGTCGGATCGCCTGGCAAGGGCCTGCACAATTCGACCCTCGTATGGTCGGAGCGGCTCGGGGAAATAGAGGATCAGTGGGCCGAGGGCGAACGGCTTTAGGCGGTCCAGTTCTTCGAGGGCCACCGCGATCAGGCGATCGCCACCGCAGGCTCGACCCATCCTGGCCGAAGCGGCCCGAACGACTCGCAGAGCATCCTCGGAAAGGCCAACCGCATCGGCGGCCAATCGGTCGAGCACCTCCTCCGGTAGACCAACCAATTCCTCGTGAAAGGCGGCCAGTCGGTCTTCGGTGGTGCGGTGATCGGCGACTCGTCCAAAGCGACCCGGTCCGGCGTGGAGCTCAGCCCGAATCGCCGCTGAGACCTCAGCTTTGCGGGCGGTACGCAGACCGGCAGCGATCAGCTCCGGGGTGGCGATCTCCTCGGCGAACTGGTTGATGGTTGTGAATCTGACCCCGGCGATGCCCTGGGGCCTGCGAGCCAAGGCGCGACGAAGACCGACCGCCATTACCGGCGATTGGCAAAGCACCACCGCAGGAGACAACGGCGAATCACCCCGGAGTTCACCGAGGCGTTTCCCGAGCGCGTCAACAGCTGCCGCACCCGCCGAAGTAGTCGTGACCGAGACCATCTACGCCAAGACTAGTTGCCTGTAAAGGCCTCCGGGGCTAGTCCCAAAGATTGTCGACGACGTCCAGCCAAAGCTGGCAGGTGAGCCGTAGCGACTCGACGTCGATNNCGTTCGTTGTGACCGTGGAATCGGCGGAAAAACTCGCTGGTATCGACCTTGGGGCTTAGCAAACCGGCGCCGTAGGCAACCGCCCCCTGCTCTCGGAAGAATCGGGAGTCTGTGCCGCCGGTGATCATGCTCGGCACCACTTTGGCGTCGGGGTAGGCGTTGTGGATGGCCCCGGTGAGGGTCTGCCAAAGCTTGTTGTCGGTGGCCGACGCTGTCGAGCGATTGGTCTGAATTGTCTCGGTTTCAACCATGTCGGCCATATCGCCGAGGGCGGCCCGCACGTGAGCCTGGATATCTTCCTCTTCTTCACCGGGCAGGGTGCGGATATCGACCTCGATGGTCACCGAATCGGGGATCACGTTGGTCTTAACGCCCCCGCTGATCACGTTGGGGCTGAAGGTGGTGTGGCTGCAGGAATGGGCGTTGCGGGCAATCTCCGGCGGTAGTTCGGTCAACGCCTCGGCCAGCCGGCCCGGGTCGAGCAGCTTGCGGGACAGATCTTCTGGCAGGCCCATGGCTTTGACCCGGGCGCCCCATAGTTCGTCAAGCTGCGGGGTCGGTCGGTATTCGCTAAGTCGACGGACTACCTCGGCCGCCTTGACCAGCGCGTTGTCTGTTCCGTATGGCGCCGAGCCGTGGCCCGGCTCGCCCTTAACCTTCAGCTTGCGCCAGCCGATGCCCTTCTCCGCAGTGGTGACCAGCAGGCTCATTCCCTGGGGGCTGTACAGCGGGATGCCGCCGAACTCGGTGAGCACATAGTCGCACTTGAGGGCGTCCCATTGGTCGGGCACCAAGATCTCGGCGCCGTGGCCGCCACCGGCTTCCTCATCGGCTACGGCAAAGTAGATGATGTCGCCGGGATACCGCTTGCCGCTGTTGACCAGGTGGCGGAACACCACGGCCATCGAGGCGGTGAGGTTGAGCATGTCGACCGCTCCCCGACCCCAGACTTCGCCATCGATCAGCTCGCCACCGAATGGATCATGGAGCCAGCCGTCGGGTGAGACCGGTACCACGTCGGTGTGGCCCATCAGACACAACGCCGGGGCGGTCGGATCGGTGCCGGGCCAGCGACAGATCAACGAGGTCCGACCCGGCGTCGGCTCGAAGGTCTGCATATCGACCCCCGTGCCCTCCAGTTCGTCCCGCAGCAGCCGGGCAGAACGGTCCTCGAAACCGGACTCGGCGGTTCCGTCGTTGACGCACTGATTGCGGATGAGCGCCTGAAGGAGCTCGACGGTTTCATTGGTCAACTGATCGATCATTGCCGGATGATAGCGCCCCTGGCCCTGGTGACCAGAAAACGACAGAGCGCCCGACCCATCGGGCCGGACGCTCTGTGTTTCTGCTTCGAACCAATCACCAGTATGGGGTGACCGTGCTGGGCTGTCAGCGGCAAATCGACCCGTAGGTCAGGGTCGCTGGGCCTAGATGCCCGAGATGGCTTAGACCGCTCAGCGGTTTGAAAGGGCTTCGATCAGCTGTGGCATTACCTTGTGCACGTCGCCGACGATGCCGAGGTCGGCCACACCGAAGATCGGTGCCTCCGGGTCTTTGTTGATGGCGATGATGTGCTTCGAACCCTTCATGCCAACCAGGTGCTGAGTGGCGCCGGAGATGCCGCAGGCCACGTACACATCGGGCTTGACGACCTTGCCGGTCTGCCCGACCTGATAGGAGTAGGGAACCCAGCCAGCGTCGACGATTGCTCGGGAAGCGCCAGCGGCGCCGCCGAGGGCCTTGGCCAGATCTTCGACCATTTGGTACTTCTCAGCCTCGCCGAGACCACGGCCGCCGGAAACCACGAGAGCGGCTTCGTCGAGTTTCGGTCCGTCTGACTCTTCGACGTGGCGCTCGGTAACAACTGCGCCGCCCGCCGAACCGAGGTCCGGAACGTCGAGGTCTTCAACATCAGCTGCGTCGCCGCCCGATGGCTCAGCGGTGAACGACTTAGGCCGCACCAACATGATGTATGGGCCTTCGCCTGCGAACTTGGTCTTGACGTCGGTGGTACCACCGAAAACCGGCTCGGTACCGACCAAGCTGTCATCGTCGACCTCGATGTCGACCACGTTGGTGATGACCGTCTTGTCGAGCTTCACCGAAAGACGAGCTGCGGTGTCGCGCCCGTCATAGGAGGTGCCCATCAAGATGGCGTCTGGGCCGTCACCGGCTTCGACAGCATCGGCGATGGCCGCAGCTGTCGGCACACCGACAAGAGCGCCGTCGAGATCACCGGTCTGGTGGACGGTTTCGCAGCCGTACTCGCCGAGCGCCTCAGCGATCTCGTCGGCATCATCACCGGCGTAGACACATTCTACGGTGTCGGCCAGCTCGCGGGCCTTGGTCAGAATTTCCAGTGTCGTTGAAGCAACTTCACCGTCGCTGGCCTCGGCCAGTACCCAAATCTTGGAAAGAGTCATGGTTTCGCTCCTCAGATCACTTTCAGTTCTTCAAGAAAAGTCACAATTCGGCCGAAGGCCTCGCCATCGTCTTCGATGACTTCGCCAGCCTCACGGCTCGGGGCCTCGGCCACATCGACGATCTCCTGGCCGGAACCGGCCCACCCGACCGAGTCGGCGTCGAAGCCGAGGTCGGCAGCGGTCTTAACATCGACCGGCTTCGACTTGGCGGCCATGATGCCCTTGAACGAGGGGTAGCGAGGCTCTACGACGCCGGCGGTCACGCTGACCACGCAGGGCATCGGGCACTCGACATCGTCGTAGCCGGCGTCGGTCTGACGCTCGATCTTGACGCCACCACCATCGACGGTGATCGACTTTGCGGCGGTNNACCGAGGGGAGGTCCATCACTGCGGCGATCTGCTCGGGCACGGTGCCGGTGTAGCCGTCGGAGCTTTCCGAACCGGCGATCACCAGATCCGGGCTGCGCTCCGCGATAGCTGCACCCAACAACTTGGCCGTTGTGAGAGCATCGGAACCGAGCATGGCCGGGTCCGAGATCAAGGTAGCTGACGATGCACCCATGGCCAGAGCGGTGGCCAGGCCGGACCGCTCATCGTTCGGTGCCATCGAGACCAAGGTGACTTCGCCCTCGCCTGCCGCATCGACAAGCTGGAGCGCCATCTCGACACCATAGGAATCGGACTCGTCAAGAATCAGTTTTACATCACGCTTGAGGGTCCGGGTCTCAGGATCGAGTGCACCAGGATCAGCGGGATCTGGGATCTGCTTCACGCAAACAACGACGTTCATTTCGATGATGGTAGAGGAAAACTTGACCAGCGGGTCAAACCGCAACGCTGTTGTCGACGCAGATATTGCGCGAACAGATGCCCACCACACCGGATTCCGATGGAAGCGCCTGTTCCAGGGCACACTAAGACGGTGCGCGTCACCCTGATTATCAATCCGTTCGCGTCGTCGATTAATCCGCGGATCACGGTCAATATTCAGAAACTGCTCGCCGCCGACCACGATCTCGATGTCGTAGAAACCACAAAGGGAGGCCATGCCATCCGGCTGGCCCATCGGGCAGCCACCGCCGGTACCGAGGTGGTCGTCGCCCTCGGCGGCGACGGGACGATCAATGAGGTTGCCAACGGCCTGCTCGGCAACCGCGAAACGGCCATCGTGCCGCTCCCCGGGGGTTCGACCAATGTGTTTGCCCGCTCCCTCGGCTACCCGAACGATCCGATCGAGGCCACACAACTAGTAATCGAGGCGCTGGCTGCCGACTCGACGATGCTGGCAAGCGTTGGCCTGGCCAACGATCGGGCCTTCCTGTTCCACGTCGGCGCAGGGTTCGATGCTGCGGTGGTCGGTCGGGTCGAGGGGCGTGGACCACTGAAGCGCTATCTCGGCCACCCACTCTTTGTCGCCGCCACGCTGACCACGTGGTTCCGTGGCGTCAATCGAGACGAGCCATGGTTTTCGATCGACAGCGACGACGGCCGCCATCTCGACGATGCCCATATGGCGGTGGCGCTCAACTGCAGCCCATACACCTATCTCGGTTCGCAGCCGCTCGACCTCGCCCCCGAGGCGAACCTGACCACGCCGCTCTCGGTGGTCTCCCTGCGCTCACTCGCCGTGCACCGGCTAGTGCCAGCGGCGCTGACCGCTCTTCGAGGCGACCGCGGCGTGCCCGATTCGGATCGAACCAGCCACTGGGCCGATGTGAACAAAGTGACCCTGCGCGGCCATCGACCGTTCCCGTATCAACTCGACGGCGAAGCCATCGGCACGGTAGACACGCTGGCCATAGAGCATCGAGCGGATGCCATCCGACTCGTCGTTCCCCCCGGATTCAACCCCGCTGCAAGCTAGAGCGGCAAATCAGGGCGGCATTTCAGAGCATGAAGTCAGGGCACGAGCTCAGGGCACTGGCTCAGGCCAGCACCTCGACAGCCAGCGCCGGCACGTTGGTGATGATGCCATCGACCCCAAAGTCGGCCAACTCCACGATCCTCTCCGGATCATCGACGGTCCACACGTTGACCTGCAAACCGGCTTCCTTCGACCGCTCAACAAATGACCTGTCGACCAAAATGTCGTGGGGATGGATCGCCTGGAACCCATGATCGACCGCACGGCCGATCAAACTGGCAGGATTGGCTTGCCCCCACACCAGCAGAGCCAAGGGGATCGACTGATCGAGCTCCCTGATCCGCTCGACCGAATCGACATTGAACGACGACACCATAAAACGGTCGGCTGCCGCGGTGTTCTCGCTCGGCTGAGCCAAAGATGCGGCGATCAGGCCAGCTACCGCCACCGAAATCTGATGGTCGGCGTCGAAGTCGGGTTCGTCGGGCACGTTCTTAATCTCGACGTTCACCCAGAGGTCGCCCGCCACATCGAGCGCTTCGCCCAGGGTCGGCACCCAATCGGGTAATTCATCAACCGTCAGCTCACGGACAAGCGAACCGTCGGCGAGGTGAGCGTCGTGGTGCACGATCAACACCTCATCGGCCGAAAGCCGAACGTCGAGTTCAATACCGTGCGCTCCATGATCAACCGCGGCACGAAAGGCCTCGAGAGTATTTTCATGGTGGGTTGACGAGGCCCCTCGGTGGGCGATCACTCTGACCATTTTGTTGCGCTCCTGACCCGGCGGTCTTGTTTTTGGGCTGCTTTGACAATCTAATCGGGTTTGAAACAGCGCGCCGAGAATCTACGGCTCCTGTTCAGGGCACCGTCGGATGTGGCGAACGACACCTCAAACAGCTGAAATTCTCACGTTCTTCACCTGTTTTGCCATGTGAAACCAACAACCTTCAACATGCAAGAGGCAATGGACACGAAGATGTACGAAATTTGTCCGATCGAACTCTTTACGGGCTTCAAAGCAATCGTCTACAGTTAACGCACGGGGAACAGTTCCCGCCTCGGACGCTCGCCCTAAGATGCCTCCGAGGCGCGGCTTGAACGCGCCCAGTAATTGCTTCAGGGTTTGTCAGCGCATCACGCTTTAAGGGAGGAATCGTGACAGTCGTAGGTTCAAGAGAATTTGTTTCACCGCCGGGATTTGAGCAATTCGAGCAGATTGCCCAGCGGGTCGCAAGTAGACCACCAGATACCGATCCGGATTTGTCTTGGCGCAAGGTCGCAGCGTGTCGCGATACCAGCCCCGAGCTGTTCTTCCCGATCGGCACAACCGGCCAGGCCATCGATCAGATCGAAGCGGCCAAGGTCGTTTGCATGAACTGCCCGGCCCAGGTGCCGTGCTTGGAGTTCGCCCTCGCCACCAATCAAGACTCAGGCGTATGGGGCGGCACTTCAGAGGAAGATCGCCGGCATCTGCGCCGGACCTACCTCAGCCGTCGCCGCTAAATATCGACAGCTACAGTCACTGACTTCAAGTGAGTGACTGCTGACGACGAGGCTACAACTCTTCGTCGTCAGCGATTCGAACTCGGACTTCGGCCAGCGTCCCGCGTTGCGGGGCGGTGGCCGGCCGTATTTTTAGCTCGCCGCCGAGTTCACCCTTTACCAACGTTGAGATGATCGTCAAACCAAGACCTGACGCGCTTGCGGTGTCGAAGTCCTCGCTGACACCAACGCCATCATCGTGAACCCGCACTCGTAACTCGCTTGGCGAGTTGACCAGCTCCACGGTTATCGCTCCCCCGGTGGCTCCCTGTGGAAAGCCGTGCTCGATGGCATTCTGCAACAGCTCGGTCACTACCACGGCCAGTGAACTGGCCTTGCTGGCCGAAAGCGTTGGGCCGCTACCGACCAGCCGGAACTTGATATCGCGATCAGATGCCACAAGCGTGCTCTCGGCCATCTTCATGATCGGCTCTACCACATCGGTGAACGCAACGTCGTCCCCGCCGCTGTTGGCCAGCATCTCATGCACGGTCGCGATCGATTGGATCCGACGGACCGACTCGTCGATGGCTGCCTTGGCCTCGGGACTCTCAAGCCGCCGGCCCTGGATCCGCAGCAGTGAAGACACCGTTTGTAGGTTGTTCTTCACCCGATGGTGGATCTCTTTGATGGTGGCGTCCATCGAGACCAGCATGCGATCCTTGCGCCGCAGATCCGAGACGTCACGCATCAGAACCAGCGCCCCGGTGACCTGGCCTTCTTCGATAAGCGGCAGGATCCGGCTGAGGATGGTCACGTTGTTGCCACGCTCTAGCTCTTCGATCACCGGCACCTGGAGTCGGTAGGCGCTCTCAACAACTGCGGCATCGAAGCCGAGGTCCTGCAGCCGGCGGTCGACGATGCGTCCGTGATAACCCGCCCGATGCAGAGCCGAAACGGCGTTCGGCGATGAGTAGACCACTCTGGTACCGGCCTCGAGGATTAGCGCACCGTCACCGACCCGAGGCGACTCTTCTGTCACCGCGTCCTCGAAGGGGAAAGGGAAGTTTCCATCGACCATCATGCGAGACAGCCGCTGAAAGACATCCAGGTACGCCAGTTCGAGTTCGCTCTGGCTCCCGCCGTCGGCTTGGCGAGTCTCACGGGTAACGACTGCGATGACAGATCCCTGGAATCTGACCGGTACGGCGGTGACCCGCACCCTGCGACCCAGAATTCGCAGCTCCATGTCTTCGTGCTGCAACTCTCCGGTGTTGAGCGCAGCATCGACCAGCGGCCGATCGACTCGATCCACGACCTTGCCGAGTTGATCGTCGAGATACAGGGTTTGCGCCGTGGCCGGTCGCATCTGACCCAGCACCACCAGGCTGTTTTCGGCCTGGGTTGTAGGTGCAAATAGCAGCAGGTCGGCGAAGCTGAGATCTGAGAGCGGTCCAAACGATCCGATCAGCCGACGGAGGTGAGCCCGTTCAGCGGCACCGAAGCCGGTGTGCTGTTTGGCCAGATCGCTAATGATTGCCATGGGAAAAGCCTAGTCCTCGATAGCGGCGAGACATCGGGCTTTAGTCGGCTGGTGTAGAACTGAGGAGGCCTGCCAAACCATCGAGGTCGGTGAGGTCGGCGGCGCTCCAGGCAACGGCGACGACCGGCGAGCGGCCCTCATTCGATGGCAGCGTGGCCACTCGAGCCTGATCGAGCAGCTGCGCCACCGCTTGAGAAAGAGTCGGATCTTCGATCTCGCCCGCTATGCCGTCGTCGAACCGGCTGGCGATGATGCCGTCGTCGTCGAGCCGAAGCGTCGGGGCGAATCGATTGGCCACCAGCATGCCCGGGGTCAAACCGCGCCGGTCGAGTTCGTCGGTTAGCTCTTGAGCGCCAGCGGCGACGAGAGGATCGGTGGTTGTGACGACTACATAAGTTGTGCTGTCGTCCGAGAGACGTTCTTCAACCGCCCGGGCTCTGGCGACGAAGCGGGGCCGCAAGCGGGAGAAAAGGGTAAAGAACTCGGTGATCTGACCCAGGAAGTCGCTGCCCAACAACCGTTCCGCCACCAGCAAAAACGGTTTGGCGGCCAAGGTGGTTAGCGACGAACCGGCCCCGATGGATAGCCAACGCAACAGACGACTCTCGAAGAACTCGATCATCCGACCGGGAGCATCGAGCAGATCGAGGGCATGATCCGAAGGCGGGGTGTCGACGATCACCAGGTCGTAGCGGTCGGCTTCAGCCAGCGACAGCAGATGATCGAATGCGATGTAGTCGTGGCTCTGCACAAAGCGCCTGGTAAGCGTGCGGTACAGACTGTTGGCCAGCAGCTTGTCTGCAACCTCAGGAGTCGGTGAGTGGCGAGCAACGAGCTGATCCCAGCTCTTGGCCATGTCGACCATCAACATCCACAGGCGACCGTCTCCCCCACCGACCGGCACCAGGACCGGCTCTTCGGTTATCCGGGCAACCCCGAGGGCCTCCGCTAGGCGGCGGGCCGGGTCGACGGTGACCACCACCACACGTCGTTCGTGGACCTGGGCTGCTCGAACCCCAAGCGCCGCTCCAATCGTGGTTTTACCAACCCCGCCAGGCCCGGCCATGATCAGAATGTCAGCGTTTGCCAGCAGCGAATCGACCGACGCCAGCTGCTGTGGTGAAAGACCAAGCCCAGCATCGTCGACCTGAGCATCGTTGAGGCTGGCGTCGACCATCAGATGGTGCCGTCGACGACGTAACCGGACAGCGCTGCCCTTACGGCATCGACTGGGCCGCTGACATCATCGGTGGCGGTGACGATCGGCAGGTTGTACTCGATGAGCCTTTCGGTTTGCGTCTTGGCTAGGCGATGGCGGGCACAGGCCAACTCGGCTACCCCAGCGGCTGGCGAAGCTCGCGTCCGCAGCTCGCTGGCTTCGGTAAGTCCGGGCCCGGCCACTTCGACCGGCGCTCTGTTCACCACCAGCAGGCTGACCGCGGTGTCGCTCTCGGTGCGCAACCGAGCGAGCAGCTCGCCAGTCTCGGTTACCGGCAGCTCTTCGGGCAACGTCACCAGCACCACGCCAGTGGACTCAGCGCTCAGCACCTCGGTTAGCCAGCCGGTCTGCTGAGCCAGCGGGCCGCTGGGTACAAGCTCGGCCATCGACTGAGGCGCGGTCAGTAGTTCGACAACGTGACCGGTGGCCGGAGCGTCAACGATGATCTCGTCCCAACCGCCATTTCGAACCTCCCAGCCGATCTTGCCGATGATCAGCAGCTCACGGACCCCGGGGGCTGCCGCTGACACATAGTCGAAGATCTTGGCCAGAGGGCCAAGCCGCGACGGCCCAAGCGGAAGTTTCAGATAGATCTTCAAATACTGATCGAGTGACTCACGGGTGGTGAGACGCAACACTTCGAATTGGCCCGGTTCTAGCTGGCTACCGAGCCCACCACTTTCCATCGTGTTGCGCAGACCTCCGGAACCGATCGCGTCGACGGCGAGCACTCGTTTGCCTGCCGCGGCGGCGTTGGCCGCAAGCGCGGCGGCAACCGTCGACCGTCCTACGCCGCCCTTGCCTGCGACGACCCTCAGTACCGCTTGCTCAGTTGTCAGGCGCCGAAACCGATTTTGCGATCGGCGTCGCTGGTACCCAACTCAACAAAGCTGATCTGCTCTGAAGGCACTGCCAGTTCCTTGCCCTTACGGTCGGTCAACCAGAGAATCTTGCTCTTGCCCTCGAGGGCAGCCTCGATGTCAGACTTGATCGTGGCGCGGTCTGCACCATCTTCCAATTCGACTTCAATGATCTGCGGGCTCTCGGCGATCCCGATGCGAACGTCCATGTGTTTAACCTACTGTCTCGGTCGGGCTGGTGGTCAGCTTTGTGGGCAAATTGCCCCTACTCAGCGAATTCTACGGAATTGGCTAACGGATTCGGCCTTGAAACTTGGCTGGCAAGTTGCGGTTCAGACTGAGCTAACGGATTCCGCTAGACGATCTTTAGTTCCGAGCGATAGATCTTTGTTGGAGCTAGCTCCACGTCGACCCGCTCAGCCAATTCGGCGAAGATCGCTCCGGCTTCGCTGCCTGGGTCGGCGGCGATCGGCTGGCCGACGTCTCCACCTTCACGCAGCTTGGTTACCAAAGGCACCTTGCCGAGCAGTGGAACCTTCAGATCGTCGGCCAATTCCTGGCCGCCGCCGGCGCCGAAGAGTTCGTAGCGCTTGCCATCGTCGCCGGTGAACCAGCTCATGTTCTCGATGACGCCTGACACGGTGATGTTGACCTTGTGGGCCATGTAGGCGGCTCGCTGAGCGACCTTCTGGGCTGCAGGCTGAGGCGTGGTAACTACCAGCAGCTCGGCTCGGGGAAGGAACTGCGAGAGCGACAGGGCGATATCGCCGGTGCCGGGAGGGAGATCGACCAGCAGGAAATCGGGGTCGTCCCAGAAAACGTCGGTCAGGAACTGCTCAAGCGCCTTGTGGAGCATCGGGCCTCGCCAGATAACCGGCTGGTTCTCCTCGACGAAGAATCCCATCGAGATGCAGCGCACACCGAATGATTCGGGAGGCACGATCATCTCGTCGATGATCACCGGGTCACGATCGACGCCGAGCATGCGGGGAATGGAGAAGCCCCAAACATCGGCGTCGACTACCGCCACGCTGTTGCCACGGGCGGCCAAAGCCACCGAAAGGTTGGTGGTAACAGAGCTTTTGCCAACGCCACCCTTGCCAGAGGCCACCAGGATCACCCTGGTGCGGTTGTCTGGGTCGGCGAAGGGGATGGCCCGGCCTTCGGCGTGGCCGTGAGCCTGGCTTGAGCCTGCGGTTGCGCCGGGATCACCGTGGAGGTTCTTGCGAAGCTCCTCGCGCTGTTCGTCTGTCATCACACCGAACTCGATGACCGTGCTCTCGACGCCGTCGAGCGCTTCGACAGCTTCGCTGACCCTGCGGTCGATCTCGGCCCTAAGAGGGCAGCCAGCGATGGTCAAGTCGATTGCCACAGTGACCTGAGGCAGAGCGATATCGATGCGGCGGACCATGCCAAGATCGACGATGCTGCGGTGCAGTTCCGGGTCTTCGACCGGGCGCAAGGCCTCGGTTATGGCCTCTTCAGTAACAGCGGACACCAATTCTCCTGACTCTGCCCCAATGACCCGGCGAAGCCGGTGGCGGGGCACCAACGTTTGATGTTAGGTAGACTACCGAAGTGTCTCAGCGAGCCCTCAACCCGACGGAGTTCGCCAACATTGTCAACGCCATGACCTCGGCCTTCGGCGACCCGACCCGCAGAAACATCTACCTGCTGGTTCGTGAACATCCCGACGGTCTGACCGCCAGCGAAGTCGCTGAATCCACCGGGTTACATGCCAATGTGGCTCGTCATCACCTGGAAAAGCTGGTCGGCGGATCATATGTCGACATCAGCCAACGCCAGCCTGCCGGGGCGGGCCGTCCGGCCAAGGTCTATCGGGCCACCTCGCCTGAATTATTCCTCGACCTCGACGTTGGCCACGATGACATTCTGGTCACCCTGCTGGGAAAGGCACTGAGTCGGCTACCCCAGGAGGAGGCGGCTGAGCTGGCCGAAGAGGTCGGGCTGGAGTTCGGCAAACAAATGGCGGCCAAGATGGGCGACACCACCGATTCCCAGCGCTCATTTCGCTCTGCCCTGCACACCGTGGCCGACGCGCTCTCAAGCCATGGGTTTGCCGCTCACGCCGAGCGCTCCGGTGATGAACTGCGGATCGTGTCCGGCCACTGCCCGTTCGGCGACGTTGCCATAGAACATCCGGTGATCTGCGCCGTCGATCGAGGCATGGTCAAAGGCCTACTCGGGACGCTCTACGGAGCCACAGAGGTTGCGCTCACCTCTTCGGTCGCCCGAGGCGATGATGAGTGCATTGCAGACGTGAGTGAGATAGCTGACGTGAGTGAGATAGCTGACGTGAGTGAGATAGCAGCCCATACCGGCTCATCACTGCAATAGACGGCCGCGGCCAGCCAAATTGAATAGGCCGAACCGCTCAATTGTCAGCAGGTACGGCCGACCCGTATCAGGTGAATCGTTCTCGCACGATATTGTTGCTCGCCTGGGGCCTTTTGGCCGTTGGTGCTCTCGTCCAACTGGTTCGACCGGACAACTCGACGGACCAGTCAGAAGCCACCGCGTCGCAAGACGCGGAAGGTGACTCTGCAGATGGAGCCGCCGGTGATGAGGGCACGTCCCTGGCTTACACAGACGGCGATGATGCAAATGAGAACGCACGTTCCGTTGCCAACTCCAGCGGAGCAAGATCGTCAGGTGAGGCCGGCTCGACCGACACGGCTTCAACCGAGGAGCCTCGCCCCGACCCCGCTGGTTGGCGAGAGGTCAAGATCGAACTCGAACCCGAGGCCTACGTCGCAACCGTCATCGACTCCACCACCCCCGGACATGGCGTCGCCTCTCTGCTGGAGCCAGCCCCCGGTGCAGTGCAACACTGGTTCCCGAGCCCAACCCAGTTCGGCGGCGATCGGGTGTTCCTAGTCGTCGACCAAACCTCATCGGAAGAGTACGTCAAGGTTGCGCTGCCGGTTATGCCAAACGGCCAGGAGGGCTGGGTGCCCCGGTCGCAGGTGGAGATCACCAAGGTTCAGCACCGCGCGCTCGTCGACCTTTCTGCACACATGGTCACGGTTTGGGACGCCGACGGCGTCGCCGTAATGACAAAGGCGGTCACCGGCGCCGACGCCACCCCAACCCCGCTCGGAACGTTCTATGTACGCGACATCGTGACCCAGCCTGAGCCCGAGGGAAGCTTCGGCCCATACGTACTGGCCCTGTCAGGGTTCTCCGAGGTGTTGGAGACGTTCGACGGTGGGCTACCGGCGCTGGCGATCCATGGCACAGACATCCCATCTCAGATCGGTTCCGGACGCAGCGCTGGCTGCATTCGAATCCCCAACGACCTCATCACGATCCTGGCCGAATCAGTCCCGCTGGGAACCCCGGTTACCGTCGTCGCCTGATTCGACATCCGAGCCGGGACCCGGTTGCTGGGAAGCAGGTCGCTGAGGACTGGGTCGCTGAGAACGCGGTCGCTGCGAGCGACGGAGCATGGTGAACGGTTTGACCGGGGCCCTGGCCACATCGGCCAGGCCGGATGTGAGCCGCGACGGCGCCGTCAGGCGAGGCCTGCGAACCATGCCGACCTTTACGAAGATCAGCCAGCTCACAACGGCGAACAGCATCATCAACCCGGTGACTACCGACCACCCCCAGCGACTTTCCGAGCCCGGAAGGTTCGACACGTTCATGCCATACCAGCCGGTGATCAGCGTCAGCGGCAGCAGGATGGCGGCGTAGACCGTCAACATCGTGGCGGCGTGAGCCTGCCGTTCGGCCGAAGCACCGCGGTAGGTATCGAGGGTGTCGGTGAGCAGACCTCTGGTCGACTCGAGCGACTCGACGACCAGGTTGTGCACGTCGTAGGCGTCGGTAAGTAGCTTTATCGATTCTCCGGTGAAGAAGCCGCCGGTATTGGACCGCAGGGCGGCGATAACCAGCCGCTGGGGCCGCAGCACCCGCCGAACCGTGGCCTCTTCCCGTCGCAAAACTTGAACCTCGGCCAACACATTCGGTTCTGCGCTGAGGGCCGCATCGGCCAGGGCGTCGACCCGAGACTCGACCGCGTTGATCACCTCGATGTAACGCCGCCCGATCACCTCGGCCAGCTGGGCAAAGAGTTCATCGGAACCGTGTTCTGCCATGTGCGGGTGGGCTTGCACAGCGTTCCACAGCCACTCCAGACCGGCGATCTGTTCGGTCCGCACCGTGACCAGCAGATTGCTCTTCAGGAAACAATCGACCTCGTGGGTGTCGAGGCGATCCTCATCGGTGGTGAGCGCGTGAAGGACGACGAAGAGGTGGTCTCCGTAGTTGTCGAACTTTGGCAGCTGCTCCACATCGAGTACGTCTTCGATCGCCGCAGGGTCGAACCCGAACCGCTCCCCTAGTTCGTCGAGCTCTTCGGCATCTCGACGGTCAATGTCGAGCCAGACGAAGGCCCCGGTCGTCAGCTGATCATCGAGTTCTTCGTGGTGGCGCGGCCGCAACCTGGATTCGTCGGGACCACGAACGAGAATTCGGTGAGACATGAACCTAGACCGAACCTGAAACCATCGCCGGAGGGCCCCTAGACCGCTACAGGGTCGGGCTCGAACTCGAGGCGCCCGTGGTCTAAGGCCGGCAGAACATACCGGGCGAACAGGTCGCACTCGGCAATGTGGGGGTAGCCGGAAAGGATGAAGGCCTCAACCCCCGCAGCCTGCAGTTCTCTGATCTTGGCGATGACCTGGTCTGGGTTGCCAACGATTGCCGCCCCGGCGCCAGAGCGGGCCCGGCCGACCCCGGTCCAGAGATGGCGTTCGACATAGCCGTCGTCGCCTGCCGACTCGCGCAGCTCGGCCTGACGGGCAACGCCAGCCGAGTTCGAGTCGAGCGAACGTTGCCGGATCTCCCGGCCGACCTCGTCATCGAGCTTGGAGAGCAGCCGGTCAGCGGCGGCTCTCGCTTCGTCCTCGGTGTCGCGGACGATCACATGGGAGCGCCAGCCGTAGCGCAGCGAACGACCGACCTTCGTGGCCCTGGCGTTCATATCGTCCATTACCTCGGTCACCGCTTTTGTGGTGTCTGGCCACATCAGGAACACGTCGGCTCCGGCCGCCGCACAGTCGCGAGCCGCAGGTGAGAGCCCGCCGAAGTAGAACAGCGGGCTGCGGCCGCTGACCGTGCCGATCCGTGGCGGATCGATGGTCAGGTTGACAAAGTCTCCGTTGAAGTCGACCGGCTTGCCGTTCAACAGCTCCCGCAATAGGTACATGATCTCGGTGGAGCGGCGATACCTGGGCTCGCTTTCGAGCGTCTCCCCTGGTATGTCGGACGAAATGATGTTGACCGTCAACCGGCCCTCGAGGATCTGGTCGATCGTCGCCAACTGCCTGGCAAGTTGCGGCACAACCAACTCTCCGCAGCGCACCGCCAGCAGCAGCCGGATGTGCTGGGCCAGCGGAGCGATCGCCGCGGCAAACGCCGCGTTGTCGATGCCGAGGGCGTAGCCCGATGGCAGCAGTACGTTGTCGTAGCCGTGGCCATCGGCGGCCATGACGATGTTGCGGCAGTGGGCCCATGAACTCTGCAGCAGAGGATCGGGGTAACCAAGGAATTCGTAGTCGTCGTCGCAGAGAGCGCTGAACCAGCTGACTTCGATACTCATGTCGTTAGCCTATGCTCCCGCTCGGATTTGTGGACTGGTCAAGCAGCTCGCTCATCTCCACCGGTCGGCCCTCGTCGATCGACAGGTGAGCGGCCTGGCCGATGGCCACCGACCACAGCCCGTCTTCCAGCGTTACCGGCACCGGTTCCTCACCCTTGATGGCCTTGAGGAAATGCAGGTGTTCGACGTAGCTGGAGCCGTGGTGCAAGCCTTCGTAGGGGATGTGATCGTCGGACACCGGGCTCTCGGTGACATCGCCGATGTAGTGGGTTCCTCGCAGGCCGAGCCGGAACACTCCCTCGGGGATCAGCGCCTCGGCCTTGCCCTTCTCACCGACGACCGAGATCTCTTCCTGGTTGTACGTCGCCTCGGCGAACATACACAGGTCGAGCATGGCCCTGGCCCCGCTCGGATAGTCGACGATGACGTAGGCGTTGTCGAGAATGTCGGACTGCTGACCGTCGACGATTTCGTCGAGATGGTTCACATCCTGGGCGCCGGATGCCAGCACCCTGGTTGGCCGTTCACCGATGATGAGATTCATCAGGTCGAAGAAGTGGCAGCATTTCTCGACCAGGGTGCCGCCGGTGTTCGACGACAGCCGGTTCCAGTGGCCGACCTTTTCCAGGAACGGGAAACGGTGCTCTCTGATCGCCACCATGCGCGGCGTGCCAACAACTCCAGCTGCTACCTCGGAGACGAGTTTCGCCACCGCAGGCATGTAGCGGTACTCCAAACCGACCTGAACAATACGATCGGGGAACTTGGATCTGGTCTGCGCTTCTAACTCGATGACCTGCTGGCAGTCGGCCACCGTGGTGCACAGCGGTTTTTCGATCAGCACATGTTTCCCGCTGGCTAACACGTCGGCCAGAACATCGACATGGGTGAAGTTGGGACTGGCGATAACCACCGCATCGAGTCCAGGCCGCTCCAGCAGTGCCCGATGGTCGGCGTATCCCCGGAGGTTGTGTCCCGGGCCTGACTGGTGAACGGCCTGCCCGGCCGCCGCGGCCTCGATGCCAGCGGCCAACGATGACTGGACCGGATCGCTCAGTACTACCACCTCGGCGCCGTCGATGGCGTTGATGTTGTAGATGTGTTCGACACCCATCATCCCGGTGCCGATCACGCCGTATTCCACCGAGTCGGAATCAACGGTATTGCTGGGCTGCGAGGCCCCGCTGGGGCCTGTAGAACTTGCGGTCGTCATTGGCGGAGTAGGTTACCCAACTCGAATTGACCTCGGCGCGACCCCGCCCATTAGTAAGAACACTGAGTAAAACCCGTCAAATGCCCGCCATCTCTTGACGGTCTAGAAGCGACCGGTCTCGCCGTCGCTCGGCGATCTAGAAGCGACGGCCGGAGAACAGATCCTCAAAGTTGGCCCGGTAGAAACGGTCCTGCACCTCGGCCGACAGGTGGGTCACCTCGTTGTCGAACCGCCGCAGCGGGTTGCGGCCNNCTCGATGATCCAACCGGTCGGCTCGGTCGGATAGGGGGTGACCCGGACCTGGCGGCGGAAGTACTCAGCCGGCCGCAGCGAAAGCTTCTGCAGTCGCTGCTCATGGCGCTCGAAAGCCTCGAACGCCGCCTCCAATTGCCGCATGAACCCGGGAACCCACACCGCGCCCAGTTCGATAACTCCGAACTTCAGCTGAGGGAACCGTTCCAGCACGCCGTCGAAGATCAACATCGACAGCGCCTGCATCGGTGACGAGCTGATGGCCATGTAGCTGATCGAGCGGAAGTTCTCGCCCCCGCCGTGGAAGTCGGGCTCTGGCGGCAGACCGTTGTTGCGATGCTGTGGTGGCATCACCAGTTCCGGAGTGGCCACATGCATCAGGATCGGCACCCCGGCCTCCTGGGCCATGGCCCAGATCGGATCGAACCCGATGTGGCTCGTCGCATGGTCCTTCGGACAGCGGTTGGGGATCAGCAGTGCGGCGGCGCCAGCCTGCAACGCTTCGCTCGCGGCCGCCTTTGCCCCCTCGAAGTCGGCAAGCGGCACGTAGGCCACTGGCAGCAGCCTCGAGTCGCCAGCACAGAATGCGACCTGGGCCCGGTTGGCCGCCGAGGCCACCTCATAGGTCAGCCGGTGGTCATCTCCGTACTCCAGCTCTTCCAACATTGTGTTGAACAGGGTTGGGAACACGAGCTGGCTGGCGAACCCGAGATCATCGAGGGCCGTGGAACGATCTTCGGCGATGAACGAACCGGTGGCTCGCCAGTTCTTACGGATCATCAGATCCTTGGCATCGTCGGCCCGATACTCAGGGTCGGCGTGCAGATGGCGTGCCCTGTCGATCTCTTCCAACGTCTTCAACCCAACGCTGACATCGAAATTATCAAGCACGTGCTGCTGAACCCGGGCGCTGGCGAACTCCTCAATCCACTCCGGGGTTTCCATCACATGGGCATCTGCATCGTGGATTACGCGGTCGCTCACATAGGCCATGCAGTGAGTCTTGCACCAGGAACGCAGGTCAGGCGAGCTGGCAGCCGGGCTTGCCTAGCAACCGTGGCCCGGTGCCAAATCGCCGCCGACCGGGTTAGAACTTTCCGGAGCAGAGCGAGTCCTGCACCGCGGTCATCGCTACCGAGTTGTAGCCGCCGACCTTGTCGCCCATGCGGCCTTCATTTGCCGCGGTCAGGTCGTGCGAAAGATTGTCCAGCCCCTCTCGTGGCGTTCCGAAGACCAGCCCCTCGATGTCCTGGTATGGGCGCCACAGTTCGATATCGGCTTCCAGCCCCGATGTATCGGGGAAAATCTCTGCGAACAGCGCAGCATCTTCCATGACAAACAACTGGGCCCCAGCGCTACTCAGCCGGGTCCTGGCCCAAGCGATCTCTTCGCACTGCGCGGCGGTCAGATCGAACTCGCCCTCTTGCGCAGCTTCCTGCGAATCGGAACCAGATGAATCGTCGGAGGTATCCGCCTGCGGTAAATCGTCACTCTCGGAATCAGCACCGCCGGAATCTGTACTGTCGGCTGCGACTGCGGTGCTGGTCTCTTCGTCGCCTGAACAGGCGGTGGCGAACAGAGCGAGCAACCCGACGGAGAAGGCCAATGCGAAACGCGAAAGGCGGGAACTGGTGGTACGGGGGCGAGTAGGCATAACGAGTGGTTCCTTCGTGGTCGACTTCGGTGATAGTTGCGCCGTCGCTCCAGCTCGGAGAGTCCGGCACTCTCTCTAGACGCACCACAGCCAATCCAGATACATGCCAGCCCAGCTACATTTCGCCGCAGGCCATGAGCGCAACCAGCTGGCTAAGGTTGGCTGGTTGGCTCGGCTGCCTACATCGGGCGTCTAGACCACGTTCTTCTATCCCATCGATTCCTAGTCACTGGAGTTATTCGACAATGGCAAAGATCACCTTCGTGGGTGCTGGCAGCACGGTCTTCGCAAAGAACCTGCTTGGTGACATCCTCAGTATTCCGGAGCTGGCCGAGTCTGAGATCTGCCTGTTTGATATTGACCACGCTCGGCTACATACCTCCGAAATCGTGGCTGGTAAGACAGCGGCTGCAGTCGGCGCCATGCCAGCCATCGCCGCGACGACCGATCGTCGGGTAGCCCTCGACGGCGCCGACCATGTGATCACCATGTTCCAGGTCGGCGGCTACGAACCATCGACCGTGGTCGACTTCGAAGTTCCAAAGCAGTTTGGTCTGCGCCAGACCATCGCCGACACCCTCGGCATCGGCGGGATAATGCGGGGCCTGCGAACCGTGCCGGTACTACTCGATGTGTGTCGCGATATGGAAGAGCTCTGTGGCGATGCCACGCTGCTCCAGTACGTGAACCCGATGTCGATCAACATGTGGGCCATCAATCGGGCGACGTCGATCAATTCGATCGGACTTTGCCACAGTGTGCAGCAGACCGCTGAGCAGCTCGCAGGCGACATTGGCGTTCCCATGGACGACGTGCGGTACAAGTGCGCAGGCATCAACCACATGGCGTTCTACCTCGAATACGGGCGTCGGCTTTCGGCGGCCGACGGCGGCGGCATCGAAGACCTCTACCCGGCCATCGCCGAGTTCGCGGCAAAGGGTGACATACCGAACCGTGGCTCCCACGAGCGCACAGACGGCGGCGTGGTCGGCCTTTCCGACAAGGTCCGCTACGAAATGTTTGAACGACTCGGCTACTTCGTCACCGAATCGAGCGAACACTTCGCCGAGTACGTCCCGTGGTTCATCAAGCGTGACCGTCCGGACCTCATCGAAAGGTTCGGTGTGCCGCTCGATGAGTACCCGGTCCGGTGCGAGCGTCAGATCGCAGGCTGGGAAACCCTGCGAGACGAAATGGAAGACCCAGAATCATCGATCGAGGTTAACCCCAGCGTCGAGTATGGGGCGTCGATCATTCAGGCCATCGAGACCGGCCAACCTACGGTGGTCTATGGCAACGTGAAGAACGACGCCACCAACACAGGAAGCTCGCTGATCTCGAACCTGCCAGGCGAATGCATTGTCGAGGTGCCGTGCCTCATCGACCACAACGGCATCCAACCGACGACCATCGGCGAACTTCCTCCACAGTTGGCCGCTCTAATGCAGACCAACATCAACGTGCAGTCGTTGACCGTCGAGGCGTTGATGACCGGAAATCGGGAGCACATCTATCACGCCGCCATGTTCGATCCCCACACCGCAGCCGAGCTTGATCTCGACCAGATTTGGGAACTGGTCGACTCGATGCTCGACGCCCATGGAGACTACATCCCGGAGACGTTCCGCAATTAGCGCCGAGCTGCTGGCGAACCCAGGCCTTTGCGAATGGTGAAGAAGGCGGCGATGGCCAGGATCGTACCGACGGCCATGACCGCCACCCGGGGAATGCCGACCGGATCGTTTAGGCCAGCGTCAACCCAGCCACTGCGACCCTCGCCCAGAGCGTCGGCCAGCAGCGGAACCGGGTTCTGACCGTCGCCTTCATCGACGGTGACGGTGAGCAGCACACCGGGGCGCTGCGGATCGTCGGCCGGGCCCGCCACCGCTAGGTGGGCGAACAACGCGGTCTGCTCATCGCAGCGTCGATCGCCACCAAGTTCAGAGCCTGCAACCAGGCCATCGACTAGGGCCTGTTCGAACGAGCGACCGGCCGAGATCGCCTGCTCGAAAGCCCGAAGCGAACTTTCGGATATCGCCTCGTCGGCCAGCAGAACCCCCTGAGCGGCGGCGGTGACTCCGATTACCCCGCTGCGTTCGGCCTCGGCGTCGATACCGGTGTAGGTCGCCGACGTCTGCCCGCTCAGCTCCGCGCCGGTGCCATCATTCGGGTCTCGCTGGCCGATCACCACAACGGCGTACTGTCGGGCGGTGGAAAGATCGTCGATCTCCAGGAGCGAGTCGATGGCCAGTTGAGGGTCGGCCCCATCGAGCAGCAGCTGCCTGAGCCCCGCCGGGGCATCGGGATTGATGCTGCCCTGAGCGACCGCCGCGGCTTGGCCCGGCACCAACACGAGCGGCACCAAGACTTGGTCGGGCTCACCGAGCAGCCCGGCGGGAACGCACGAGGCCATCACCGCTCCCACTCGCCCGGTCTCGGGCTCGACCGCCACTATCGACCACGTGGCCGAAGCGGGGGTGGCCAAGGTCAGTAACACCGCGGTGATCGCCAGCCCTACCGAGCAGGGGATCGAGAACTTGCGGAGGTGAAAGCCGTGCACGATCAGGAACGTTATCCGGGTGGTGGGAATCTCCAGGGTCGATTCCGCGTCAGGCTGCGGTGGCGACGATGGCGATCTCCATCAACCAGCTCGGGGTGGCAAGAGCGGGCACCGGTACCAGTATCGATGCGCAACGATGGCCGTTCAGCGATGCATCCCTGGCCGCCATGACCTGGGCCAACCTGGCTCCTAGCTCGGTCCCCTCACCGTCGGTTTTTTCAAACCCAGTTTCAGCGCCATCACCGCCGCCAGAGCCGGGCGGCATAACCACGTATGTGGTTACCGACACCACATCGGTCACAGCCATATCGGCCTCCTCAAGCAGCGAGAGCAGCGTCGACCAGACCGTCGCCGCTTGGCTCGCGATATCTTCAGGCACCGTGCCATCTGGCCTCACCGGGCCGATGCCGCTGGTATGCAAGATGCGATCAGACATCTCGCTCAGCGTTGCCAAGGCGTAATTGGCCGAAGGAGCTCCGATTGTTTCGGGCGTCAGTTCGCGATTCACCTCGAAATACTGGCACGATGATCGCTATGACGCTTGATCCGGCCTCTGCTTTCCGTCTGGACGGAAAATCAATCATCCTCACCGGCGCCAGTTCTGGAATCGGCCATCGCTTTGCCAACCTGCTCACCGCAGCGGGGGCCGACGTTGTGGTGGCGGCCAGACGGGCCGATCGGCTAGAGGAATTAGTCGACGGCAACGAACGAATGGTTGCGGTCCCCTGCGACGTGACCTCACCCGAGGCGGCTGAAAGCCTGGTGAGCGCCGCGCTCGATGCCTTTGGCCGAGTCGACGCGGTGGTGAACAACGCTGGTATCTCCCGAGTTCTGGCCGCAATCGACGACGATGTTGACGAGTTTCGACGAGAGCTGGAAATCAACCTCATCGCTCCCTACGAACTGGCCAGAGCGGCCGCTCGCTGGATGATCGAAAACGATCAGCCGGGGTCGATTATCAACATCGGCTCGGTTCTTGGCAACGGCGGTGGCGGTCGGCTTAAGGTGCCCGGCTATGCCGCGGCAAAGGGTGGCATCCACAACCTGACTAGAGAGCTGGCTTCGCAGTGGGCCCGCAAGGGTGTCCGGGTTAACGCCATCGCTCCGGGGTGGTTCGAAACAGAAATGAACTCTGACATGTTCGGTACCGACGGCGGCATGTCGTACATCACGGACAACACGCCGATGGGTCGGCCGGGCAAGCTCGAAGAGCTCGATGGCGCCCTGCTGTTCCTCGCTTCTGGCGCTTCCACCTACGTCACCGGCCAGGTGCTGTTCGTCGACGGTGGCTGGACTGCAATCTAGAGCGACGAGAATCCGACATCGGTAGCTATCGTGGTCGATCCCATGCAGCTCTATATGGTCCGCCATGCCCATGCCGGTCAACGAAGCCACGATGGCCGAGACATCTACCGTCCGCTATCGCCTGAGGGTCACGACCGGGCAACCGAGCTGATACAGCTCTTCGGTGACAAGCCGATCGATCGGGTGCTGTCCAGCCCCGCTACTCGCTGTGCTCAAACGGTGGCCGCGTTGGCTGCCGACCGACGCATGGAGGTCGAAGAGTGCCAGGCCCTTTGGGAGGGCTCAAGCATCGACGATGCCCGCACCGCGTTAGAGGTGCTCGATGATCAGTCGGTCGTCGCCTGCTCCCATGGTGACATCATCCCCTCGTTAATCGAGAATGTCGCTGGCCTGGGCGCGGAGATCTCCGGTCGAGGCTGCGAGCTCGGGTCGATCTGGGTAATGGAATTCGATCAGGGGCGCTGGCAGAGCGCCCGCTATGTGAACAGCCGCGACCAGGTAGTTATCTAGCCGCTATCAAACAGCTAGCTAGCAGTTGTTACGATCGACGATGCCCTGGGTCTGCTGGATGAAGAACGGCGGCGGGTCAAGCGAGATGAGTGTTGCCACTTCGGCGCAGGCCAGCGCGCCGTTTCCCTGCCGGTCATAGACCGACGCTCGAAACGCTCGGGCGTCTGGGAACGTGGGGTCGATGTCGACCGCTCGATCGAGATAGGTCAGGCCGGTTTCCAGCAGCTGGGCCGCCTGCCCTGCGTCACCGGCAGCGTCGGCGGCCGGTGCGGTTATCACCACATACCATCCCCGATAGCTCAACGCCTCGGGGTTGTCTGGGTCTTCCAGCAACACGTCGTCAAAACAGCGCAGGGCTTCGACGATTTCGCCGCCCGCCGCGGTCTCCTGGCAGTCAAAAACCCGCTGCCTGGTTGATGAGATATCACCGGTAAGGATGTCGTTGATGCCCCGCTCGCCGGTGGAGCGAGCCAACAGCCAACCCGAGAGGGCGGCGAAGACGACGAGACCGACGATGGCCACCGGGTTGATCCGACGCTTTGTACGACCCCCGGCCAGGTCATTCTGCTGATTCAGCGCCCTCATGGTGTCGGCCACGCGGACGGTGTAATCGTCCTTCAGCGTCTCGTAATCGCCTGCATCCATGTCGCCCGCTTCGAACTCGGCCTGGAGATCATCGAGCGAACGAAGCTGCACATCGAGCTGGTCCTGAAGGGCGGCAATGGCGTCGGGATCGTGCTTGCCGCGAGATCCGCTGGTTGTGGACTGTCCTGTCATCGACGGCCTGTCATGAACGGCCCGGTCATGAGCGGTCCTGCTGGGCTTTTGCCAACAGTTCCCGATCTTCGTCCGACGCGTCACGATTGGCACCCTGGCTGCGAGTGATCGCCGCGGCGACACCGACAGAACCGAGCACGACGAACATCACGGGGAGCACCCAAATCAACGTGGTGATGCCTTCGGCCGGTGGGTTGAGCAACACCTCGGCGGTGTAGGTCTGAACAAGCCTGTCCCTGATCTCTAGCTCAGTGGCTCCGGCGCTGACCTGATCGGAGATGAACTGGCGGATGGTAGCCGCAACCGCGGCGTTCGATTCGGCGACGCTTTCCCCATTGCAGACCGGGCAGGCGTACGACTCGGACAGGCGCTGTATCTGCTCTGCGTCGGTCTCAACGCCGCCCTGGTCGAGTCCGGCGACGACCAGCAGGGCGATGGCGGCAACGGCCAAACCAACCCACGCCAGACGACGAGTGGCCGCCGACATCATGAGTTGGTCTCGATGAACTGGATCAACTGATCTGCCTCGACCCCGCCCTGGAGATGGAGGACAACCTGACCCGCAGGGGAGACGACAAAGGTCTCGGGGATTTGAGCCACGCTGAAGTCAACCGGGATCGCGGGCTCGTTGAGTACCGGCCAGGTCCCGCCCCGCTCGGCGAAAAAGGTCTCGACCCGTTCGGCCGGGTCGTTGAACACGATCGAGACCAGCTCGAGTTCGTTTTCCTTGCCCCACTGTTCCAGCTCAACCAGCTCGGGATGCTCGGTCACGCAGGGGGCACACCAGGTGGCGAAGAAGTTGACCAAAACCCACGAACCGCGGTGGTCATCGATGTCGAACTGCTCGCCGCTCATCGCCGTGCCAGCAACCGACGGCGTGCGCTGCTGCAGCAGGGCGCTGACCCCATTGGCGTCGTCGTCACCACCACCGGCAAACGCCAGCAGGCCGATCAGGCCGATGAGTACCGCCCCCACGATGATGGAAATCTTGCGGGCCGGACCAACCTCGCCGGCGTTAGGCGACAAGCCACCATCGTTCTGCGTCATGACCTCAGACATGTTCAGGCTCGGTCTCAGTATCTGCAGTGTCATTCCCTGCAGTTTCATTCCCTGCGGTGTCATTCCCTGCAGTGTCATTCCCTGCAGTGTCATTCCCTGCAGTTTCATTCCCTGCAGTGTCATTGTCGGTGCTGTGATTGTCGGTGCTTTGATTGTCGGTGCTGTGATTGTCTTCGGTGGTGTCGGGATCGGGACCGGAGCTGGCGACCGGGCCGCCGACTGGAGCGGAGACCGGCTCGGTACCTCGGCGGCGGCCGCCGGGGAACAGGGCCAGCAGGGTGCCAAAGGCCATCAGGGCGCCGCCGCCCCACATCCAGGCCACCATCGGCCGGATGATCACCCGAAGCCGGATGGCATCGCTCTCGGGGTCTGGGACTTCGTCGAGCACCAGGTAGATATCTTCGGTGAAGCTAGACCGCACTGAAGGTGTCGGCACCGGCCGCTGGCCGACCTGGCGGAAACTGGTGGTCGCCGGAGCGTAAACGTCGTCGCCGTCGATCTCGATCAGCGCGTAGACCCGAAGCTGGCGAAGGTCGACATCGATGCCCGGCTCAAGATAGGTGAACTCGTGACCCTCGATGGTCACCGACTCCCCCACGTCCAGCTGCACCGTGCGGTCGCTCTTGTAGGACTCGCTGGCGGCCAACCCGACGGCCAGAGCCACCACGCCAATATGCACGATCATGCCGCCGTTGGTGCGGCCGAGGAAGCCCCGGAAGCCCTGTCGTCGGGTAGCCAACACCACCTGACGGGTGGCCGCTCCGGCGGCGAAACCACCGAGGCCGAAGGTAATCATCGGATAGACGCCGCGGCCGCCCAGTAGCAGGGCCAAGGCCATGGCACTGACGCCAGCCACCGCAGGCCAGAACAGCCGCTTGGATAGAAGTTCGGTTGAGGCTTTACGCCACGGCAACACCGGGGCGGTGGCCATCAGGAACAGCAGGACCAGTCCGATGGGCCGACCCAGGGAATCGAAGTAAGGCCGCCCGATCGTTAAGCGAGTGCCGTCGTAGGCCTCGGCGATCAGGGGGAAAACCGTGCCGAGCAGAATGACAAATGCCAAGGCCCCGAACATTAGGTTGTTGGCCAGAAACGAAGCCTCGCGAGACAGCGGCGCGTCGATCGCCCCTGGTGAACGCAGCCGATCGCCTCGCCAACCGATGAGGCCGACGCTGCCCCCGGCGGTCACGGCGAAGAATGCCAGCAGCCAGGGTCCGATCGGGCCGTCGCTGAACGCGTGAACCGACTCGACCACACCGGACCGGGTCAGGAACGTGCCGAGAATGGTGAGGCAGAATGTGGCGCAGAGCAGCGATAGGTTCCAGACCCGCAGCATGCCCCGTCGTTCCTGAACCATCACCGAATGCAG
>JBOEHD010000142.1:0-19135 GCA_050633745.1 Acidimicrobiales bacterium
GGCTCCCGAAAGTAGAACCTGGCGCCGGAGCGAACTAACGTGACCGCGATGTTGAGCTGGACCGTAGGAAACGCAAAAGTCACCTCGATCGTCGAGTCGGAGACCCCGACTTCGCCCCGGTTTCTGTACAAGAAGATGAGCAAGATCGATGTGCTCGAACGGGCGGTGAAGGCCCCCTGGCTCCGCCCTAACTTCGTTAGCGACGACGGGTACCTGCTGCAGAAGATCCAGTGCCTGGTGGTTGAGCTTGGCGACCTGCGCATCGCCGTCGACACCTGCGTCGGCAACGACAAGGAACGCAGCAATGAGCTGTGGGCCAACCTGGACGGCCCCTTCCTCGAAGACATGACCAAGGCTGGCTACCCGCCAGAAGACATCACCCACGTCGTCTGCACCCACCTTCACGTCGACCATGTGGGTTGGAACACTCGGTTGGTCGATGGGCGGTGGGTGCCGACGTTCCCCAACGCCCGCTACATCTTCGTCGATGCTGAGTACAGCCATTGGCGAGACGAGCCGAGCCTGTTCGACGGCGAAGATCCGTTCGGCGACTCGGTGGCCCCGGTGATGGATGCCGGCTTGGTCGACATGGTCTCCCCCGACCACAGCATCTCGCAGGCCGACGACGGCTCGGTGTGGCTGGAGTCGACTCCTGGCCACACGCCTGGTCACGTTTCGCTTGTCGTCGAGTCCGACGGGGCGAAAGCGGTCATTACCGGCGACATGCTGCATCACCCCATGCAGCTGGCCGACCCGTCGCTGTCATCGATGTTCGACACCGACCCGGTTGCCTCACGGGCCACTCGGGAGCGTATGTTCCCCCAGTGGGCCGACGGCCAGACCTTGGTTATCGGTACCCACTTCGGAACCCCAACAGCCGGTCTGCTCGTTGCAGACGGCGACGGTTTCCGGCTCGACTCCGACTAGACCGAGCCACGCCTCGTCTATCTCCTGGACGCTCCTGCGAAACACCGTGCGGGTGCAGGCACGCGATGCTTCCCACTCCCTTTGTGGCCGCATTGGTTACGGCTAGTTAGTCGCCCTGTATGCGGCCACAATGACTGCCACCTTTGTGACCAAGGGAGAAGTAGCGAAATCGAAGCCTATGCGTCGCTTGCTGTTGTGCCCGATTCGAGCCGAGGCCCAATGCACCCGTTCGGTGATGTTGGACTGGCGAGGCAGGCAGGGCCGCGAGGCCGACTTTCGCAGCGTTTCTGTGCCCTATCGTCACTCAGTGTCAATGCAGTGACGGTGTGTTTTGCGTCGGCTCGGGCTGGATGAACTGACATAGCGTGCGGCAGCACTCGCTAGGACTTGGGGAAACAATCCATGAGACAGTCGTTCACTGCTCTTCTGCTATGCCTTGCTCTGCTCGGTGCTGCCTGCACCTCAACCGGCGAGTCGACGGCCTCTGTGGGGCCACAGCCTCCTGGGGAGGACGACGCCCTTGACGCCCTCTGGTCGTCATGCGCCGCAGGCGAGGCGTCTGCCTGTGATGAGCTTTACCAGACCTCAGAGGTCGACAGTGAGTATGAGGAGTTCGGCGCAACATGCGCCGGGCTCGGAGACGGATACGGCGACTGCGCAGCGGTGCTAGCAGCTATCCCAACCCCTCCCGGTACCGACAAGCGACTCGATGCGCTGTGGGTCTCGTGTGCCGGAGGCGACGGTGTTGCCTGTGAGGAGCTGTATCAGGCGTCCGAGGTAGGTAGCGACTATGAAGCATTCGGCCTCAGCTGCGGTGGACGTGGTGAGACAAACTGCACCTCGATAGACGGTGACGGGACCGCCCAGCTCGACCCGGCTGCCGTCAGGCCGATCCTCGACGTCGCCTTCACCGTGATTTCGGTTCCCTACTCCGGGCGGAAGGCGGTTGGGGTCGATGCAAGGCTCGATGGTCAGCCAGCGGCCTTTGCGGCAACCGCTGCTGAAGGCGGGTGCTTCACCGCGACCGTCGAGGGGTCCGAGGTCGTGGTCAATGGTGGCATCGCCAGCTGTGCCGGCGATCTCGCTATCACCGCTAACGGCGCCACTGAGACCGTGCGAGTCAACGTTTTCGACCCACTGTCGATGGACATTGGCGAAGGTCTGCTCATCCGCTACACGAACGACTTCGCCTTCCGTTGGAACGACGCTGGCTCTGGCGCAGACCGTGATACCGGTATGTATCACCCCATTGCTCCTCCCGGCTACTTCCCGCTCGGCACGCTCATCGTGGCCCAGCAAGCCAATCCGACCGACCAGCGGTGGATGGTCGTGGCCTCCGATTCGCTCCAGAGCGGTGTTTTGGCTCCGCCTACCGACTACACGTTCCTTTGGAATGACGCTGGTTCCGGGGCCGACAACGATGGCGCCGTGTGGCAGCCGGTCTGCCCTGCCGGGTTCGCGTCCATGGGCGTGGTGTCGAGCGTGGCCAAGCCAGGTGCTGACGACGTGCGGTGTGTCGCCGAGCGATACACCGCGGTAGGCGAGCCGGGCACGTTGATCACCAATGATGGTGGCTCAGGAGGCGACCGCGATCTTTCGGTCAATACCATTGGCCCACCGAGAGGTCGACTGCCGAACAACCGAACGGCGATGGATACCGGGGCCGTGAGCGTGAACGGCTCGCAGGGTCACTACCTGACCGTCGAACTGCCGGTCTTTGAGGACTCGGCTCGCGAGATCTCCCCAACGCTCACCGCCTGTACTCCGCTGGATCCCGCCGAGCTGGCGAAACCGTTCTCCACCAGGGCGACCAGAGTCCCGTTCTCCATGCTGCCGGGCGCTATCTCGACCCATGTCGACAACGTCGACCGGTCACCGTTCTTCGAGCTGCGACGGGAAACCAAATGGTCGAACATGGAGCCCCCGTTCCGCGACAATTGCCAGGGATCGACCGGGTTCAAGGTCATTGCGATAGCCACCACTGGTCGTTCAAACACCGTGACCGACAGCTTCTCGAAAGAGGTCGGCGTGACGGTGACCGCTGGCGGTGATATCGGGCCGGTGAGCACCGAGGTGTCGGTAAGTGTGACCCTCGGTTGGTCAAACGAGGAGTCCAACACCTACAGCACCGAGAACTCGACGACCGATGAGAAGTGTGTGCCTCCGGGGCACTTCGGACAGTTCTTGCATCAACAGACCACGTTCCGCGCCGTCAATGCCCAGGGCGTCGATGAAGGCGCCGCCTCCATCGGTCTGGCCGGAACGAAGTACCTCGAGTGGCCATCGGATGGCCTCACCGAGGCTGAGCGCGGTGCCCTCTGCTAGGAAGCTTTAGCCGCTGGTTGTGTCGGTGTCTTCCATCTGATCGGCGTCGTCTTCCATCATGCCCGGCAGGTCGATGCACTCGAAGTTCTCGGGGTTGACCACCCCATGACCTGAGTCAGCGGCGACAACACAGAGTTGCCTCGCCCCGGCCGGGGCCTTGGACAGCGCTACCGATGAACCCTTGGTGAAGAACGGCTGATCATCGGTGAGCTGCCACGATCCGCGGCTGCTGGCGCCGTTCTCGGCGAAGTTGGTGCCCACGGACTTCGGATCGTAGACGTCGAAGAAGAAGTGAGCGTGAAAGTTCGACGTTGATGGCTCGTAGTTATAGGTCTCCCACTGAACGATGAATTCGCCGTCGTCTTCGATGAGGTTTGTAATCTTGGCGCAGAGGCCGGCGCAGGTGAAGACCGTTGTCGTCGTCGTGGGGATTGTCGTCGTTGTCGTAGTAGATGCGGTGGTTGGAACGGTCGTCGAGACCGTGGTGGGCGCAGTTGTCGGCGCGGTGGTCGGCGCCGTCTTGGAGGTCTGGGTCGCGTCGTCTGGCCTGGTCTTTTCGGTCGTGGCTGCGGTTTCGGTGCCGCCACAAGCTGCGGCTGCGAGCGAAATCAGAATCAGGACTGGGAGTAGCCACTGGAATCGATGCTGGTTTGTCATCCGGCGACTATGACGTGCTCCGCGGTAAGCCGGGCTCATGTTTCAACCGGCAGCCCTCTTTGTCATGACCGTGTCGCTCAGGGATCGATCGTGTGACAGCAAGTTCAAATAGGGGGCCTAATATCCCGATTCGCGACGTTCGGCGGCCCCTCAAGCGAGGTTTCGCCGGCCCGATTGCTCGCCTTGCCGGAGTCCTCGCCTGCACGGTGTGCGACCGCCAGCCGGGGCACACGCCACCGGCGACCTCGCAACAAGCTCGACTCGGTGTAGGCCCACTAGCTGGCCTACAAGCGATGTCGTGGGTTGAAGCTGCCGCTCGCTTGGCACTTAGCGGACTGTTTCTCCCCTTTGCTGTTTGACCTGCGGTGAATCGAGCAGCTCTGGCCTGCTCCTTACATCGAGCGGCTCCGGGCTGCTTTCTACATAGTGAACTTGAGGTTGCGGGCGGCCTTCTCGCCCCACTCGGCGTCGCCGTCCCAGCTGATCTTTCCAGCGTCGATTGGTCCCTGAGGGTCGAGGCGACCGCAGGCCAACTGGATGAACGTCGTTGAGTCGGTGGTGACAACGACGCTCGGGTCGTCGAGCTGCTCTACCCCGGCGGCCCGTCCCTCGACTGCGGCGCAAACCTCGCGCTTGAGCGGGCCTGTCAGATTGAACTTGATGCTCATGCCGTCGGGTAGGCCGATCTTCTTGCCGACGATGTAGCCAATCGACATGTGGACCTCGTCGAGCGCGCACTCGGCGGCGGGGCCATCGTCTTTTGTCTGGCGACCAAGAGGCGTTGTGATGTCGCGCTCGTGAACCCAGAAGTCGAAGACCCGAACGTCCATAAACCGGTGGTAGGTGCCCGGCCCGACCGGAGTCATCGACGGGGCGGCGAACGACTCATCGGTCGTGGCGGCCAGATCGGCCCGGCGGGTAGCGAAGATCGACTTGGTCTCCGACACCAGTTGCTCGGTCGACCACTCGGCTGACTTGGAAACGAACTCGCCAACCATTTCGAACGGCAACGGTGTTTCACCGGTCTCGGGAACCCAACCGCTGAGCATGTATTCGATGCCTGCCAGGTGGCTGATGACGCCTCGCACGTCCCAGTCGGGACACAGCGACTGCACGCCCCACTCTTCAGGGGTCAGAGAATCCATGAGCGCCTCGTTACTGTCGAGACAGGCCTCGAGATTGGCGATTGTCTGGATTCGAGTACGCATGTCGGTTCTCCTGTGCGAGCTGGTTTTGCAGGACATCGAAGATCCTGACAGCTTGGCGAGGATCGGGCAATCCGGGCCGAACCGTCGACGGTTCGATCAATCCAGACGGAGCTGCGACCAGAGGGTGGAGCTACGGTCAGCGGGCGCTGGCGCCACCGTCGACAGTGATGGTGGTACCGGAGATATGGTCTGCTCGCTCTGAAGCCAAGAACACCGCCACATCGGCGATTTGTTCTGCGCTGGCCGGAACCGGGTCGACGGGAATCAGCTCTTCCCACCGCTCGGCATCGCCGAGCGTTCGGTCGGCCTGTTCCCTGAGCAGGTTCTCCATACGATCGGTCAACGTCAGCCCAGGGTTGATACCAACCACTCGCACCCCGGACATCGTTGAGCTAGCTCCCAACGCCTTGGTCAAACCGACCAGGGCAGAGTTGCCCGCCGCTCCGGCGATGTATGTGGCTTGAGGGTGGTCGGCTGCTGTGCCGATGATGTTCACGATGACGCCAGAGCCCCGTTTGGTCATCCGGGGCAGCATGAGGCGACACATGTTGATGTAGCCGAAGACCTTGAGATCCCAGGCGGCCCGCCATGTCTGCTCATCGATCGAGTCGAGAGTGCCGCCGGGGATGGCGCCTGCGTTGTTGATCACGATGTCGATATCGCCAACAACGTCGACGAGGGCTGCTTGGTGCTCGGATCGGCCAAGATCGCAGGAGTGGCTGGAGACCTCGACGTCGTATCCGTTCCGCAAGGCCTTGGTGGCGGCCTTGAGCGGCTCGACTGTCCTGGCAGCGATAGCGAGGTTGACACCTTCGGAGGCCAACGCATGAGCGCAGGCTAGGCCGATACCTTTCGACCCACCGGTTATGAGGGCCCGCTTGCCAACAAGGTTTAGATCCATCTCGCGCTCTAAGCTATCGACGCTGATCGTCTGTTGGCACTAAGTCGACTTCGGCCGCGGATGGTCGGTGCCGGTCGACGGGGATCTTAGCCAGCAGTATGACCGCTGCGCTGACCAGCGTGGCAGCTGCCGAAAGGGTGAACGGCATGGCGTAACCGCCCGACCTATCTTCAAGCCAGCCAACGAGGAACGGTCCGGCTCCCGAGCCGACCTGAGCCGCAAGCCCGGTTACTCCCATCACGGTACCGAGCGAGACAAGGCCGAATTTCTCGGCCACCAGCAGCGTCTGCATCATATAGACGTTGCCGATCGTGAAGCCGACGACGAGCACGAACCCATACGTCGCCGCGGTGTTGGTGAACGCCAGCACCCCCAGGACCGACAGGCCTTGAACCACGAACAGAACGGCGGTGAGAACAACCTTGTCGACCCGGTCGGCGAACCGTCCGACGATGAGCCGAGCCACGATGCTTCCAAACGCGGTGGTGCTCAACGCCAGCGCCGCGGCTTCTCGCGAACCGAAGCGGTCTTCGAGAAACGCGATCTGGTGCAGCAAAAAACCGGTTTGAGCCATCAGCACAAAGAGGAACGCCACCAGGATGGCCCAGAACGGGATTGTCCGTGCCGCCGCGCCCCGCGACCACACTCGAAGCTGCACTGCGTCTCCCAGCGCATCGTCGTCGGCGGTCGGTTTCGGCCTTCCAAAATCGGCCTCCGACCCGAGTTCGGCCGGGCTCCAGACCAAAACCCAGGCAACGATCGGTAATCCGACGGCCAGCACCAGTGCCCCCAGGACCGGTGCGGCCAGGGAGACCCCGCCGATGCCGACCATCCAGCTGCCTACCGGCGTGAGAATCATGCCGCCCATCGATACTCCAGTGGCGCTGATGCTGATGGCCTCGGCCCGGCGGGTGATGAACCAGCGGGCCAGGATCGAGTTGACCGACACCGAGCCCGCCATACCGAACGCCACCGCCTGCATGAAGTACACCCCGTAGAGCTGAGGCAGGGTGCTGACGAAGCCGAGCGTCACCGCTGACAGCCCGATCAGCAATACCCCGCCGAGCATGAAGCGACGGGGACCGAGGCGGTCGACGTATGGTCCGAGGAAAAAGCCGGTGAGTCCGCTGACGGTGAAATACATGCCCGTCGCCCCGGAAACAGCTGTCGTCGACCAACCGTTCTCCTCCTGGAGCGGCCGGAGGAATACCGCGAGGCCGTAGTAGCCGACGCCGACCGTGGCGAACATCAGCGCTGCGACGCCGATCGTTATCCACCATCCGTAATGAATCCGCCGCGAGAGAAGGCGGTAACCAAGCGTCGGTTCAGCTAGAACCGCCATATTGGGAACCGCCGTATTAAGAACCGCGAGGTTGGAGGAACGGTCGTGATGGCGGTAAAACTACGCCGGTGGTAAAGGACAACGCAAAGACCGATCCCGTTGTCGTTCCGCCGATGGTCTCGTTCGTTGCCCCGTCGGGCACCGGGAAGACCACGCTGCTCGAGGGTGTCGTCGGTGCGTTGACCGGTCGTGGCTACCGGGTTGGGGCCGTCAAACACGATGCCCACCGCATCGAACTCGACACCGAAGGTAAAGATTCCTGGCGGCTTCGTCAGGCTGGTGCTTCGTCAACATTATTGATGGGCCGCAATCAGCTGGCTTGGTTCGGCGAAGATGATGAGGGCCCATCGCTAGCCCAGGCTGCGGCGCTGTTTTGCGGCCGGGTCGACATCATCTTGGTCGAAGGGTTCCGGTCCGCCGATATCCCGGTGGTCCTGGTTTCGCGCCCCGATCACCAAGACGACCGTTGGGAGATGCCCGATCAGGAGCGAATCCTGACCACTGTCTCCCCCGACGAAGTGACCTCCGTGGCCGAGCTGCTCATCGAGCGGTTTCTGCAAGCCGCTGAAGGCTGAGTAGACCTGAGCCGGAAGGATGCTCGGCGATCATCCCTCCGGCCGATTTTGGGCGCCTCAAAGCGCCGATGGTGCGATCAACTGGGCGGCCGCGTTTAGAGCGGAAGCCGTGGTCGATCTGAGCTGATGATTCACTGGTCGCCTTTTTCGAGTCTCTGTTCCCAATCGCTGGCGTGCTGCCTTTGCGTGCAGCTCGCCTTGATTGGCTCGGAACTCCAGCAACCAAAGGTCAGGGTTTCCGTGCATGTCTATCTCCTTGCTACAAGTTGAATGGGCGCGGCGAAACCGGGTAGGTCTGCCGCGTTCGGGTGGTTTGTCGGTCGCTGGGCGTCGGCCCTACTGCGAACGAACCGCCCGATCGCCGAAACGGAGCGTGCGGATGAAATCGCATGGTGACGGCGATGGTTGAGTTATCAAAGCGACGCTCCTTTCTTGTTCCCGGTCCGGTATTGGACCCTCGCAACATGTGAGGTCGGCGCCTAGCGGCGGTCGACAGATCAGATAGTGACACCGATCGTCGATGTCCTCAACCGAATTAACCGTCGTTGCCTTCAACCGAGTTGAACGATGCGGGCCGTGCTCAAGTTGTACGACCTGTAAGCCGAAACATGATCAATGGCAGATTCATCGCCGACAAAGGTGGATATCTCCGCTATCGCTCACCTCGAGGAGGCGCTCGCTCACCCCGAGCCGATGTGCCTTGCGGTGATCGAGATTCGGTCGCGTCCCGACGCAGGCGTGGCCGGAGGCGAGTGTTCCGAGGCAGATGTGCACCTCGAAGTGATGGAAGAAGCGCAAGCCCGGCTTCGCGAAACCCTCCGGGACTACGACGAACTGTCAGCCATCGACGGCTCCAGCTTTGCGCTGGTACTGCGGACGCTGGCTGGCGCCGACATCATGGGTGGGAGAATGCAGAGCCTGCACACCATCATGACCCGGCCATACATCGTCGCCGGGGTCGAAATCGACACCGTCGTATCGCTCGGTTCGTCGATTCGCATTCCTCAGGAGAGCGCAGGCGAATTGGTGGCCAGAGTCGATGAGGCTCTGTCGCAGGCTCGCACCCGGAACACCCCCGGGCCAGTAATGCTCTGAGGCCTACCGGGCCTGTCTGAAACTTCCCAAGGTGCCGTCCTGTCGCCGGTGCGCGATAGTGACACTATGGCAGAGCTACACGAATTCGACGCCACCGCGCAGGCCGACATGGTCACCGCCGGCGAGGTGTCTCCCCTGGAACTTGTCGATCACGCCATCGGGCGGATCGAGGCGCTGAATCCGGCGATCAACGCGGTGATCTGGACCGACTTTGAACAGGCCCGGCAACGAGCCGCCGGAGAGGTGCCGGGCTCCGCTCCCTTCGCCGGGGTGCCGTTCCTTTTGAAAGACATCGGCGCCACCCAGGCCGGACTCCCCCACTGGATGGGCAACCAGGCGCTGAAGGCCGTCGACTTTCGACGCGACACCGACACCGAGCTTGGCTCGCGGTTTCGTGATGCTGGCCTCATCACCTTAGGCAAAACCAATCTGCCCGAGCTTGGCAGCTCGCCGAGCACCCAGCCGCTCAGCTGTGGCCCGACGAACAACCCGTGGGATCTCGAACGGTCTCCTGCCGGCTCAAGCGGTGGTGCTGCTGCGGCCGTCGCCTCGGGGATGGTTGCGTTGGCCCATGCCAACGATGGTGGCGGCTCCACTCGACTCCCAGCCGCCTGGTGTGGCCTGGTGGGCCTCAAAACCACCCGAGGCACGATGCCGATGCCGGAGGAAACCTCTCGGCTGTTGTCGGAGCTGGCGGTGACCAAGTCCGTACGCGACACCGCCCGATTGCTCGACGCGGTGCACGGCGCCACCGACGCCGACCTGTATCACCTCCCGCCACCGGGCCAGTCGTTTGCTTCGTGCGTCGGTGCTAGCACCCCGCAGCAGCGGGTAGCCATGATCACCGATGGAGGGCGCTGGCCGGTCGACCCGGAGTGTGTAGCCGCGGTCGAGTTCGCTGCAGGCTTGTTGAGCGACATGGGCCATATCGTCGAACCGGTGTCATCGGAGGTCTTGCTCGGCGGCGACTCCATGGTCAACGGCCGGCTCTGGACTTCAGGCTTGGCTCGCCGAGTCGAAGCGCTGGGAGAGAAGCTCGGCAGACCGCTGACCGAGGATGAGGTGGAGCCATACAACTGGGCGGCGGCGCAAAAGGGAAAAACGATGCTGGCCACCGAGCTGGCAAAAGCCAACGATCAGCAGCAGCAGTGGTCCAAGTCGGTTGTCGAGTGGGCGTCGGGCTACGACCTGTTGCTTACCCCCACGTCTGGCGCCGTGCCGATGAAGACGGCCGACATGTGGCCGTCCGACGACAAGCCTTGGCAGATCGGCAAGACCTACGGTCAAATCGGTGCGTTCACGCTGCCGTTCAACGTCACCGGGCAACCGGCGATCTCGCTGCCCCTGTACTGGACCGAAGCGGGGCTACCGGTTGGAGTCCAGGTAGTGGCATCGATGGGTCGAGAAGACAAGTTGATCACCCTCGCCGCTGAAATGGAGCAGGCAGCGCCCTGGTTCCACCGCTACCCGGCCGCCTAGCGATCGGCTCTCGTATGGTCTGCAAACGGCCGTGTCGTCGTGAGCCCAGCGACCCCGCCTCAGGGGTGGAGATTGCTTACCGGTTTCAACGGCTCGGATAGCGTAAGATAACCACCATGGCGAGACTCTTTCTGGTCCCCGGGCTTCTCGGTGGCTTTCTCCTGCTGTTCTGGCTCTGGGCCCTGGTCGACGTGATCCTCACCGACTCGATGTTGGTTCGGAACATGTCGAAGGGAACGTGGCTGTTCTTGGTTCTGATGGTTCCGACCATCGGAGCGGTGGCCTGGGTGTTCTTTGGCCGAGCCGAAGGCGCCGCTCTCAATCCCGGCGGCTCCGTGCCGTACCAGTCGAACCCGTACCGCACCGCGCCACGTTCCGGGGCTGCCGAAGACTCTCCGGGGTGGAGCCGACCGGGCTCCCAACCATCACGCCCCTCGCAGATCGAAGACGGCGAATCCCTGGCGGTACGCCAGCGCAAGCTGCTTGAGAAGGAAGCCGAACTGGCCAAGCGAGAAGAGGCCCTCCAAGCACGCGAAGAATCGACCGGTGCCGACGACGAAGATGACGTCGACGACCGGGCCTAGCCTCAGGACTCCTCGCTCGACTGGCGTCTGCTAGCCGGTGAACGCGGGACCGTCGAAACGATCGACGGTGGTGAATTCTTCAACCGCTCCCCGCTTCAGTTTTGTCAGCTGCTTGACCGGGTGACCGATCGGGAGCAGCGCGGCGACGGCGTGATGAGGCGGAAGCCCCAACACCTTCTGAGCCTCGGGCTCCTTGCCTGCCAGGTAGGTCGTGAGCACACCGCCCAAACCCTCATTACGGGCAGCCATAAGGATGTTCCACACGAAGGGGTAGATCGAAGCGCCGCTGATCACCCCGACACGGTCGAGATCTTTGTCGAAGCTGGCAACGAGCTCCATGTTCACCGTTACCGCCAACAGCACTGGCACATCGGCCAGTTTGTCCAAACCCGGAAAGTCGGGATCGGCAGCAATGGCCTCGTCGATGTCGACCGAGGTTGGATGCACGCTGTTCCACGGCGACTCCCCGGCCATGGTTTGTGCGACGTAAACCGAAGTTGTCGGCCTGATCAGTGGAACCAGCTTCTCCCTGGTTTCGCGATCCTTGAGCACGATCACGTGCCAACCCTGTCGATTGCCACCGTTTGGGGCGAAGCGGGCCACATCGAGGATCCGGTGAATGGTGGCGTCGTCGACGGGTTCGTCGGTCCAGTCGCGGCAGGAGAACGTAGTGCGCATTACATCGGCTAGTTCCATGATCAGCTCCCGTTGAAGTTGCCGGGGCGCTTCTCGACGAACGCCGCGACGCCCTCTTGCCCATCGTGGCCAGCCATAGCGGTTGTAATCATGACGCCCTCAAACTCGCCGGCCTGCTCAAGCGGTGACTCGTAGCCGTTGTAGATGACCGTCTTTGCATGGCCGGTAGCCCAGGTCGGCCCGGTGGCCAGCTGCTGAGCCAACTCAGCGGTTGCAGAGTCGACCTCATCGTCGGGTACGACACGATTGACGAGGCCCCACGACTCGGCCTCGGCGGCCGATAGAACCCGGTTGGTCAGTGTCAGATCGAGCATGCGGCGAAGCCCGACATGGCGGGCCAGGAAGTAGCTGGATGTGCCGTCTGGGGTCACCCCGGCTCTGGTGTAGGCCATGGTGAATTTGGCCGACTCGCCACAAACCACGAGGTCGAAGGCGCTGACTATGGAAAGCCCTGCACCACCGGCAGCGCCGCCGACGCCGGCCACAAAGGGCTTGGGAATCCGGTTCATCTTGTAGATGGCGCCGTGGAAATCGACCAGCATGTCTGAAGCCAGTCGTGGCATCCCGGCCCCGGCGGCGTTGAACTCCTTCAGATCACCACCGGCGCAGAAAACCTTGCCTTCAGCGGTAACCGAAACTGCCTTCACGTCGTCGTCGAACTCGATCTCCAACATCACCTTGCGGAGGTCGGCCGAGAATGTCGGGTTAACCGCGTTGGCGCCCTCGGGTCGGTTGAACCGAACGTGGGCCACTCCGGAGCGAGTGCTGTAGTTGATCGTTTCCAGTTCCATTAATCGGACTCTCCTGCTTCATTTCGGTTTCGGGTTTGCTGTGCTGATGTCGTGCTGTGCCTGTGTTGTCAGGTGCTTATGTCCGCGCAGTGCGGTTCGTAGCGCTGCAGCGCGAGCCGCTAGACGATTTGGCTGTTCTTGTTGCCCCAGTACTCGTCGCGCAGAAGGCGCTTGTAGAGCTTGCCGGTCGGCAGTCGAGGCAGTTCATCTCGGAAGTCCATCGAACGAGGGACCTTGAACTTGGCGATGTGTTCAGCGGCGTAGGCCAAGAGTTCCTTGGCTAGCTCGTCGTTTGGCTCAGCACCATCGGCCGGCTGGACGACTGCCTTTACCTCTTCGCCGAGGTCGACATTTGGTACACCGAACACCGCGACGTCGGCCACCTTGGGATGCATGATGAGGCAGTCCTCGATCTCCTGAGGATAGATGTTGACGCCGCCAGCGATGATCATGAACGCCTTGCGGTCGGTCAGGAATAGGAACCCCTCGTCGTTGACATAACCGACATCGCCGAGCGAGGACCACGTCGGATTTTCGGGGTGCTGCGAGTCCTTGGTCTTCTCTGGAGCGTTGTGGTAGTCGAACGGCATCTGGTCCCGTTCGAAGTAGATCGTGCCCGGTTCGCCGTTCGGCAACTCGTTGCCCATCTCGTCGCAGATGTGGATGGTGCCGAGAATCGACTTGCCAACCGTCCCAGGATTGGCCAGCCAATCCTCCGGCCCGCAGAACACAAAACCGTTGAGCTCGGTCCCGGCGTAGTACTCATAGATGATCGGGCCCCAGAGCTCGAACATCTGCTTCTTCACCTCGACAGGACAAGGGGCGGCGGCGTGAATCGCCACCTTGTGGCTGCTCCAGTCGTAGCCCTTGAGCTGTTCTGGTGGGAGCTTGAGCATGCGACTGAACATGGTCGGCACCCACTGCGAATGGGTGATCTTGTGTTCTTCGAGGTACTTGAACGCATCGAGCGGATCGAACCGCTCCATGATGACGGTGGTGGCCCCAAGCGACTGGAACGAAGTATTGAACCCCAGCGGCGCCGAGTGGTACAGCGGCGCCGGTGAAAGGTAGACCGCATCGGCGGTAGCCCCAAACAAGCCCGAAGCCAGCATGGTCACACCATTGATGCCCTCCGGGTCGTCGATCTCCAGACCAGGCAGGGGTCGCTTAATGCCCTTCGGCCTTCCCGTGGTTCCCGAGCTGTAGAGCATCGTGCCACCCTCAGGCTGACGTTCGAGACGCTCGGCCGGGTACTGAGCCAGCATTGTCTCGTAGTCATCGAAACCGTCGACACCGCCGCCAACGCTGAGCAGCACCTCGACGTTCGGTGCCAGCGCTGGGATGCCAACCATCAGCTCGGCCATCTTTGATGACGTGAACAGCGCCTTGCAGTTGGAATCTTCCAGGATGTACGTGGTCTCGTCCGGCTGCAGATAACGGTTGATCGTGGTGAAGTAGAGGCCAGAGCGAATCGCCGCCCAGTAGCACTCAAAATACTCAAGGTTGTTCTCCATGAAGATCGAAACGTGATCTCCAGGACGTAGCCCTGCGGCCCAGAGCAACTGAGCAAGCTGGTTAGAGCGATCGTCGAGCTGCTTGTACGTCAAAACCTCGCCGCTGCCAGCCATGATGGCGGCCGCCTTGTCCGGTGTTGTCTCGGCGAAGGTGCCTGGATACATGAAGCAAATCTCCTCTTATCGGCTGTGCTGTGCGAAAGGATAGATGGCTAAGGTCCCGGACTCCAGACAGCACAGACTCCGGCGATCTAGACCGAGCGAGTGCGCGCGCCTCCGCCGACCACTTCGATCAGCGCCGCGGCGGCGTCGCCAAGGATCTCGATTTCGCTCGACGCGGTGGACACCCGGATGGCCGGGCCTGCGCTCTGACGGAATCGGGCGCCCGATCGCACCGCGAATCCTCGCTGTTGCATGCCCGCCACCACCTCGGCCTCGTCTGCCACCGGCACCCAGACGTTAAGCCCCGAGCGGCCGACCACCGGCAGCCCAGCCGATTCGAGCAACGCCACAAAGTGTTCCCGACGAGCGGTGTAGGTCGCTGAAGCCACCTCCAGCGTCTCGGTAATGCTTGGCGAAAGCAAGAGCGCGGCCACGGTTCGCTGCAGAATGTGGGAAACCCAACCGGTCCCAAGTAACTGACGATCGATCACCCGGCCAACCGTGGTGCTATCACCGACCAGGCAGGCCAACCGCAGGTCGGGGCCGAGGGACTTGGCCACCGATCGAATGACCACCCAATGCACCGTCGTTTCGGGGACGGTCCCGTAGTACGGCCGCCCGGCAACCGGACCGGCGTGATCATCCTCGATGACCAGCGTGTCGGGGTGACGGCCCAGGATGTCGCTAAGGGCGTTAGATCGATCCTGGTCGAAGGCCGCGCCGGTCGGGTTCTGGGCTCGGGGCGTGATGATGACCGCTGCCGCATTGTCGACCAGTGCCCGTTCCAGCTCGGCAGGCAGCACGCCATACTCGTCGAGGGCCATCGGGACCGGCCGGAGGTTCATGGCGGTCAGCAGATCCAACACCGAGGTGTACGCCGGGTCCTCGATGGCTACTCGATCACCGGGACGGAGGTGAGCGTTGAGCGTGCGCTCCATGCCATCGAGGGCGCCGCCGACGATGGCCATGGTCTCGCCAGCCTCGACTCGGTCGACCCCCACCCGACGAAGATCGGGTTCGATGTCGGCAGCCATGACCGCGGCAAGGTCAGCATCGATCTGGGTGTGGCCATAGTTAATGTGATCGGCAGACACCGCTCGCAAAACCGGCTCGAGCGGCGGCAGTAGGCTGTGATCGGGATTGCCGGTCGTCAGATCGACAAGGCCGGCAGCGACCGGCTGGTCCGATGAGCGGGCCGTGGTCGGACGGTCCGACACAAAGGTGCCTCGGCGGCCGTCGCCAAAGACCAGCCCTCGGTCCTGTAGCTGGCGATAGGCGGTGGCCACGGTGTTTGGCGCAAGGCCCAACTCAGCGGCTGCGGCCCGCACCGGCGGCAACCTGGCGCCCGGGCTCAGCTCGCCCTTGGTGATCCGTCGTTCGATTTCGGTCATCACCTCGGAAGCATTCTTCGGCGCCGAGTCGGCCAGGCCGCTGTTATCCGGATCAACTCTGTTGCTGTGACTCGGATCAACTCTGTTGCTTTGTTCGGGCATGGTCCGCTACCTTGTCTGGAACGAACTAATACAAACATCAATTTGTATTAGTACATTCTTTGTAATAATACAATGTAGGTCAATCGCCTTCAGTACACAACCCAAATCGTGGTCACCCGAAAGGAAACAGCATGAAGTTGCACACCGATCAGTCAGCGGTCACGGCTATTGCCCCCGCCCCATCCGAGGCCGCGGCACAGCACTTCGCCAACCTCTTGGCCTTCGAGGCGGATTGTTATGACGTGCACAGCTCAACCGTAAACGGTCAGAAAGACTTCGTGCTGCTCGATGTGCGTTCGCCGGATGCCTTCGCCGCCGGTCATGTCCCTGGAGCGGTAAACCTGCCACACGGTCGCATCGTCGAGCGCAACCTGGCTCAGTTCCCGGACGACACGATCTTCGTCACCTACTGCAACGGCCCCCACTGCAATGGTGCCGACAGAGGCGCACTGCGGCTGGCCGAGTTGGGACGGCCGGTCAAAAAGATGATCGGTGGCGTTACCGGCTGGCTCGATGAAGGTTTCGACCTCGTCACCGCAGACGACACAGATGAACAGGCCGGACAAAACGGAAGTGAGACTCAAGGCTGATGAGCGAGACCAATTCAGAAACCAAGACCGATCGAACCACGGTGAAGCGAATCGCTGAACGTGGCCACTACGACCGGTCGGTCATCGATCCGATCATCGACGAGGCGATCATCTGTCACGTCGGCACCGTCGAAGACGGCATGCCAATGGTGATCCCGACGCTGCACGTCAGGATCGACGACCAACTGATTCTCCACGGCTCCCCCGCGAGCCGCATGCTTCGCTCAGCGAAGATGCAGGAGGTCTGCGTCACGATCACCCTGGTCGATGGATTCGTGCTGGCTCGGTCAGCGCTCCATCATTCAATGAACTACCGCTCGGTCGTAATCCTCGGGCAACCCGAGGTCGTGCCGGAGGATGAAAAGGCCGAAGTGCTCGACGCGCTCGTCGAGCGATTGGTCCCCGGTCGGATCCCCTACCTGCGGGAGATGACCGCCAAAGAGGTCAAGGCCACATCGATACTGCGGCTGCCGATTACCGAAGCCTCGGCCAAGGTTCGAGGCGGGCCCCCGGTCGATGAGGACGAAGACTACGAGCTGCCGATTTGGGCAGGCGTTTTGCCGATCGAGACCACCTACGGCACCCCGGTCACCGACCCATCGATGCGATTCGATGTCGATACCCCGGACCACGTCACCGGATACGCCCGCCCCTAGGCGCTAGCAGCTGCCTAGGCCTAACACCCGTCTAGGCCAGAAACCGCAACAGCACGGCCACAGGTCGCTAACGCGGTCATAACAATCGACGGCGATAGTCCCCTCATGGTCTCACTATCGCTATCACCACTTCTGCGCTTTTTGCCCCGGCTGCCGATCGCAATCGCTGTGCTGGCGTTTGCAGCTTGCAGCAGCACAGAACAGGCAACGTCGGAAATCGCCACCCTCGAGGCTGATACCTCAGCGGTGGGCGATGCCGCGGGGGCAATCACACCGGATGACGTTGATGGTGAGCTGTCCGCTGACGAAGCGGCGCTGGAGTTCTCCCAATGTATGCGTGATGAGGGACTCGACTTCCCCGATCTCTCCGTCGATGCCGACGGCAACATCGAGTTGCGGGCCGCCTTCCAGAGCGTCAACCCCGGCGATGAGGGCTTCCGTGAAGCAATGGACGGCTGCCGAGAGATCCTGGAACAGACCGGGTTCGGTGGCGGCGGTCGAGGCCAAGCTCTCGAGTCGCCGGAGATCCAGGATGCGCTGCTCGACTTCTCACAGTGTGTTCGGGATGCTGGCTACGACGTTGGCGACCTGACGCTTCAGGGGCCAGGAGCGGGCGGAGGTGGTCAAGGTGCCGGCGGGAACGCCGGTGCGGCTGATGCCAATACTGATGCCGATACTGATGCGGATGCTGGTGAGGGCGGTCGTGGGCAGCGGCAGCAGGGCTTCGGCAATCCATCGGCTCGATTCGCAACTGGTCTTGGGCTTGATTACGAAGACCCCGACGTCCAGGAGACAATCGATGGCTGCGCCCCGATCGTCGACGAAGCTTTTGCTGCTGCCGGTATCGGCCAGGGTCGGGGCTAGAGATGACCGACTCAACCCTTGAACCACAGGTCGCCAACTCTCAGACTGATGAGTCCGGGTTAGCCGCAGGCCAGGTGCCGCCTCCCATCGGATCGAACGGGAAGTCCAGCCCCGCAGGGCTCGCCAACAACAACATGTCGTCCGAGGCGGCAGCGGCGTTGGCCGCCGCTGACCTGGCAGGCAAACGACGACGATGGCCGATACTTCTCGTCGGCGCGGCACTCGGAGCGGCCGGTACCTGGGGTGCCATGACTCTCACCGACGATGACGGCAGTGGCGACATCTCAACCGAAGAGGACGTTGTGCTCGGTTCGGCATCGGTCGTGCTTGGTGACCTGCTGGAAGAGGTGGAGTGGTCGGGAACACTCGGCTACGGCGACACGGTTACCGTCGCCGGCTCCGGTGGGACCGTCACCGCAGCTGCGGCGCTCGGCGAAACTCTGGAGCGGGGCGACGTGATCGCCCTGATCGACAACGAGCCTGTGGTTGCGCTGTTTGGTGCTACCCCCATGTGGCGGGACCTGGCCGAAGGAAGCGAAGGCCTCGACGTGCTCCAGATCGAAGCCAACCTGGCGGCCCTCGGGTATGACCCCGATCAGACGGTAGATATCGACCAGACCTACACGGCAAACACCGAGGCGATGGTTGAGCGCTGGCAGGAAGCGATCGGGGCTGAGGTCACCGGTCGAATCGCCCAGAACTCGGTAGCCATTGTAGAAGGACCGTCGATCGTGAGTACCGCTCCGGTCGTCGGCGCCGCGGCCTCAGGGGTGCTCGCTACCGTCACTCCCCGGTCAGCGACCACCGATGTCGTGGCCACGGCCGATGGTGTCGTCGGATCGTTGGCCCCGATCGGGATGGCGATCGAGCACGGTTCTGTTCTGCTGACGGTCGACGATGAGCCGGTGGTGGCGCTGGTCGACCTCGACCCGGTTGCTGCGGTGCTGGTCAGCGGCTCGTTCACCTTTACCGAACTCGAGCAAGCCTTGGCAGACGATGGCTATGACCCGAATGACGAAATGACCGTGGATGGCGTGGTAACCGACGTCACAGCCGCCGCGGTCGAACGCTGGCAAACAGCAACCGGCTTGCCGGTGACCGGGCAGGCCGAAAGCGTCTACTACCTCTTGGTGCCTTCGGGCCGACAGGTCGAAAGCCACCTGGTCTCTGACGGAGCGGCGGTGGTCTCCGGTGGGCCGATCCTTACCGCGTCAACGTCTCGGTTGCTGATCGAGACGGTGGTCGATGTGGCCGACGCCGACGAGTTCGAACTCGG
>JBOEHD010000143.1:0-11983 GCA_050633745.1 Acidimicrobiales bacterium
GCTCCATCTTCATGGCCTCCATGACCAGCAGCACATCGCCCTCGACCACGTTGTCGCCGGGGCTGACGTTGACCGCAGCGATGGTCCCCGGCATGGTTGCCACCGTCGAACCGGGATCGACCGTCAGCTCAGGCTCGGCGAAGCGGGGCTCGACCACCAGGGTCACCGCCCCTGCTGGCCCGATGACCGACACCGTCTCGGTCCGACCACCTACCACGCCGATATCGAACTGTCGGCGGACCCCATCGACCGCAAGGTCGACTCGCTGCGCGCTGGCCGAATGCAGCTTCGGAGAGCCGAGGGCAACGCCATCAACCTCCAGGCTGACGAGTGAGCCCCGCTCGAACAGGTAGCCGACCTCGAGCCGTTGTTCGCCAAGGGAAAGCGACAGCCGTTGAGGGACGGTTACTACGTTTCGAAAGCCGGTGCTGACCGCTCCGGTGTGGGCATCGCTGTGCCGACGTCGCACCTGGAAAGCCAGCGCGGCGGCAGCTGCCGACAACGCCAGGTCGTCACCCTCTACCAGAGGTCGGCCAAGCTCAATCGGCGGGTTCCTGACCAGGAAGTCGCTGTCGCCATCGTCGCCCAGAAACTCGCCATGGCGCAGTGTTCGGACCAGCAGGTCACGGTTGGTGGCGATGCCATCGATAACCGTTGCCGCCAACGCCGAAGCCAGTTGCCTGGCCGCGGCGGTTCTCGTCGGACCGTGGCTGATGACCTTGGCCATCATCGGGTCATAGAACTGCGAGATCTCGCCAGCCGGCGTAGGCGACCCATTGGAAGATGCAGTGGACGATGCAGGGGCGGAAGAATCGATAGCGGTATCGAGTCGCACGTTGTCCGGGACCGAGAACGCTCGCACGGTTCCGGTCGACGGGAGGTAATCCTTTGTTGGATCCTCGGCGTACAGCCGGGCTTCCATGGCGTGGCCGTTGACCGGACCGATCTGCGACTGCGCTGGCACCGCTCCCCCGGCGGCCACATCTAGCTGAAGTCGAACCAGATCGACGCCGAGAATCGCTTCGGTAACCGGGTGCTCGACCTGCAGCCGAGTATTGACCTCGAGGAAGTAGAACTCCGAACGTCCATCAACCCGGGGACCGAGAAGAAACTCGACCGTGCCGGCATTGGTGTAGCCGATCGCTTCACCGGCCAAGACCGCGGCGGCGTGTAGAGCCTGCCGGGTCTCGTCGTCCAGCGAGGCGCTCGGCGCCTCTTCGATGATCTTCTGGTGGCGACGCTGGATCGAGCATTCCCGTTCGTGGAAATGCACCACTCGGCCACTGCTATCGCCAAAGATCTGCACCTCGACGTGGCGAGACGGCGAGACGTAACGCTCGGCGTAGATGGTGCCATCACCAAACGCTGAGGTGGCCTCTCGGCCGGCGCCAGCCACCGCTTCGGCCAGGTCTGCAGGCGATTCGACGATCCGCATGCCACGCCCGCCACCACCGGCTGAAGCCTTGATCAGGACCGGGTAGCCGATCCGCTCCGCGGCGGCAGAGATCTCGGCGTCATCGAGGCCGGTCAGATCGGCCGACGGCAACAGAGGGACTCCCGCTGCCTCCATGCGGCTCTTGGCTTCGAGTTTTGAACCCATCACCGCGATCACCTCAGCCGTCGGGCCGACGAAGATCAGGCCAGCATCGGCGACCGAGGAGGCGAACAGCTCGTTTTCGGCCAGGAATCCGTAGCCCGGGTGCACCGCATCGGCGCCGGTACGTTTTGCGGCGTCGAGAATGGCATCGATCCGTAGGTACGACTCGGCGGGGGTGTTGCCACCGAGGGCCACCGAAACATCGGCGTCTTGAACGAAGGCCGCGTCCGCGTCGGCATCGGAGTAGACGGCGACGGTTTCGATGCCCAACTCTCGACAGGTTCGCATGATTCGGCGAGCGATCTCGCCGCGGTTGGCAATGAGGAGGCGCTCGATTCCGGCACCGCTTTGAGGTAGGAGTTCCGACATCTTCTCTCCTACATCCTGAACACGCCGTAGCCACGTTGGCCTCGGCATTCGTTTGTCATCGCGGCCGACAGAGCGACCCCCAGCACATCTCGGGTGTCGCGAGGGTCGATCAACCCGTCGTCGTAGAGCTGACCCGACATCACCGCAGCCTGCTCCTCATGGTTGATCTGGTCCTCGATCTGTTTCGTTCTTAGCGCGTCGGCTTCCTCATCGAACGGGAGCCCACGGTCTTTGGCCGACGCTCGGGCCACGATCGACAGTGTGCCCGCCAGTTGCTCGCCGCCCATCACCGCCGTTTTGGCGTTTGGCCAGACGAACAGGAACCTCGGGTTGTATGGCCGTCCGGCCATGCCGTAGTTGCCGGCGCCGTATGAGCCGCCGATCTGCACGGTCAGGTGAGGCACGGTGCTGTTGGTAACTGCGTTGATCTGATGCGAGCCGTGTTTGACCATGCCCCGCTGCTCATACTCGGTGCCGACCATGTAGCCGGTCACGTTCTGCACAAACAGCAGCGGCGTGTCGACCTGGTTGGCCAACTGAATGAACTGGGCTGCCTTGTTGGCATCTTCGTTCAGCAGCACGCCACGATCGTTGGCCAGAATGCCAACCGATCGGCCATGAAGGTGAGCGAAACCGGTGACCAGGTTGGGTCCGTAGCGTGGCTTGAACTCATCGAATTCGGAGTCGTCGACGACCCGGGCCAAAACCTCTTTGACCGGGAACGGCACCTTGAGGTCGGCGGAGACGATGCCCAAGATTTCGTCTGGGTCATAGCGGGGAGCCTGCACCGCCCGGTCGGGTTCGGGCCCCATCTTCTGGTAGGTAAGGCCAGCCACGATCGAGCGACCGAGCCGGAGAGCATCATGTTCGTCGGCCGCAAAATAGTCGGACACGCCGGAGACGGTCGAGTGCATCTCTGCACCGCCGAGCTCCTGCTCGTCGGCATCCTCGCCGGTGGCCATCTTGACCAGCGGCGTGCCGCCGAGGAACACCTTGGCCTGCTGGTCGACCATGACCACGTAATCGCTAGTGCCGGGCAGGTAGGCCCCACCGGCGGTCGAGCTGCCGAACACCAGAGAGATAGTGGGGATACCGGCCGCCGACAGGGCGGTGATGTTACGAAAGATCTCCCCCGCACCGAGATAGAGCTGCAACTGATGCGGCAGGTCAGCGCCGCCGGATTCGACCAGGAACACCATGGGAAGACGGTTCTCAGCGCAAATGTCGAGGGCCCGAAGCATCTTGCGGACGGTGATGGGGTTCATGGATCCGCCACGAACCGTTGGGTCGTTAGCCAGGATCACGCACTCGGTTCCCGCGATCTGGCCGATACCGGTAACGACCGCGGCGCCGACCGCAAATTCGGTGTCGGCTCCGGCGGTGACCGAAAGTTCGAGAAACGGCGCATCCTGGTCGACGAGAAGCTCGATACGCTCCCGAACCAGCAGGCGCCCTCGTTTATGGTGCCGCTCCACGTACTTCTCGCCGCCACCGGCGACCGACTGCGCGACCAGCTGATGGTAAGCCGCCAATTGGGCCTCCATCGCGGTGCGATTGCTCAGGTAGGTCTCGCTCCTGACATCGATATTTGACTGGAGAATGCTCATCTACCAGATCGCCTCTGGGTCGTCTTTTATCACTTCGCGGATCCGATCGTAAACAGTCTCGAAATCGTCGTGCCGCTCGGTGCGGCCAGCCTGGGCGTCACGGTAAATGCCAGCGTCAATTTTTTCAAAGTCGACGGTTGGGAAACGCTCCACCGCCAAGCTCTGCCAGGCGGGGAACAGCTCGGACCATGGTTCAGAGATGAATTCATCTGCCACCAGTTCAGCTTCGCCGTTGACACTGTCGAACATGGCAACCGCCAGCGGCCACATGGTGGTGACGGCGAACTCGATACGGCGCCGAGATTCGTCAGCGGCTAGCAGCACGTCGAGCAGACCGTCGCTATGACGACGGTGGTACGTCTCTTCTCGCTGGGCTCGGGCCACCAGGTCCGCCACCTCGGGGTTGGATGAGCCCGCCAGCAGCTCCCAGCGGAGGCGCTCAGCGGAGTCATAGAACCAGTGGCGGACCATGGTCTCAGCCCACTCGTTTGTCTCGTACTCAACCAACCAACACGAACGGTACTCCTCGGCTGGGCGGCGGAACGCCAGTCGATCAATCTCCCGATCATCGTCGCCGACCAGCAGCGCGTAGAGAGCGGCCGCATGGCCAAGCTCGTCCTGGCCGATGCTGGCGAATGCTAGGTCTTCCTCTAGAAACGGGGCGACACCGATCCACTCGGTGTGTCGTTGGCCCATCAAGTGTTCGTCGTCGGCGAACGCCAGGATGAACTCCCTGGCCGCAGTACTGATTTCGCTCACTGTTTCATTCACTCGGCCGATTTCTCCGATGTCTTGTTTCGCTCCGCTTTGCGGTGGGCGGCGACGGCTTCACCACCGTGGTGGCGGTGGGGTTTATCGGCGTTTGGTTCCAGGTACTCAGGATCGGCGTCGATCACGTTGGCCCGGTTGACCAACCAGATGCGATCACCTTCGGCTCGACGTACGTAGCACTCGCGACCGAGCACCATGGCCAACTCATCGTTGGCGGCATCGAGCGCGCCGGCGTGGCGGTACTCGTCCTTGCCGTCTTTTTTTAGGAACACTTCATAGGTCGGCATGTTGCGGTGTTGCCCTTCCCTTCTGTCACCCGCCGGGCGGTCTTTTCTCAGGCTCGAAGAACTTCGATGGCCTCACCGCAGCCGCTGCAGCGGTGGACCGAACGACATCGACTGGGGCCAAACATCGACTGTTCGTTTGTTAGCTCACCACAGCGAGGACAACTAGCTTGTGTCCCCGACCGCTGGCTACCGACCTGCAGCCCATTGATCTGAACTGCGACGGTGAACGAGTCGGCAAGGATCTGCCGAGCATCGTGGCTCACTCGATCGGGCGACCATACCGGGGTCGCCAGCCAACGAACCTCGACTGCGCTCACGCCGGGCAGGGCGGCCACTGCTGCCGAGACATCTTCAGCGATAACGGCCAGTGCAGGGCAACCCGAAAACGTCGGTACAAGGCCGACGGTGACTCGACAACGAGTCGAGCCGACAGCACGCTCAGCTTCTTCGACATCTAGCAGCTCGATATCAAGTGTCTCGAGTAGTCCGAGATCGACGATCGATATACCGGGGTATTCGGGGTCATCGACCGACGCGACCGCAGCGTGAACCGCGGCCTCGTCGACGGGAACGTTGGATCTGGCCCTCGAAAGCGGAGCCGTCACTCGGCCATCGCCTTCTCGAGAAGCGGCCGCTCCATCGCCCGCCGCACCCAGGCGGTGCGCTGCCAATTTCCCGCGGCGTCGCTGATGCGGCGGGCCGAATCGGGCCCACCGTTGGCCAGCGTCTTCTTCAGCGGCTCCCAGTCGATGGGGCCAGCGATCCAGTGCCCGGCTTCGTCGTCGTAGCTGAGACCCGGATCGGGGATCGTAAATCCGTAGCTCTGCAGCATCGGCACAAACTTCTGTACCCAACGATCCCGCAGGACCTCGTTGCGTTCCGACTTGATGTGCCAACGCAGCAGGAGATCGTTTGGCTTGGTATCGGGGCCGAATAGCTGTAGCGATGGCCACCACCAGTCGTCGATCGACTGCTGGAACATCGCTCGCTGGGCGTCGGTACCGCCGGCGATCCGCAGCATTCGGTCCTCGCCCAAGCGCATGTGGAAGCCCTCTTCGGAGATGATGCGCTTCAGAACCCGCTTGTACGGCCCATAGGAGCAGTTCTTGAATACCGCTTGCTGGCTGGCCAGAGCCGCGGCGTCGACCAGGAAAGCGATAGCTACCTGATCACCCCAGGTCTTGGCCTTGTAGTGAAAGACGTTGTGGAAGCGGCTCTTGCCAGCGAACAGATCTTCGATCATCTCGCGCCGCGACTTGAGCTTCATGTCGGCCGCCACCATGTAGAGCAGGTGGGCGTGACCAATCTCGTCTTGGGTCTTGGCCAGCACGGCCATTTTGTGGCGTAAACCAGGGGTGCGAGGGATCCAGTCTCTTTCGGTCAGGCCACCCATGAGCTCGGAGTTGGCGTGCAGCTCGATAAACCGGAAAACCGCCTTGCGGTACTCGGCGGGCATGTCATCGTCGGCTTCGACAATGCCCCCTGCATTGAGGAAGTCTTCAAAGTCCTCCATCGAAGTCCAGCTGCGTGCCATAGCGCTGATCTTAGTCCGTTGCTCTGATGTCCGTCAGAAGCTGTGGCTGCCTCACGGCTGCACCACGGTGGCCCACTGCTCGAATGGCATTCGTTCGCTGTCCAGGGAGTTGACCGCAGCGTCAGGGTCTCGATGACCGATCGCCATACCGCAGAACAACATCTCATCGTCCCCGGCGCCGACAAACTCGGCGACCGACTGCGACCACATGGCCCAGGCCTCCTGAGGGCAGGTGTCGAGGCCCGCCTCAACCGCCAGCAACATGAAGGTCTGTAGGAACATGCCGAGATCAGACCACTGGGGAGGGCCCATCCTGCGGTCGACAAAGCAGAAGAAGGCGGCAGGGGCACCGAAGAACTGGTAGTTCTGGGCCAGTCTGGCCAGACGGCCCGCCTTGTCGTCGCGGGCGATCCCCAGCAGTTCGTACATCTGCTCGCCGACACTGAACCTGTTTGTGCGGTGAGGCTCCCAGAGGTCGGCGGGGTAGATCTGATAGCCCGGCCGCTCGATTTCTTGCTTACCGAGAAACTCATGGAAGCCTGGCATGGCGGCCGAGCCGATCATGTAGATCTTCCACGGCTGCACGTTGCCACCAGAAGGAGCCCGAGACGAGCGCTTCAGCAGGTCGATGACCAGGTCATCGTCGACAGGTGTGTCGAGGAAAGCTCGGATGGATTTACGGGCTGCAACCGCTTCGTTGACGTTCACGGAGCCACTATAGGTAGCCGCCGGTTCTGCACCGAATCGACCGGCGGTGAAACGACAATCGCCGCGCACCCGGGGGTGCGCGGCGATCATCGTTACTTCTTTTGGAACGCCGGACGTCTATAGCCGTCGCCGCTCAGGGTGGGCTAGCGGGAAGGTGCTCCTGCTACCTCTTCCATGATGGTCCGTCGCACGCTCATCAACTCTGAGGTTGCGTCGGCATCAAGGCCGCCGACCTCATCAGGAGGAGGCGGGGCGACGACGTCGAAGGCATTGAACTCTGCCGGACATGTTTCGCCGTCGATTACCGATGCCACCGCCGGGTCGAGCAAATACTGACCGGTGACGAAACCAGCGCAGAAGCTCAACCCAAGCGAGGTGTGCCCGGGAACATCGACGCTGAGCAGAGCCGAGTTTGGCAGCAGTGACCGTACGGCCTCTGCACCCTCGTAGCGAGTGGCCGGATCGTAGAAGTTACCGATCACCAGAACCGGGTTAGCGGTCTCGGCGGTGAACGGGCCTACGTAACGGTCACGGTCTTGGAACGGCCATAGAGCGCAGGGCGATGAAGCCCAGGTCCACAGCTGTCCGAAGTAGCCGTTCTCAGCCTCAGCGGCGTTACCCGCATCAGACCAGGCCTGATAGGAAGTCGGGTTCGACGAGTCTGAGCAAGCAACCGCTGGGAAACCCTCGGCGAAGTTCTGGTACGGCTCGGGAGCGAATGCCAGACTCTCGGCGGACAGCGAGGCTCCCTCAGCGCCCTCGATGACCGATTCAAGGTCAGCCAGGATGAACGCCAGGAACGCGTAGTCGAACGCGCTGTACAAGATGCTCAGCGTTGTACCGATTACGTCCTGGTATGAGACGAAGAACACTTCTCCAGTCCCCGGATCGACGAACTCCACCGGAGCCTCTCGCAGTGATTCTGCGATGGCGTCGAACCGTTCCTCTGAATTCGGAGCCAGAGCACAGTTGCCGGGCATCGCCGCGTCACATTGGGTGAAGAATTCCTGCAGGGTGTCGGCCGCTCCAACGTCGGACTTCAAGGCGGTAGAGAACGGAATCTCAGCGTCGAGGTTGATCCATGCAACCGGGTCGAGCACACCGTCGACTACTACCGAACGCACCCGCTCGGGGAACAGGTTGGCGTATACGGTGCCGAGGTAGGTGCCGTATGACAGGCCAAGGAAGTTCAGCTGCTCATCACCCATGCTGGCTCGGATGACGTCCATGTCGCGGGCGACGTTTGCAGTTGAAACGTGTTGACCGATGCGGCGAGCTTGTGGCCAACGGCGACAGGCCTTGGCAAGTTCTCGGTCTGACTTTTCAAATAGCGCCTCTTCGAATGCGGTCAGCGGGAAAGCGACCGGCGGTGAATGCTCGAAAGCCCGATCCAGGTTGCTAAAGCAGCGAACCGGAGAGCTCGCTGCGATGCCACGGGGGTCGAAGCCGACGATGTCGAACTTGGCCGGGATCTCCTCGCCGAGCACAAAGCCAGCGGCCGGACCGAAGCCGAGGGCAAAGTCGATGCCGGAGCCACCAGGACCACCGGGGTTCAGAAGAATCGCCCCTTCACGGTTTTCCGGGTCGGAGGCCGGGATCCTGACCATTGCCACCTCGACGGTGCTGCCGAAGGGTCGGTCGTAATCGAGCGGAAGTCGGATGTCTGCGCACTCGAACGCAGCGCCGGAAAACTCCGATTCCTCCTCATAACAGGTCTGCCATCGAAGCGGCTTTGCCAGATCTTCCGATGTGACGTCGTCCGCCGCCTGGGCCGGTGACACTACCGATAGCACGCCCATCATCATGATCAGCGCGATCGCGATGATGCCTGGTTTTCGTGTACTGGAATGCACGATGTAATCCCTCTTCTTCTCGCCTTAACCCACCAACAAAAAGAAACCTAGCATCACGCCGTAACCTAAGGCAGTCATCGATCTGCCATCCGAGTCGGCGAGCTCACCGCCATCTGGCTGTGACCACATCAGCGAGCTTGGATTAAGGTTGAATCATGGTCGATATCGCGCAGACGCTGCATTGGAAAGACACCGACATCGAGGTTCACAAAGTTGTGGTCGGCCCGGTCGACAACAACGTCTTCGTCATCCGTTGCCGCCACACCGGTGACGCCGTCCTACTCGACGCGGCGAACGAGCATGAATTGCTGCTCGATCTGTGCAAGACGCTCGGCGTGCGGACGGTCCTTGAGACCCACGGCCACTGGGATCACATCCAGGCCATTCCCGAGGTCCGCGACGCCGGTTACATGGTCGGGGTTACCGCCGCCGACGCCGACATGCTGCCAAGTTACGACTACCTGTTGGAAGACGACACCCACATCGAGGTCGGCCGGTCGAAGCTGCACACCATCACCACTCCGGGCCACACCGCGGGATCGATCTGTTTCAAGGTCGTCGACAAGCCACTGCTGTTCAGCGGCGACACGCTGTTCCCCGGCGGTCCAGGGGCCACCAAGTTTGAGGGCAGTAGCTTCAAATCGATCATCGAATCGATCGACAGGCGACTGTTTACCCTCCCCGTCGACACGATGGTCCTGCCCGGGCACGGCGACGACACCACGATTGGCAACGAACGCCCACACCTCCAGGAGTGGGTCGACCGCGGCTGGTAGCAACGGGCTGGTAGCCACTACCAGTGCGGAGTTGCCACTGGCGAATTAGCACTGCGGAATTACCACTACGCAGATTGTGGAATTGCGTTCGGCTAAGAGACTGCACCTAATAGACTGCAGCCATGGCCGACGTCCCGCTTTTCGAAATCGAAGATCTTCACGTCTCAACCCCGGACACCGAGACCGGATCAGGCGTCGAGATCCTCAAGGGCGTCTCGCTTCGGGTCAATGCTGGCGAGGTTCACGCCTTGATGGGCCCGAATGGCTCTGGCAAGTCGGTTCTAGCCGCCGCGCTACTCGGCTCTCCCCGGTATGTGGTCACATCGGGCACGGTCAGGTTTCAGGGCGACGACATAACCACCTGGGCCACCGATGTTCGAGCCAAAGCTGGCCTGTTCCTGGCGTTTCAGAATCCGGAAGAGATTTCCGGGGTCACGGTCTTGAGCTTCCTCCGCCAGGCTCTCAGCGCTCGCAGAGGCATCGAGATGAGCGTGCCAGAGCTGCGGCAGACGCTGCTCGACTGGATGGAACGACTGGGAATCGATCCGTCCTTCATGGAACGCCACGTCAACGACGGTTTCTCCGGCGGCGAAATGAAGCGGAGCGAGATCCTACAAATGGCCCTACTCGAGCCGGACATGGCCATCCTCGATGAATCCGCGGCTGGGCTCGATATCAAGGGTCTGCAAACCGTGGCCAACGGCATTCAGACCATCCGGGCCGAACGGCCAAACCTCGGCACCCTATTCATCACCCACCATCAACTTCTCCTTGAACATCTCAAACCGGACCACGCCCACGTGCTGGTTGATGGCCGGATCGTGGCCTCTGGTGGCCCTGAGCTGGCCCTGCAATTGGAGACCGACGGATACGAGAGCTTCACATGAGCAGCGACACCGGACGCCTAGACATCGCAGCGATCCGCAAAGACTTCCCAATCCTCGACCAGGTCCAAGACGGCAAGCGGCTGGTCTTCCTCGACTCAGCCGCCTCGTCACAGCGGCCTCGGCAGGTCATCGACGCCATGTCCGAGCTGTACCAGCACAGCTATGCCAACGTGCACCGTGGCGTCTACCAAGTTGCCGAACGGGCGACCAACGAGTTCGAATCGGCACGTACGAAAGTCGCCCGCTTCATCGGCGCTCCCAGTGTCAAAGAAGTGATCTTCACCAAGAACGCTACCGAGGCCATCAATCTGGTGGCCCACAGCTGGGGTCGATCGAACCTGAACAGCGGCGACGCCATCCTGCTGTCGTTGCTGGAGCACCACGCCAACATCGTGCCCTGGCAGATGCTGGCCGCCGAACGAGATCTTGAGATCCGCTGGATCCCGGTCACCGCCGATGGCCAACTCGACCTTACCGACCTCGACCGGCTGATCGATGGGGTAAAGATCTGCGCCTTCACCGCCATGTCGAACGTCACCGGGGCACTCACCCCAACCGAGCAAATCATCGCTGCGGCCAAGGCCACCGGAGCGGTCACGCTGATCGACGCCTGCCAGTCCGTGCCCCACATGCCGACCAACGTGGTTGAACTCGGCGCAGACTTCGTAGCGTTCAGCGGACACAAGATGCTCGGCCCATCCGGCATCGGCGTTCTCTGGGGCCGCGAGGAACTGCTCGACGCTATGCCACCGTTTCTGGGTGGTGGCGGCATGATTCTCAATGTCACCACCGAGGGGTTCATCCCCGACGGTCTGCCAGCAAAGTTTGAAGCTGGCACTCCCCCGATCGCCGAGGCGGTCGGCCTCGGCGCAGCAATCGACTACCTGGAGGCCATCGGCATGGACGCCGTGCGCCGCCACGAGATCGAGATCACCGCATACGCCCTACGCAAACTGACCGCCGATCTCGGCGACTCGATTCGTATCCACGGACCATCGGAGCCAACCGCAAGAGGCGCGGTGCTGTCGATCGAGCTCGCCGATGTGCATGCCCACGACGTCAGCCAGGTGCTCGACGAAAGCGCCGTGTGTATCCGACCCGGCCACCATTGCGCCAAGCCGCTCATGCGACACCTCGGTGTCGCCGCGACAGCCAGGGCCAGTTTCTACATCTACAACGACAACGACGATGTCGACGCCCTCGCCGACGCCCTGGTTAAGGCCAGGGACTTCTTCGCTCTCTAACCCCAATAGCTCGTAACCTGCAATAGCTCAGCAAGACAGACGAAAGGCGATCAACACGGTGTCAGGCCTCGAAGATCTCTANNTCGACCACTACCGAAGCCCCCGGAACCGAGGCGAGCTCCCCTCGCCACCGGCGCTTCGGACCGAAGGTTTCAACCCTCTTTGCGGCGATGAGATCGTCATATACGTCGACGTCGACGAAAGCGGCCTGATCACCGACATCAAGATCGGCGGCCAGGGCTGCTCGATTTCGCAGTCGTCGGCATCGATGATGTCGGCCGCGGTCAAGGGCAAAACCATCGACGAGGCCAGGGAGATCACCTCCACCTTCAAGTCGATGATGTCGATCC
>JBOEHD010000144.1:0-2360 GCA_050633745.1 Acidimicrobiales bacterium
CGACGAACTGCAGGTTGTCGATTCCCTCCGCTGCGTCAAAGAAAGTAACGACAAGAGTTTCGCCAGCGTGGTCCTCGGAGATCTCGGCCAGGTAAAACGCCTCCTCGCTGGACGCAATATCTCGATAGAGCGGCAACCAATCCAAGGCATAGACCTGGGGGCATGTCGGGTCGGCAGACGAGTAGGCACAAAGCTGAGTTTCGCCGTTGCGTAGCGCTCGCATCGAAAAGCTGTTCTGGCCGGACTCAGCCCAGTAATTGTCGGCTGGGTGCGGGTCGGGAAGGCTCGGGTTTCGAGTGCTGGCCACCACGTAGTAGTAGCCGCCGGTTGCCGATGGCGTTGCACCGTTGTTAAGCAGCGGCCACCAGCCGTCGCCGTTGGCACTGTTGCTGATGCAGGCATCCCACGAATAGCTCACAACGGTTGGAGTGTGGTTGGCGATGAAGTCTCGGTGGTCGGTGGTGTCGCTCGGCCCGTAGACCTGGAAGTACAACAACGGCGCCCACGTCCCGTCGCCGGTCGACCCAGAGCCGCCGCAGCCGGACCCCGGCTCGTACACATCGATATCGACCGATGGCGATCCCGGCTGATATTCGACCACGAAGACGTATGCCTCGGGATCAAACGTCGGGTTGGCGGTCGCTTCGGGAAAGACGGAGTTGGGTGAGGACCCGCAGGTTTGGTGCCCGTTGAAATAAGACGGGCCGTCGTAGTAACCGACGGCAAACGGGTCGCCCTGCTCGTGATCGGAGCAGTAGGCGGTCAGCGCAAGCCACATCTGATCGTTTGGCAGCCCGAGGGTCCCTTCCGGGATGTTGCCGGTTCCAAGCCCGGATGTCGGGTTCCCAAGGTGCACGCTTTGGATGTACTCGGCTACGCCGTATCGCTCGACGGCGACCGAATCGACAACCAACTTGCCGAGGAAAGCGGGAGCATCAACCCTGATTTCCACTTCGAGCCCGGTCGCCCCGTAGGCGGTGACTCGGATCTGGGGGAGTGGGCCGGTTTCAAAATCGGTGTTGTCGCCTGGGGTCGCGTCGAGGAAGCCATTGCGGGCCGCGGTCGCTCTAGCTTCGGCTTCCGCCGCGCTGACATCGGGGAGGAACGTGACCCCGGCCAAGGCAGCCGCATCGGCGCCACGCTGCACCTGCTGGCCCTTGAGGTACCAGGATCCGATATCGGTAGCGAAGGCGGCGAAAATCATCAGCGGCACCAGCAGCAGCGCCGCCTGGGCCAGGATGAATCCGCCTTCGTTGTCTTCGGCTGGCTTGCTGGGAACTTGCGTCGATCGAAACGTCATAGCACTCAGTTGGTTCGGGGTTCGATACGCATCACCGTCGTATCGCTGATGGCGAATGTGCTTCCACTGAAGAAGCCGGTCACATAGGGTCGGTCGACTTCGATAGCGACGCCGATGTGGTCGGCGTTGTCGAACGTGTCGTTCCTGGCCGACGGCAGCCATGCGCCGTCGTTCCATGCGCCATAGGTTCCGAAATCGTTCTTGTCGTAGACGCTGCAGCTGCCAGCAATGCCCGGCGGCCCGGCGGTGACGCAGGCTGCGGGCATCGAACCGTCGGTGGCCCCTGCGTCGAAGATAACGATCCGGGTTACGTCGTCGTCGAGTTTGCCGAGGGCGGCTTCGATCGACTCGACCGAGAACGAGTCGGCAGCGGAGTCCTTTCCAAGCTGGGCCGCGGCCCTGGCGCCGGTTCTGGCGGCCTGGGTCACTAGCTGGCTATCGCTCCAGGCCAGACCCATCTCGAACGTCCCGAAGGCCAAACTCAAAAACACGGTGGCGATAATGGCGAACTCGACCAGCGCCGCCCCTCGCTCGGAGCGGCCCGTTTTGCGGCGCGTTATGCGCAACGAGCGGATCATGACCTAGTTGTCCTCCGGTTCGAGTCGGAGAATGGTGGTCTCACCCAGATCGTTTCCGCCGGAGAAGAAGCCGGTGATGAAGTCATGCCGGGTTTCCACGTGGATGCCGACGAAGTCGGTGCCAGCGGCCAAGCTGGTTTCGCGGGTGGTCGGGCACCAGCTGGCATCGAGGGTGCCGCAGCGGAAGTTGCCGGTGTCGTTGCCGCCCGCGTCGTCGAGTTCTGCGAAGAAGTCGGCTGCGGTGTAGTGGTTGCAGACGTTGGCCTGCGACGCGCTGGCGCAGGCTGCGGGCATGGTGTCGCCCGGCCCGCTGGCTTTAAACACCGTCACATACTGGAGGCGCTCGAGGCCCATGGCCTCCAAACCATGTTCGACGGTTCGCAGCACGTAGTAGTCGGCATCGGGGCGGTCGCCTCGGGTGCTGGCAGCCCGTGCGCCTTCTCTGCTGGCGTTCTCGGTGGTCAACGAATCGCGGAACAGCA
>JBOEHD010000145.1:0-22567 GCA_050633745.1 Acidimicrobiales bacterium
GGCCGTCGCTGTGCGCCGATGGCCGGCGCATCAAGAGGTTCGACGGTGATGTCGATGCCGAGTGGTTCGAGCTGCTCGGCAACCAGTTCACCGGACCGGATCTGGGGAGGAGCCGCTGCGTTCACCAGCAGCGTGAAGCTCAGAGCGACGCCCTCTGCGTTGGCCCGGACGCCATCGTCGCCGAGGGGGAATCGATAGCCGTCCAACAGCGTTGCCGCGGCCTCCGGGTCGAACTCGTGGCCACCGGTTGGGTGGGCGAACTCCGACTCGGGGTGGGTCCAGGTGTCGTTACCGGGAACGCCGAGGCCGCCCTCGACGATGTCGACGATCTGTTGCACGTCCAACGCCATGCTCATGGCTTTGCGAACCGACGGGTTGTTGAGCCCGGGCTTGCGGGTGTTGAACATGAGGTACTGAGACTGCATGCGACTGCCGTCGATGATCTCAAGTTCTTCGTTGCCGTTGACCGGCTCGTGCAGCGGAGCCGGCAGGTTTCGGGTTACGAAGTCGAGCTCACCGGTTTGCAAGCCAGCAAACGCCGCTTGGGCATCACGTATGACCGGCATGATCAGCGTGTCGACCATCGGTGCACCCTTGAAGTAGTCGGCGTTCGCCTCGAGGCGGTAGCTCTCTCCTGGGACGTACTCGGTCATACGGTATGGCCCGGTGCCGATGGCCAAAGACGTGGCATCGGCGGTGGAATCCTCGACGCCTTCCCAGATGTGCTTTGCCACGATAGGGATGTCGCCGCCTGGCAACATCTCAAAGGTCGCAACTGGGTCGACGAAGGTCAGTTCCACGGTCAGGTCGTCGATGACGTTTGCCGACTCGAACTTAGGATGGTCGGTCAGGTGGTGGCCGTACCGGCCTGGTCCACCCTGGTCCACCATGTATTGGAAGGTGAAGGCTACGTCCTCGGCGGTGAACGGTGTGCCGTCGTGCCAGGTCACGCCCTCTTGCAGCGAGACGGTCCAGGTTCGGAAGTCGTCAGACGACTCGGCGCCGGTGGCCAGCCATGGCTCCGGGTCGAGGCTTGCCTGCGACCAAAACAGGGTGTCGTAGACCAACATCGTGAAGTCATGGGTGATCGGCAACGCCTGAGGCGAGATGAACGGATTGAGGTTCTTCTCCGCCGCGTGGAGCCCGATCCGCAAGACGGACTCTTCATCCTCCTGGGCGGAAGCGGTGCCAGGCACCGCCATGACGGCTAGAAAGAACGCAGTGAGAAGAGCAAGTATTGACCTAGGCACGGAGCGAGAATACTGGGAGTTGCCCGGCTCTGCACACTGACTAAGTGCACAGTCACTATATGCAAACTGCATCTATTCTGAATTTGAATCATCAACGTTCCCAGCTAGAACCCAACGAAGGAGACCGAACCCTGTGACTGGCCAACGGCGCTCCATCACGGTGTTTGGCACGGTGCAGGGCGTTGGGTTCCGGCCTTTCGTGTTTCAATTGGCCGCGGCCCGAGGACTCTCAGGTTGGGTCAGAAATGACGGTCGGAAGGTGGAGATCGAAGCCGAGGGCAGCTCCGAAGCGCTGGACGGCTTTTTGCAGGCGTTAGAAACCGACGCTCCGCCCCTGGCCGAGATTCGCTCGGTCGAAGTGGCGGCCATTCCAACCGGTCTTACTGTTCCGCTTAGCGCCAGCGACGGCAACGCAGGATTTCGGATTCTGGCCAGCGAAACCGCAGGCCCTGGCCTGGCGGCCATTCCGCCCGACGTTGCACCGTGCGCCCACTGCCTTGCCGAGCTTGCCGATCCGGAGAATCGGCGGTTTGCATACCCGTTCACCTGCTGCACCGACTGCGGGCCTCGCTACACAGTGGTCGGCGCTCTGCCCTATGACCGTGAGGGCACTGCCATGGCTCCGTTTGCGCTCTGCGAAGCGTGCCTGGTTGAGTATCGGGATCCCGGCGATCGTCGGTTTCATGCCCAGGCCACCTGCTGTCCGACGTGTGGTCCTCAGCTCGACCGTGATATCGAGCAGGTAGTCGAGCAACTTCGTGGTGGCGCGGTGGTGGCGGTCAAGGGCCCTGGTGGCTATCAACTTGTCTGTCGCGCTGATCGCTCGGACTCGGTCGCTGAACTGCGCCGTCGTAAACGTCGGGAACAAAAGCCGTTTGCGGTTCTCGTCGGCTCCATCGACTCGGCTCGGCTCCTGGTTCAGCTCGATCGACTAGGCGAGCGGGCACTGACCGGTCCGGAGGCTCCCATCGTACTGGCCCCGCTTCGCCCCGGTGTGGAGACGGTCACCGAGGAGGTCGCGCCGGGGACCGGGCTGCTCGGCGTGATGCTGCCATCGACTCCGCTGCATCGGCTACTGGCCGACGGCGTCGGCGTGCCGCTGGTGTGTACCAGCGGCAACCTCTCCGAGGAACCGATCATCATCGACGATGCCGCGGCTCGCCGCAGGCTTGGTGAAGTCGCTGACACGTTCCTCGGCCACGACCGCACTATCGAGCGACGGGCTGACGATTCGGTGGGCCAGGTGGTTCACGGGCGCTTCCAACTGCTGCGTCGGGCCAGGGGCTTTGCTCCTCGGCCGATCGCCCTCGGGGAAGACGGGCCAACGGTACTGGGTGTCGGCGCAGAGCTGAAGAGTACGGTCTGTTTGGCGGCTGGAGCAGAAGCTGCGGTGTCGGTGCACCTTGGAGACATGGAGAACCCGGCGACATTAGAAGCGTTCGAGAGCACTATCGCAGACCAGCTCTCCCTCACCGGCGTCGAGCCCGAGCTCATCGTTCACGACCTCCACCCTGAGTACCTTTCGACCAAGTTCGCGGTATCTCAAGACCTGGCCCCGACCCTGGCGGTTCAGCACCACCACGCCCATATGGCAGCGTGTCTGGTCGATAACGGTTACACCGGCCCGGCCATCGGTGTGACATTCGATGGTCTTGGGTGGGGAACCGACGACACCGCATGGGGCGGCGAGATTCTCGTCGGCGACGCCGGCGGATACACCAGAGCGGCCCACCTCAAAACGGTTGCTCTGCCGGGCGGCGTTGCCGCGCTGCGCGAACCGTGGCGGATGGCGCTGGCCCATCTGATCACTGCCGGGTTCGACTCGATCGACGAACTGCCCTCGTTGCCATGCTTCGCAAGAGACGAGCTTGAGCTGAACACGGTATTCGGACTCTGTGGTGGCGATCGCTCCCCGGTCACCTCGTCGATGGGGAGATTGTTCGACGCCGTGGCCGCGCTGTGCGGAGTTGGTGTCGAGTCTGGCTCGACGAGCCGAGCGATGAGCTACGAAGGTCAGGCGGCGATCGGCCTAGAGCAGTTGGCTTCCCAGGGCGGCAAACCTTCCGATCCCGGCTACCGATGGCAGATCGAAGACGGCAGCTCTACAGGCGATGCCACAGATAACACCTCAAGCGAGGATGTCACTCCGGCAGTCATCGACGCTGGTTCGGTCGTTCTGGCCGTTGTCGATGATCTCACCGGCGGTCGGGCGGCCTCCGAGGTGGCGGCTCGCTTCCACCGGTCGGTTGCCAACCTGGTTGTTGATCTCTGTGAACGGCAACGGGCCCGAGATGGACTGAACGTGGCCGCCCTCACCGGCGGTGTTTTCCAGAACCGTGTGCTGGTCGAGCTGACGGTTCCACTGCTGGAATCACACGGATTCACCGTGCTCCGCCACGCCCAGGTGCCTCCGAATGATGGGGGCATTTCGCTGGGTCAGGTGGCCATCGGCCGGGCTCATCTCGCCCGGCTCTAGTACCCTCATTCGCATGAAGATCGGCATCGTCGGCAAGGGTGGGGTAGGTAAGACCACCACCAGTTCACTTTTGGCTCGGGCATTGGTCGAGCGGGGAAGGCGGGTGCTCGCCGTCGACACAGACTCGAACCCGAACCTTGGGCTGTCGCTCGGACTTGGTGCCGACGCTACCGAGGCTCTTGTGCCGATACCTCGATCGATGGTTGTCGGCCAGCGCGGTGACATGACCGTCGCCGAACTCATGGCCGACTACGCGATTTCGACCCCCGAAGGGGTCTCGTTGATGTCGGCGCTCCGGGTTGATGAGGCTGCGGCCGGTTGCACCTGTGGGGGTCACGCCAGCGTTCGCAGTCTGCTTGGCCAAGCCCTCGAATCAGAGACCGACGACACCATTGTCGACATGGAGGCGGGGATCGAACACCTGAGCCGTTCCGGTGGAACGCTGGCTCACGCCGACGTACTCGTGCTGGTGATGGAGCCGAGCCGCAAGGCGGTCATCACCGCGCAGCGAACCATTGGGCTGGCCAAGGAGTTGGGGATCGAGCGTTGGATCGGGGTCGGCAATAAGGTCGACGATCCCGAGACCCGACAGGTCTTCGAAGAGCTGTGTGCCCAGCATGAGGTACCGCTCGATGTTGTTGTGCCATCCGACCCGGCCCTGCTTGCTGCCGATCGCCGTGGCGAACCGTTGGATCGTTCGACGGCTGTCGGAATCTGGACCGCTATCGACGAGCTCGTCGACAAGCTGCAGCTCGAACCGGCTGTGTCGTAGGTCGAGCCGCTAGCAGATTCGGGGGAGCGGGGCGCCGACGAGCATGTCGACGATCCTTGAGCCACCGAAGCTGGTGTGAGCAACGACCAAGCCAGCGTGTTCGTCGGTGACCGCGCCGACGACAGCAGCGTTGGCTGAGACCTCAACCGATGCCAGTGCGCCCACCGCGTCGTCGGCCGATTCAGCCGGAACCACCGCAACAAGTTTGCCTTCGTTTGCCACGTAGAGCGGATCGATCCCCAGCAGTTCGCACGCCCCAGCCACCGCCGGAAGCACCGGCAGGTTCTCCTCGAAGAGTGAAATCCCGACGCCAGCCGCTATGGCCAACTCGTTGCACGACGATGCGAGACCGCCTCGGGTCGGGTCCCGCATCCAGCGGGTTTCAGGAACCGCGTTGAGTAGCGCTCGGACCGACTCGTGCAGCGGTGCTGTGTCGGAACTGATATCGGCCTCCAACCCCAGGTCGCCACGAGCCAGCATGACCGCCATGCCATGATCCCCGAGCGACCCGGACACGATTACCGCATCGCCGGGTTTGACCTGCTCGGCGCCAAGCTGTGAATCGTTTGCCAGCAGGCCTATGCCGCTGGTGGTCAGAAACAAACCGTCGGCCGCTCCTCGCTCAACCACCTTGGTGTCGCCGGCGACGATGGTGACCCCGGCGATCGCTGCAGCCGCGGCAACGTCGGCCACGATCTCCCGCAGCTCATCGAGCGGCAGACCTTCCTCCAGTACCGCCGATACCGAAAGCCAGCGTGGTTCGGCTCCCATGACCGCCAGATCGTTGACCGTGCCATTAACCGCCAGGTCGCCGATCGAGCCGCCGGAGAATCTACGCGGCGTTACAACAAAGGCGTCGGTGGTGAAGACCAGGCGGCTGCCCTGCGGCACATCGAGCACCGCTCCGTCGTCGAGCCGATCTAGCTCGGTACCGCCATAGGCACTGCGAAACACCGCATCGGTTAGCGCTTGGCTGGCCTTGCCGCCAGCTCCGTGGGCCATGGTGATGACGTCGTCTGTGATGCGAGGCGGACGGCGACGCCACTGCTCGATACGGGCCAACACATCGGCGCGGCTATCTACCGTCATTTCGGCCTCTGTCATCTGACTTCCGTCACTTGGTTTCGATCATTTGGCTTCGGGCAGTCGGCCTATTTGGCTCGGACGGGGATCGTCTTACTGGTCGGCGGCCGTTGAGGCGTTGCGCTGAAGCGTCCGTAGTTGAAGTAGGCGGCGCACGCACCCTCGGAAGAAACCATGCAGGTGCCAATCGGCGTCTCGGGGGTGCAGGCGGTACCAAAAACCTTACATTCCCAGGGTCGAATGGCCCCTTTGAGAACCTCGCCGCACTGGCAAGCCTTCGGGTCGGCCACTCGATGACCGGGCACGGAATAGATCTTCTCCGCATCCAAGGCCTCGAACTCTGGACGAAGGGCCAGCGCCGATTGAGCGATGAATCCCAGACCCCGCCACTCGAAGTGGGGCCGCAGTTCAAAGACCTCGGCCAACATCTTCAGCGCCGCTTGGTTGCCGCCGTCTCGAACGACTCGTTTGTACTGGTTCTCAACCTCGCAGCGACCCTCGGCCAACTGTCGGAGCAACATGGCAACACCCTGCAGGATATCGACCGGTTCGAATCCGGCGGTGACCAGAGGGAGCCCGTACTGGCGGGCCACAAACTCATAGGGTTGGGTGCCGATCACGGTGCTGACGTGACCTGGGCCTAAGAAGCCATCGAGGCTCATGCCTGGCGAATCGAGAATAGCTTTGACCGGCGGCACGATCGTTACGTGGTTGCAGAACACCGAGAAGTTCTCAACGTTGCGCCGCTTTGCTTCGAGAATGGTCGCCGCGGTTGATGGTGCGGTGGTCTCGAACCCGACGGCGAGGAACACAACGTTTCGCTCGGGTTCGCGCTCGGCGATGGCCAGTGCATCGAGCGGGGAGTAGACCACTCGCACATCGGCACCCTTAGCCTTGGCCTCTAGCAGCGTGCTGGTGCCGCCAGGCACCCGTAACATGTCGCCGAAACAGCAGAGCGTGACGCCTTCGGTCGCGGCGATGCTGATCGCATCATCGACGCGGCCCATCGGAATAACACAGACAGGACAGCCCGGCCCGTGGACCATCTCGATCGATGGCGGCAACAACGATTCGATGCCGTGGCGATAGATGGCGTGGGTATGGCCGCCACATACCTCCATGAACTTTCGGCTGGGTTGATCGGCTGCCAGCTCGTCTATCTCGGCCATCAGAACCTTGGCCGCTTCCGGGTCACGAAACTCGTCGATGAACTTCACAGCGTCACCTCGTCCTTGGGTGTCACGTTCTTAGGTGTCACGTTCTTAGGTGTCGCGGTATTGAGCGTCAGGCAGAGCTCGTCGATCAACCGTGCTTGGGTCTCCTGGATTCTGTGCACCGAACTTGAGTCGACGATCAACCGATGATCGACGTTCCTATGTTGGCAGAGCGGACCGCCGTCATACCCGGCGATGGCTATGACCGAAGCCGTCGCCGCGGTGGGAACGTCCAGAGCGGCCAACAGGTTCTTTGAGGAGCCGCTTGTGCTGAAGGCCACGAGCACGTCTCGGGCCCCAAGGCCAGCCTCGGCCTGGCGGGAGAAGATCATGTTGGCCCCGAGGTCGTTGGCGAGGGCGGTAATGACGGCCGGGTCTTCGGCGAAACCGGCGGCTCGAATTCCCCGAGTCTTCAGCAGCCGTACAAGGCGTGCCGCGTCGCAGGCGCTGCCACCGTTTCCGATGGCGAACACGGTCCCGCCCGATTGATGGCGGGCTGCGATGTCGGCCGCAGCATTGTCGATGGCTTGTCGGTTCTGATCGAGGGAGCGCTCGGCTAGCCGATGGGACTCCGCCGACTTGGCTCCCGCCGAGGTGATCAGAGCGCTCAGCAGCGCCTGATCGTCGGATTCGGAGGCATCGAGAAACGGGTAGAGAAAACTGGTGGAGTCGCCACCTGCGCTGGCATTTCCACCGGTGATACCTGGATGCTCAAGGCCAAGCTGCACCAGCTCCCACAGCAGGTGATACCAGCGAACAAGATCGGAACCAGCAAGTGGCGACTCGGCCCCACCCACCCGAATCGTCAGGGCGGCCGGGGGAGCTTCGAGTGGTTTGCTTTGCCCGGGGGTTGGATCTTCGATGATCAACACCGCGTCGTTCTCGCCAACCGCGGTTACCAGGTCTCCGGTATCCACCGCCATCGCCGGCAGGGCCCGAGCCCCGGTGATGGCCGGATGTATGAACTCGACGGCAACGTGGCGAGCATGGTCTTGGCGACCGGGAGCGGTCACAACCAAACGCCCTCCAGCGGTGAAGACCCGAGCCAGGGCCAGGGCGTGAGCGCCTAGATTCTGAGCGTGAGCGCCTAGATTCTGAGCGTGAGCGCCTAGATCGGTTGCCGATCCACCGGGGTCACCGGTCAAGGCGACTCCTCCACTGGCGCGCTGAAGGCCTCAACCTCTTCCTCATAAACCGAGCCGAGCAAACGCATGAAGTCGAGCTGGGCCGCCGCTTCCTCCTCGTCGATGATGCTCATGGCGAAGCCGACGTGGAGCAGCACCCAGTCTCCAACCTTGACCCCGTCGTCCATGACGATGACGATGCTGACCTCGCGCCGCACGCCCTCCACCTCAACGATGGCAGCCTTACGCTCGGCGGCAAGAATCTCAACAACCTGAGCGGGAATGCCAACACACATCAGAGAGCCTCTTTCGACTGGGAGAGCAGCTGACTACAAACGGTATCTATCGCCAGCACGACCGGGCTATCGGGAGCAAAATCAATCAGCGGGGTCGATGCGGCATCAGCGTCGAGAACCTCGTCGCCCCACGGAATGTGGGCGATGAGCTCCAGATCGTTTCGCTCACAGAATTCGGTGATGGCCTCTGCGTCGGTGGCCGTCCGGCACTTGTTTGCCACAACCACCACGCGGTCGATGTCGGTCTCAGCGGCGAGACGGGCTTGGAGTTTTACCGCTTCGAGCGAGCGAAAATACGGTTCCGCTACGAGCACGATGGTGTTGCTATGGCGTGCTGTACCGCGACTCAAGTGTTCGGGGGATGCCTCAAGGTCGAGTACTACGGTCAGCTCCGGTGTTGCGTCGAGGTCGGCCAACAGGGCAGAGACCACGGCGTGGGCCGAGCAGAGGCAGCCCTCATCGGCGTGTTGAGGCATACCCATTCTCAGCAGTCGAACCCCGTCTGGTCCGAGAGTGGTGTGACGTTCGAGCACGGTATCGAGAGGCTCGGTAAGGGCCGGGCCGTTGAAACTGCGGGATACCAACGTCGTCGGCGGGAACGGGGTGGCCTCAACCGCTGCCTGATCGAGACCGAGCGCTGCGTGCAGGTTGGGGTTGGTGTCGGCATCGATGGCCACCACGTTGTGCGCTCGCCGGGCCAGAAGCCTCGCGGCAGTCGCCGAAAAGGTGGTCTTCCCCGCGCCGCCCTTTCCTGCGACAGCTAACTTCACGGAGTCAACTCTTCTTTGCCAGCACGTCGGCATCGGCCAACGCTGCGGCGAGAAGATCTCTGGCCACCGTCAGTTCTGCGATCGCGGCCTGCGCTGCCACCATGCCATCGGCGGTCAACTCGTAGACCCTGCGTTCGGGACCGTCCTGTGATGGTTCCCAGCCCGAGTCGAGCATGTCGCGTTGCTCCATGGCTCGCAGCTCTCGATAGACACCGGCCATGTCGACGTTGAGACCAAAGCTTCGCACCGACTCGGCGAGCTCGTAGCCGTGGGACCGGCCAACTCTCGAGAAGCTCAAAAGTAGAAGGGGACGTAGAAATCGCCTCGGCAACCCGTTGGGCTGATTCTTAGTTGTCATGGCTGTGCCCCATGCGGTGAGCCACGCAGGCTTCGGCTTCGTCGACCGAAGCATGACACCAGCAGTCGTCGCTGCACTCACCGTGCGCCGGTTTTGTAAGTTCGTTGAACGACTCGGCGAACTCGCGTGCGCCCTGCTTCAGCCCAAAATCCGACAGGGCATACCAGGCGCCGTCGGCGGTCAGGTAACCCTCTTCGACGAGACGATCCATGTAGGTGACGCCGATCGCGGCATCGACTCCGAGGAACCGTTCGACCATCGGGGCGTCGACGATGTCGCCGAATCCTTCGCCCCGCAGCCAGTACATCACCTGCAGAATTTCGCTCCGCCAGTAGAGCATCTGCAGCGCTGGCGACTTCGGCGCCGCTAGCGCAGGCGAGTCATCAGCGGCAGTCATCGAGAGATTCCTTGTCCCATATGAGGGCTTCCAGCGGACGATGTTTTGCGAAGCAAAACTCGGTTAGCGAGGCCGTAGGCCGACCGGCAGTCATCGAGAGATTCCTTGTCCCATATGAAGGTCTCCAGCGGACGATGTTTTGCGAAGCAAAACTCGGTAGCGAGGCCGTAGGCCGACCGGCAGTCATTGACCAACCAATTCCTCGGTCTGGTCGGCGAGCCCGGCAACCGCTTGGCCGATGACCTCAAGGCGTTCGTTTATGCCGACCACGCTCGGACCGATCGACGAACACTGGGTTTCTACCGCTCGCACGCCGAAGGTGACCTTCGCCAGATTGGCGGCGATTGCGTGGAGAGACCTCGAGATCTTGATGAGGTAGGTGGCCAGTACCGCCACGACGACCACGATCTCGACCACGGTCAGAAAGATCAGCAGGTTTCTCATTGTGACCCTCCAGCGTCGGTCGAATCGGCGGTGCCGAGCGCTTGTTTTAGGAACGCGTCGTGGCGCAGGGCCTCTTCGGTGAGGCGATCAAGCCTGACAGGCGTTTGGGCCAGCATCCACGTGGTAGCGGTGTTGCGAGCGACGGTGGTTGCGGTCTCCCAGACTTCAAGCGAGCCTCGCTCGACCCGTCGGACCTGGTTCAGGAAAAGCTGGAGTAGCACGATGGCCACCACCGCAACGACCAGCCCAGCGGCGAGGGTTATCCACCAGAGGGTATGAGTAGTCATGAACTTGCCTTTGAAGCTAGATACTCACGGGCGTCGGTGGCGCTCCTGGTGATCCGGCCGATGGTCTTGTTTGTCGTGTGAACGTCCCACAACGCTGCGGTATTGCGTTCGGAGTGAGCCAAGGCGTCGATGATGGCTTGAACTTTGACCGCGGCCCGGGAGGCCCCACGGATCATCAGTAGAAGCAGAGCGACGACCAAAAGCACGACCACGAGGCCGATACCCCAGCCGATGTACCAACCGGTCGAGATCGCAAGCACTATCAATGAGCGGCCTTCCTACGAGATATTGCTACTGTGTGCAGACTACACCTAGTGTGGTGCCGGGTTGCAAGAACACGGCTGCAAACAAACACGGTTGCATATCACACGCGGGATTCAGGGATTCATCGATGGCTGAATATACGAAAGTACCGGATCATCACAGCGACATTCCGCTGATGCCGCTAATTACAGACCCTGCCGACCCGTTCGCGCCTGTCGCCCTGCGCAGTCGACTGCTGCCCGAACGCGACGATATATATGGCAGTCCGCTGGAGAAGGTCTACCTGTTCTGGATCGTCGGCGCATCCTGCGACGGTTGCACCATCGCGGTAACCGGGGCCACCCACCCTCGGCTGGAAGATCTGCTCCAGGGCATCGTGCCCGGCTTGCCTAAGGTTGAGCTAATCCACACCGTCGTTTCGGTCGAATCTGGCCCGGAGTGGACCGAAAATCTGCGTATGGCAGCCGCTGGAGAACTCGACGCTCCGTTCCTGATCTGCTGGGAGGGCTCGATCATGGACGAGACCTACTCCGGCGATGGCTACTGGATGGGTCTCGGCGAAGATCGGGAAACCGGTCGCCAGATCACAAGCCTCGAATGGCTAGATCGCATGGCCCCCAAGGCCGCGGCCATCGTCGCCGTCGGCACCTGCGCCACCTGGGGCGGTATCCCAGCTGCGGCCAACAACCCAACCCACGCCATGGGGGTCATGGACCACCTCGGCAAGGACTACCGCTCGACGCTCGGACTCCCAGTCATCAACGTGCCTGGCTGTTCGCCCATCGGCGACAACATCATCGAGACTGCCGCTGCCGCTCTGCTGTTCCTCAATGGGTTGGCTCCGCTCCCTGAATTCGATGAGCTCGGCCGACCAGCCTGGCTGTTCACCGAAACCGTTCACCGCCACTGCCCCCGTGCTGGCTACTACGAAGAAGGCGTGTTCGCCGAGGAGTACGGCGACAAGGAATGCCTCGTTGAGCTCGGCTGCTGGGGCCCGGTCGTGCAGTGCAACATCGCAGAGCGAGGCATCGTCGACGGGTTCGGTGGGTGCATGAACATGGGCGGCATCTGCATCGGNNGACAAGTTCGCCCCGTTCTACGCCGCACCCCCCGGCTCGTTCCTATCGAGCACAACCAGCCGAACCGTCGGCGGATTTATCCGACGGATGCGCCACCTTTCGATGAGCGACAAGAAGCGCTCAGTCCGGTGGGACGCCGACGAATCGCCAAGCGGTTGGGCTCGCTACAAGCGGCAACCGGTAGGCGCTGAAAAGGCCGTGCATCGTTTTTACAGCAAGATCCAGCACGTCAATGACGGCGGTGACCTTTCGGGCTCCGCCGAGTTTCGCCCTGGCGGCGGAATGTCGCAGAAGAACTAGGTAGGACCGACCCCATGTGTTTTAGGAATCTCCCTATCGAGTTCGACTCTGCCGGTGTCGCGACCCTGCGAGAGGGTATTGGCGACCCGTACGGTGTCATAAACCAGCCGATCAAGCAGTACGTTCGGCCGGAAGGTGGGGGACCAGCGGGATCGGCTCCTCCACGGCTTCGGGAATGGAGCATCGACCCGGTCACCCGCGTGGCCGGCGCCTTGGCCGTTCACACCACGCTCGACCTTGAGAAGCGAGAAGCGGTCGACGCCTACTCGATGGCCATGTTGTTCCGCGGCTACGAGATCATCCTCCAGGGCCGCGACCCCCGAGATGCTATCGACATCAGCTCCCGGGCCTGCGGTGTCTGTGGTGGTGTGCACTCCACGGTCTCTTCGATGGCAATCGAACAGGCCTTCGGGATCGTTCCACCACCGCTTGGTGTTCTGGTTCGCAACCTTGGTGAAGTGGCCGAGATGTTCTACGACCATCCGATTCACCTCGGACTGCTCGCCGGGCCCGACTACTCGACCGCCCTGGTCTCGATGACCAATCCCGAGTTGGTCACGTTGGCGGCGAAGACGCCGGCAAAACACGCCCACATCCACGGCTACAAGACGGTCAAAGACATCATGGATGCTATGAATCCCCTCGAGGGCAAGATCTACCTCGAGGCCCTGGAGTACACCCGCATCGGTCGCATCATGTGCACCCTGATGTACGGCAAATACCCGCACCCATCAACCCTGGTACCGGGTGGCGTTTCAACCACGATCACCACGTCGACCTTCAACGAGTTCTACAGCCAGCTCGGCAAAATCTTCGACTACTCGAAGCGGCTCGCCGGCTGGTGGGATGACATCTGCGACTTCTTCCTCGAAGCAAACCCGGAGTACGAGCAGGTTGGGGCCCGCCCGATCAACATGATTCAGACCGGAATCTGGGACGATCCTGAGGTCTACGACGCCACCTTCAAGAACATCGACACCTGGGGTAACGCCCGGTACTCGGCCCCCGGCGTCATCGTCGACGGCGAACTGGTCACCACCGACCTGACCCGGGTCAACATGGGCATCGAGGAGTTTGTTGAGCACTCCTACTACGACGACTGGACCAAGAACGGTCCTCAGAAGTTCGAGACCGATCCGCTCGGCAATCCGCTCAGCCCGTATCACATGATGAANNAAGGTCACGATCCCGAGACCAGAGGGCAAGAACTTCAAAGAGAAATACACCTGGGACACCGCGCCCCGTTGGGATCGTATGTCGATGGAGTCCGGCGTCTACGGCCGCATGTGGACCACCGCCATGGCCCAGAACCTCAACGACAACCCGTTCCTCAACGCCACCGGCGATGGCCTGCGGATGCTGATGCCCCGTCACGAACTTCCCGAGATGGAGCTGAACTGGAAAATCCCCCGCACGCTCAATGCTCTGGAACGAAACCGGGGACGGGCATACGGCGTCGCCTTCACCGCGGCGATCGGCATGATCAACCTCATGAAGGCGTTCGAGTACTGGCGTGCTGGCGAGACCAAGACCGCAACCAAGTTCACCGTGCCTCAGGACGAGCGTGTCGGCTACGGATTCTGGGAAGCGGGCCGCGGCTACCTGAGCCATCACCTGCACATGGACAAGGGCAAGATTCTTAACTACCAGATCAACACCCCGTCCACCTGGAACGCTGCCCCGCGAGACCCCTTCGGTAACCCCGGCCCTTACGAGGAAGCCATCGTCGGTACTCCGATCCTCGAGACCGTTTCGGAAGACAACATCAAGGGCATCGACATTCTGCGCACGATCCGCAGCTTCGATCCCTGCATGCCGTGTACCACCCACATGGACACCGGCAAGGGCATCATCACCAGGGAAGTCAACTCCTGCAGCTGCACGCTCGAATAGCTGTCGGACTTTCGAAACACTGTGCCAACCGGTCCGTTTTCCGCTGACGATCGTTCCCCAGATCAAGTCTTGCCAGACCTGCCCCAGCCTGATCTTGTCATGCCTGATCTCGTGATACCCGGCTTGACGGTGCCGGATCCGTCGTTGGGCGACGTTGGGCCGAACTACGTGCTGCCGTCGGGAGAGACCGGAAGGATCCTGGTTGGCGGCATCGGCCTACCGTGGCTGCGAGACCTGGACTACGGGACGCAGTGGGTGAATCGGGTGTTGCACAATGACTGGCCAGAACATGTCATCGTGGAGGACATGTCCTATGCCGCCCATCGGGTGCTTCACCGGCTCCAGGAGGTGCGGCCAAGTAAGGTCGTGCTCGTGGGATGTATGCCTCGCAGGGTCGATCCTCCCGGAACCATTCGCCGCTACGACCTCGACCTAACGCCTCCTCCGGATGAGGAAGTGCATGAGCGGCTGACCGAGGCAGCGACCGGGATCATCGACCTCGACCACACGTTGGCCGTGGTCCGGTACTACCAGGAGTTCCCGCAGGACACCGTGGTGATCGAGGTCGAGCCTGAGGACGACACCTTCGGCCTCGGGTTCTCCGACGTCGTTGAAGCGACCGTTGATGAGGTGCTTGCACTTGTGCAGATAGAAGTGGCTGCCGTCGGCAGTTCGGGGCAGCCCGACGCTAAGTTCAACTCCGCAGACCATCCTCTGATGGACTCCGTGTCAGAGGATCAAGGGGAACAACCATGAGTGCGCAGGGCAGCGGTCATGATTCTGAAAGGGGCCTTCCTTCGGAAAGGCTGGAGTTCGACGAGATACTACCCCGCATCTCCGAGCTTGCCGAACAGCTGGCAAACCACGACGACCCATCGGTCTCGGAGTCGGTTGTTGAGTTGCTCGACTGGATCGATGTGTTCCACGCAAACGGCGTCGGCCGTCTGGTGGAGATGCTGCGGGAGTGGCGCGGTGACGTGCTGCTTGAGGCGGTTGCAGCAGATCCGGTCGCCGGGCAGCTGCTGCACGCCTACGGGCTTGGAGACTCCTCGGATGCCGAGGCAGCCCGGGTTGCGGTCCAGGCCGCGCTTGGCGAGGTCCGCCCGTACCTTCATTCCCACGGCGGAGACATGGAAGCGGTCCACATCGGTGATGGTGTCGTTCGACTGAAACTGCACGGAAGCTGCGACGGTTGCACCGGTTCGGACGCCACCATTCTCGGGCAGGTCGAAGAGGCTCTGCGTACCCACTGGGTTGACTTCCGGCGAGTCGAAATCGAAGAGATGACCGCTGAGCCACACCCGCCGCCTGCGCCGGGTTCCATCACCACCGGTCTGCAGATCAAGGGTAAGAACGGTTGATGCCGGAGCTGGCGGAGCAGCTCCTAACGGAGTTCGCCTTCGGCGGACGTCCTCCGCTGTGCCCTGTTGTATGGATCATGAGGGGAGCCTGTTGATGGCCATCGACGATGATCAAATATCGGGACTGACTTTTCGAGCCCGGGCGCTGGCCCAGGCTCACCCACTGAGCGCGGCAGCATCGCTGTATCGCAAGCAGATGATCGACGCTGAACGGTCGTCCCAACCACTCCCGGAGTTTGCAGACTGGGCGGCCACGGCCTTCCTGGTTGGGTACTGCATCCGGCGAGTGGAGGAGGCGGAGAGCGACGCTATGCCGTTGGATCTGCCGACCGGCGAACCAGCCGCTGCTGATCTGGACGAACTCGGGCGGCAGGCAGTCAAGCTTTCGGACGAGGTTCGAAACGGCAGACCCGCAGGCAAAGAGCTACTCCCTGCGTCAGTGGTCGAAGAGTTGCTGAACACGGTCATCAGCACCGAGATCGACAAACGGTCCGAGCATTGGCAGGCCAATATCTCCTCAGCCGATTGGGCCCAGTTCGAGCAGTATGCAGCGTGGTGGGTGATTCATGGGTACGCCCTCCGTGCGGCGGAGACGTCTGGCTTGCTCCAATCCGGCCGATGAATATTCTGATAGTGGGCGTCGGTAACGTGCTGCGGTCCGACGATGGGTTTGGCGTCGAGGTTGCGAAGCGGCTGATGTCGGCTGAACCCCGGGCCTATGTCGGCGGCCAGGTCACGGTGGCGGAAGCGGGCATCGCAGGAATTCAACTGATCCAGGAGCTGCAGGATGGCTACGACGCCGTTGTGGTCATCGACACGGTCGATCGCCAGCGCCCACCGGGAACGGTCATGGTCATCGACTACGAGGTGCTCGACGTGCACGAGCTGGACCACAATGAAAAATATGATCTGCTGGCCGACATGCACCTGGCAACCCCCGAGCGGTCGTTGATGGTGGCCAGGGCTCTCGGTGTGCTCCCACCGATCGTTCGGATGGTCGGCGTGCAGCCGGTCGATGTGGAGTCTCCCGCCGTCGGCCTGTCGGACACGGTGGCCGGAGCGATCGAACCGGCGATCGAAGAGATTCATCGTTGTGTCTCGGAACTACTGGAACGGAATGCCGCTCATGGCTGACCAACCACAAACAGAATCGGGGTCCCAGTCACCGGGTGCGGTTTCGCCTGCTGAAGCCGTTGCCGCATTGGAACAGCAGTTTGCCGGAATCACCCGAGGGCACGATCCGCTGGCTTGGGCCGTCGCTGCCTATCGGCTCGGGATGGCCAAGGCAGAACAGCCAGTCGGGGATCCAAGGGAGAACCTCGGCACCGCCCTCGGGCTGTTCGAGAAGGCCGCTGAAGTCCTCACCGAAGAACGAGCGCCGGTGGAGCACGCCCGGATACTCAACGCCGCCGGGTCGGCCCACCGCATGCTCGGTGACTCGGCAACCTCGCTTCGGCTGTTTCGGCACTCTTCGAGTTTGCTTGCCGGTCGTGGCGTCGAGGCCGAAGAGGCATCGGTTCTCTCCAACCTTGGTGTTGCGCTGACCGAAGCCGGTCGACTCGATGAGGGCATATCGGCTTTCGCCGCGGCAATCGACGTGCTGCCAGCCGACACCGATGAGCACGTCAGGACCCGGCTCGCAACCGAGCACAACCTGGCGCAGGCCCATGCTGGAAAGGGCACAGACGAAGGTTTCGCTGAAGCTATCCGGATCCTTGAGCGGGCAAGCGAAAAGGCAGGCACCGTCGACGCGCCGATGCACCTCGGCATGGTCTGGCACACACTCGGCGTGACCCACAAGGGACGACACGCCCTGCTTGCCAGCCATGAGAACGGCGGCGCTGGAGCCGAGGTCGGCCTCGACCTCCACATCCACATCGACTCGGCGATCGAGGCGTTCGAGCGAAGCCTGACGGTATTCACCAGCGTCGGGTTTCCGTTTCAACATGCGATCGCCAAACACAACCTGGGCCACGCCCTCGCGACCCGGCCCGACCTACCGTCACTGCAACGGGCGCTGGTGTGCTACGAGGATGCTCTGAACATCTTCGACCCCCGCCTCCATCGGGCTCATTGGCAGGAGGCCTACCGGAACGCCGATGAGTTGGACCGGCGGCTGCAGGTGCTGGCGCCCGGCGCCGCTCGGCCCGATCACACCGCTTCATATGCCGGAGCGCTTGACGAGGGCGAACGTATGGCGTTCGTCCGGCAGCGGTTTGTGCAGCTGGAACGACTCCCGGCTGACCAGAGGTTGCAGCGACTCACCGAGTTCTCCTATGCGATTATCACCCAGCCACCGGAGTCCTTCGTGGCGACCCTTCGCACGATGATTTCGGTGCTGATGGAACTGCCGGAATCGATGCTGCAGGCCACCCTCCAGGCCCAGCTGGCGGCCCACGCCATGCTGGAAGCCGGCGAACGACGAGCGTGTGACTTCGTCCTCGACGAGGCCATCAACCTCCTGCTGTTCGGTCCACAACGTATTCGGGTGCGAGACATTTTGACCGACATTGGCTGGGAACGTCCGTAATGGCAGATCCCCAGGTCCCACATCCCGCTGTGGAGCACCCCGCGGTAGAGGTCGCCCGTAGCTTCCTGGAGGCCATCGTGTGGGGCCAGCATCTGACGGTGTGGGAGCTACTCAGTTCGGCTGGCCGGGATGTTGTGTTAGAGGCTGGTGCTCGGCGCGGACTCGACGCGGTCCAGGCGGCCAGGCTCCGACAGGGGACTAGCCCGACCGAGGAGCAGGACAAGTTTCTGACTGGTCTCGTGCATGGACTGCGGGTTGACTTCTCCTCGGTTGAATTGGAGAAGGTTGTGCCGCTCAGCGATGTCGTCGAGCTGGCAGAGGGCCGCTACGAAGTGACCTTGGAATGCCCGGCCAGCTTCGGTGAAGGCGGCTGGGCTGCGGGCTCGATGGAAATCTCGGAGCAACGGCGTGCCGATGGAGTCACTCGATGGCTGGTTGATCGCATCAACCCGTTGGTCAGTCGCAGTGAGTGAACGTGATGAGTGCACGTGATGAGTGAACGTGATGAACGAGTCCAGCGGTGAATGAGATCCGGCGCTTTGACGTCGGCATGTCGGTTGACGCGTTAGCCGCGGCCTGGGCCCGCCAGGAGGCAGCTCCCGCAGGCAGCGTTGTCACTGCGGGCGCTGAGATCTCCGGCCGCCGCCGTGGCGGAGTGCCCTGGAAGACTGCGGCCCCAAACGGGTTGATGATGGCCATGGTGACGAGGCCGCGTATCAAACCCCGACAGGAGTCGCTGCTGTGGCTGGTGGCGACCCTGGCCTCGGCCAAGGCGGTCGAAACGGTGACCGGTCGGTCCCGATCGGTGCTCTGGCCAGACATGGTTGGCGAAGTTGATGGCGAGTCGGTCTGCTTCACGAACGTTGGAGTTCAGCTCGGTCCCGATCGAATCGAGCACGCCGTTCTGTCGGTTCGGGTCGACTTGGTGAAGGCCGAGGTCGACGACGGGGAACGTTTGTTGACCGAGCTAATCGAAGAGCTCGAAACGGCCGTGGCCAAGCTGGAGGCGGATCCTCTGACGATCCTTCAGACGTTCAGCGATGCCTACGGGCTGATGGATTGCCTGGTGACGGCAACCCTTCTACCTCGCGGTTCGGCTAGAGGTCGGGTTGCGGCCATCGACGAAAGCGGTGACCTCGTGCTCGAATCCACCACCGGGATGCTCGAACGTATAATGCCCTCCAACCTCCGCAGCCTTGACCCGGCCTAGCGACTTCGGCGCGGAGCGGCTCGCTTGCAGTTTCGGCCGGAGGCCGAAACTGGTGAGGCTTGAGGCGAGATCACAAGTCCACATCCCAAAGGCCTCGTGGCTTCGGGCTATGAGTCAGACCTCTTTGACGGTGCTGAGGGCGTAGTTGACCAAAGTTGAGTTGAGGGTCACGCCATGGGTCGACTCGGCGTGAGCCGCCACCTGCGCTACGAGCTCGTCGGCGGTTTCTGCGGTAGCGGTGTGTTTGCAGTCGGTCACACCGACGTTCTTGCACTGGAATTGAAGAGCCATCAGGCTGCTGCCTCCTGGGTCGACTTTGTAACGGCGGTGTCGACGAGATCTTCAAGAGCTCCGGCGACCGCCGTGAGGTTTCCATTCATTGCGCCGACCAGCTCGCCGATCGGTTCGGTTTGGTGGGCGATGGCTCGGACACCGAAGGTGATCTTGCCGAGTTGGTCGTTGACGTGGCGCAAGATCAGGACGACCCGGATCAGGTAAAAGGCCAAGGCCAGTACCAGAACCGCGGTGAGGATCAGGGTGACCATTGCTGCTGCCGGCATCTACGATCCTCCTCAGATCGCCCGGTGAAGGGCGGTGACGTATCGGACAGACTCACCGGTGATGCCGTCGACAAGGCTCACGGTGTCGGCGAGGACGGGAACCGGTTCGAGGTTCTGGGTGAGTAGGACGCCGTGCTCGAGGATGTCATCGGCGTACTTGGAGATCTCAACTGCCGGCCGGATGACCCGGTTGGCGAGCAGCACCACAAGGGGCACAACCGCAAGCAAAGCGACTACGTTGCCAATCCACCACAGCCACATGTGATTTCCTTTCGCCGCCAGGCAGCTATCTGCATCCTGCACCTAGCTTAGCCGATACGCCTAGCACGGGCGACTGTGGCCGTTGTAGCCGTCGCTCTATCTTCGATCCAACACCACAGTCTGTTCGCCACCACGATCATGGGTGCTCCCGCCACATCTAAAAGTGGGGCGAGTTAATCGAACAGCTGAGAGACGATTACCCGTTCCGGAGGTCCTCGGCTAGACAAAGGGCATGGGAGACCTCGTCGAGATCGAACGCTACGAAAGTCATGCCGTACTTCGCCTTAACCGTCCCGAGAAGATGAACGCCATGTCGGTAGCGCTCAGGGAAGAAGGCGTTGCGGCCTTTGATGCTCTGGCCGATGACGCCGACATTGTCGCAGTGATTTTGACCGGCAACGGTCGGGCGTTCAGCGCTGGCGTTGATCTTGGTGAGCTCAGCCAAAAGGGCGGTACGCCGAAACCATCAGGCCCCGGCACCGCCAATCTGGTCGGTGCTATGCGCCGGTTCCCGAAGCCGATCATCGGTGCCATAAACGGCGTTGCCATCACTGGAGGCTTCGAGGTAGCCCTTGCCTGTGACATCTTGATCGCAGGCGAGTCGGGACGCTTCGCCGACACGCACGCCAGGGTTGGACTCATGCCGGGCTGGGGAATGAGTCAAATGTTGCCGAAGGTCATCGGTCCGATGCGGGCCAAGCACCTCAGCTTGACCGGCAACTTCCTCGATGCCGCCACAGCCCAACAATGGGGTCTCGTCAGCGAGGTTGTAGCTGACGATGATCTGATCGATCACGCAAGGTCGCTGGCCACCGACATCGCCTCGTGCGACCCCCGGGCAGTCCACAATCTCAAGAAGCTCTACGACGCTGGCATGGATGTCGGCTTCACCGAAGGATTGAAGCTCGAGAAGGAACACAACCGAGCCCACATGGCCGAAGTCAGACCAGAAGACATCGCGCTTCGGCGTGCTGATGTCCAGGCCAGAGGCCGCAACCAGGCCTGAGGTCGGACGATCTCTGAATAGCTTTCACCCCTGGGGGAACCATGACCACTACGACCGGGTATCGCATCGTCACCGAGGAGAATGTGCCCGCCACGATGCGCGACGGCACGACGCTGTACGCCGACGTCTACCGACCCGATGCGGAGGGCCGATTCCCGGTGCTGCTGTTGCGGCTTCCGTACGGCAAGCAGTTCATTAGTGACTTCGGCGACCACGAGTTCTTTGTCCCGAAGGGCTACGTCGTGGTCATCCAGGACACACGCGGCCGCTTTGCGTCTGAGGGCACCTTTACCCCGCTCGTCGACGAGCCGACCGATGGTTACGACACCGTTGAGTGGGCTGCGAAGCTTCCGTGGAGTAACGGCAAGGTCGGCACTATCGGCCAGAGTTACCTCGGTGCAACCCAGTACCTCATGTCGTGGACCGCTCCGCCGTCGTTGAAATGCCAAGTGCCGGTGTCGGCCGCCGCAGACTTCCATTCCGGGTGGGTCTACGACGTTGGTGGTGCGCTCGTTCACGGCTGGGCGCTGCCGTACGCAGTGTTTCTGGCTCGGGAGACCGTCGACCGTCTCGGACTGAAGGACGAGCTGTGGCCAGAGATTCGCACTCGTCTCGAACGATCGGTCAACTTCGCCAACCCCTTCACCGAAGAGGCCTACCGGCACCTCCCGCTTATGGATTGGGCCGACCTGCTCGCTGATGTTGCCCCGTACGTGCGTGACTACCTCACCCATCCCGATGACGGCGAGTACTGGTGGGCCATCAACGGGGAGCGGAAGTTCGACCAGGTTCGAGCTCCGATGCTGCATGTCAGCAGCTGGTACGACATCTTCAGCCGAGACGGCGCCGTGATGTTCAACGGCCTACGAGGGGGAGCGGCAACGCCTGAGGCACGTGGCGGTCAACGATTACTTCTCGGACCCTGGGGCCATCTCTTTCCCTACACCTCGCCAACGTCCAAAGGCGCCGGCGACGCCGACTTTGGCGACGCGTCGCTGCTCGACCTCCACGAGTACGAGCTCTCGTTTCTCGACCGGTGGCTAAAGGGCGTCGACAACGACTGGGACGATCGCCCTCCGGTCCATCTCTTCACGATGGGGCGAAACACATGGCGAGACGAGTCACAGTGGCCGTTGGCGGGCACACGCTGGACGCCGCTCTACCTCGACAGTGGCGGGTCGGCCAACACCGCTTCAGGTGACGGTCGGCTGGCATGGACGACCGCCCCCGACTCTCCGCCCGACACATTCGTCTATGACCCCGACGACCCGGTGCCGACCACGGGTGGCAACCTCCTCGTCCTCCCCCTGGGCGCCTACGACCAGCGAGAGGTCGAGAAGCGACCCGACGTGCTCGTCTACACCGGCGAGGTTCTCGAAGACGAGCTCGAGGTCACCGGGCCGATCGAGCTCGTGCTGTATGCAGACACCTCGGCCCTCGATACCGACTTCACCGCCAAGCTGGTCGATGTCCACCCAAACGGGTACGCCCAGAACATCATCGACGGCATGCTGCGCTGCCGCTATCGCAGGTCACGTCAGCACCCGGAACCGATGGTGCCCGGCGAGGTCACCGAGCTGCGGATCGATCTGTGGGCCACCTCGCACGTTTTCCTCCCCGGCCACAGCATTC
>JBOEHD010000146.1:0-41540 GCA_050633745.1 Acidimicrobiales bacterium
CCAACCCGCCTCCGCCTCCTCCAACGACGACTACAGCACCGCCTCCGACAACCACCCCGACGACCAGGCCTCCGACCACTTCGCCCCCAACAACCACGCCTCCGACCACTTCGCCTCCCACTACGGTGCCGCCTCCTGGTGGTGCGCAGATGATGGTCGCTCGGCACAGTGGCATGTGTTTGACGGTCGCCGGCGGTAGTAGTCAGGCTGGAGCGAACGTGGTTCAGTCCAGCTGTGTAGGTGGCGCCAATCAGAGTTGGACGTTCCGGCCAGTTGCTGGGGGTTATCACCAGTTGGTGGCTGGGCATAGCGGTATGTGTCTTGACGTTTCGGGCAGTTCGCCTGTCGATGGTGGCGAGGTCCTGCAGTGGCCGTGTACCAACGGGGAGAATCAGCAGTGGCGAATGGAGTCGGTTGATGGCCATCGCCGGTTGGTAGCGAGGCACAGCGGCCTGTGTCTCGATGTTCCGAATGGTTCCCGTGTCGACGGTGGCGATGTGCTGCAGTGGTCGTGTCATAGCGGGGAGAATCAGCAGTGGCGACCCGGCGCCGCGCCACCTCCTCCAACGACGACCCGACCGACTACCACGACCCGACCGACAACCACGACCCGCCCGACAACAACGACCCGACCGACAACCACAACGACGAGACCAACCACGACCACAACGTTGGCTACAACCACGACGGCTCCGGTGGTGGCCGGTATTTCGGGATCGGTTACCGAGGCGGATGGTTCACCGGTTGGTGGGGTCAAGGTTGATCTGTTTGAGCAGACCTCGTCGGGATCAAGAGGACTGTTCCTCGCCACTACCAGTACCAACGGGGATGGCGTCTACGGGTTCGAGCCAGGGTTTGGCTGCTATGTCCTGACCTTTGTCGCCCCTGAGGGTTCGACCTTCAATGGTCGTGCTTTCCATCAGCCGTTGTTCTGTGTGGATGCCGATGAACCACGGGCGGTCATTGATCTTGCTTTCGACGCCGATGCTGAGGCCAAGATCGGCGGCCGGGTCACCGACGCCACTGACAGGGGCCTAGACGGCATCCAGATCGACTTGTTTACAGAATCCCCTAGCGGCGGTCGAGACCAGTTCGTAGACTTTGTCGAAACTGGCGCCGATGGCCGGTACCAGTTCGAGGTGGGAGCCGGTTGTTACGTCGCCACCTTCATCGCTCCAAACGGGTCGACCATAGACGGAGACCGGTGGCATCAAGCACGACAGTGCGTCACAACCGGCGACCTGGTCGATGACCTCGATGCTCGGATTGATCTGCCTGCCGAGTCATCGCTTGGTGGAGTAGTCACCGCCGGTGACGGATCGCCGGCGGTGGGCCTCGAGGTGACATTCTTTACCGCCGGTGCTGACGGATCCCGCGAAACCTTCCTGGGCGCAGTGACTTCCAGCGATGAAGGCACCTACTCGTTTGGAGTCAGCGCCGGATGCTTCTGGCTGGTCTTCATCGCTCCCGAGGGACAGAACTTCGACGACGGCCGCTATCACGAGATCGGCCGTTGCCTCGAAGCTGGTGAAACCGTCGCTGACCTCAACGCTCAATTGGCTCGACCATGAGCACAACACGGCACAGCCACCAGCTGGACGGCCCCTGTTTGACCGCCAGGTGATGCCGAGCTACTGGGTTGATTTGGCTATGGCTGCGGTGCACTCGCAACCGGTACCCGATCTCGTAAGTCTGTTCAGCGCTCTAATCGTCGTTCCAGGGAGCGTCCTCCGATAGGCTCGTCAGTCGCACTCAGGAGATTAATCGCATCATGCCCAGCAACAGACTCACACCGCTCCAGGAATCCGAAGCTCGCCGAAAGGCGGCCGAGGAAGCCCGCAAGGCCAAGACCACGCGCGTCTTCTCTGACGAAGAGAAAGCGATGCGTAAGGAACGGGTTGCCAAGGCCAAGGATGCGCTGGCCCGCTCTAGTGGCATCAAGGGCGACCACGTCGTAGCAGGCAGAGCAGCTTTGAAGAGCTACCTGCAGCAGCTGAACGAACCAAAGCAGCCGGACGATGCCCGATTCGAGTCGCTAATCGAGGCTCCCTTCAAGGCTCCGCCAAAGAAGAAGCCAGTCCACTAAAGCCGTCAGCCAGGGTGTGCTAGGCGGCTGCTGGCGACTCGACTCGTCGTTGCTGGCCCGATAGCGAAGCGATTGAGTCCATGACCTCTTCGGTCAGTTCTTGTCGCGCCCGAGCCGACCGTCGGGAATTGGCCCAACGGCCGAGCCCAATCGGTGCGCCGAAGCGAACTTCGACTCGGCTCCGGAAGTTAGGAACCAGCTGCCCAACCGGCTGCGCTTCGCCTGTGCCGAGCAGCGCCACCGGGACAATCGGTGCCCCAGCCCGCAGAGCGATCTGGGCCACTCCCCTATGGCCACGGCTCAAAAGCCCGTCCCGGGACCGAGTGCCCTCGGGGTGCAGTCCAATAATGCCTCCGTCGGCCAGGATCTCACCGACCCGGTCGAGCGTGACTCGGCTGTTTCGACCGCTTCGGTCAAGCGGCAACATTCCAATGCCGGGAAACAGCCGACGAGCTACCGGATTCTCGAGGTACTCGGCCTTGCCAAGAAACGTCACCGGACGATCAAGGCTGTACATCACCAGCATCGAGTCGATAAAGGCAAGATGGTTGGCTGCCAGGACGACCGGTCCGTGGGTAGGCACGTTTTCAAGCCCGACATAGTCCACGTCGAGCCACCGATGCCGCAGCGGCGATGACAACGACCGGCCGAGCCACGAGAAGCGACCTGCACCTGCAACCGCAGCGACCAACCTGGCAGGATCTACCGCCTGCGGGGTCGTGGCTATAGCGGTCGGCTCTGTGGACGAATCGGGCGTTGCGGTGGATGTGGTACTCAGAACTGTCATGACCTGTCCTTGGTGGCTTGAGCGGTGGTGATCCGCTGTCTCTTCTGCCCGGCATCCACATGATGGCAAGGTCATGTTCCAGCGAAGTTACGGCAATGTAAACGGCTCCTCTCAATTGGTGAACCCAATTCCGACCTCCGCCGCTGACTGTGGGAATGTTGGTGGTTGTCACCGAGGTGAGTCAGCTGCACCGGTACCGATTGGAAGAGCACATGGACAGCAAACAGATCGCCGTTGTCGGAGCGGGAACGATGGGCGCCGGCATCGCCCAGATCGCCGTCGAAGCCGGACACCGGGTCACCCTGATCGATACAACCCAGGAGTTTGTAGACCGAGGATTGGCAACGATCGCAGGCTTTCTCGATCGCAAGGTGTCGAAACAGACCCTGACCGAAGACGCCCGCAACGAGATCCACAGCCGTTTGCAGTCCAGTACCGACATGGAGGCCGGTGTGGCCGGCGCGGCGATGGTGGTCGAGGCGGTCTTCGAAAACCTGGAACTCAAGCAGGAGATCTTCGAACGGCTCGATGCCTGCACCCCACGAGAGGTCATCTTGGCCAGTAACACCTCAACCCTACCGATCTCCAAGATCGCCCTTGCTGCTAAACACCCCGAGCGAGTCATCGGCACCCACTACTTCAGCCCCGTCCCGTTGATGAGGCTGGTTGAGGTGGTGCGCGGCGAGCAAACCATCGATCTTGTGGCCGAACAGACCGTTGCCCTGTGCGAGAGCTTTGGCAAAACTCCGATCCTGATTCAGGATGTGCCCGGGTTTATCGTCAACCGGTTCCTCTGCCTGCTCTACAACGAGGCGGCCAACCTGATCCATAGTGGCGTTGCCGGAGCCGAAGAGATCGACGCCGCCCTGAAGCTGGGGTGCAACTGGCCGATGGGCGTTGCCGAAATCATGGACCTGGCCGGGGTGGACATAACCCTGCAGGCGCTGACCGCGATGCACGAGATGACCGACGAAGAGCGCTACCGGCCATCGCCGCTGCTGCAGGAGATGGTGGCCGACAACCGCCTCGGCCGCAAGACGGGCCAAGGCTTCTACGAACACCCATAGCGTTGCCTAGCGGTTGCCTATTCGTCGCCCAGCATCCGTCGCCTAGCTGTGGTCGGCGACCGACTGGTCGCTTTCGCTTTCGGTGGAGGTAATCCGGACCCGGGTGATCTTGCGGCCATCGACTTGTTCCACTGTCAGCAGATACGGACCGTGGTTGAACGCGGCGCCGACATCGGGCACGACACCGGCGTGAGCCAGCACGAGACCGGCGATGGTCACGATGTCTTCGTGATCGAACAGCGGATCATCGAGCTCGTCGCGGAGGTCGCTGAGCGTGGTCTCACCGAATACGCTCATCGATCCGTCAGCGTGGCGGGAGATCAGACCTGCGGTCTCGTCTTCCATGATCTCGTCCATGACGTCGTCGAGCGAGACGAAACCGACGGTGGCACCAAATTCGTCGATAACCAGAGCGGCGTGGTTGTTGCCCTGTTTGAACTGTTCGAGCAACTCTTCAGCCGAGGTGGTTGCGGCCACGACAGGAAGCGGACGAACGATCTCGGCCAGACTCACGAACGTCTTGAGCGTGTTAGCCCGAATGAAGTCCTTGATGTGAAGCATGCCGACGACATGGTCGAGGTCTCCGTCGACCACCGGGTATCGACTGCGTGGCGATGAGGCGATCAGCGTCGAAACCTCGTCAGGGGTGGCCATTTGATCGATCGCCACGATGCTGCTTCTGGAGATCATGATCTCTTCGGCCCGACGTCCGTCGAGCTCGAAGATGTTTCGGATCAGGTCGCGCTGCAGGTCTCCGAGTTGGCCGCTGTGGGCCGACTCGTCGGTGACGATCGTCAGCTCATCGCTGGTATGAAGCGAGAGCCGCTTGTCTGGTTCAGGGATGCGAAGCAACCGCATCAGTGCGAAGGCGATGGAGTTCAACACGCTGACCATCGGCTTAAACAGCGTGCTGAAGACCCGCATGAGCGGGTTGAGCCGCACGCTGACCGACTCGGGGGCCTGCAGGGCCAACGCCTTGGGAATCATCTCACCAAGCACGACGTGCAGATAGGTGATGGCGCTGAGAGCGACGATAAACCCAACCGTGTGAGATGCGGTCTCGGGCACACCGAGATCTTCCAGCGGGTCGTAAAGCCAGTGAGCGACTGCCGGTTCGCCATACATGCCGAGACCGATAGACGCCAGGGTGATGCCAAGCTGAGCGACGGCTATGTAGCTGTCCTTGCCTGCATGACGCCTGAACACTTCGACTAGCCACTTCGCACCGCTGCTGCCGCCTTCGGCCATCCCCTCCAGGCGGCTGAGGCGGGAACCGACCAAGGCGAACTCGGCAGCGACGAACAGGCCGTTCAACACAACCAACACGATGATGGCCACAATCGGGAACGCGTATTCGCCGATCATTGTGCATCACCGGCCTCGTTGAAACTGACCCGCTCAACAGCGTTGCCGTCGATAGCGTCGACCTGCACCATGGTTGACTCCGGTCCGAGCGCCACCCGCTCACCGACCGTCGGCATGCGTGACAGTTCGTGCCAGATGAGACCGCCGATCGTGTCGACATCTTCTGTCGGGAGCGACAGATCGAATCGATGGTTCAGGTCTTCGACCAACACCTCGCCGGATACCGATACTCGGCCGTTGGCCACCACGATCGGATCGGGATCGATGTCGAACTCGTCTCGTACCTCTCCGAAGATCTCCTCCATCGCATCTTCCAGGGTGACCAAACCGGCCACTCCGCCGTATTCGTTGATCACCAGGGCGCAGTGCTGACCGCTCTCGTTGAGCCGACCCCACAGGGCAGGCACCGAAAGGGTTTCGGGCACCTCGATCATGGGCCGAGTCATCGACGCCACCGTGACCGATGGGTCGCTTTGAGAACCGAGGTAGAGAACACGGAGATGCACGACCCCGGTCACGTCATCGGTCGAATGCCCCCAGACCGGAAAGCGACTGTGCGGGGTTTCAACAACCCGGCCCAACGCCTCGCCGACTGTGGAATCGGCGTTCACGCCAACAAGACGACGTTTCGGAGTCATTATCTCACGAACGAGTCGCTGCTCGACGTTAAGCACACCAGCAACCATGTCTCGTTCGGCAGCATCGATGAGCCCGCCTGCCGCGCTCTCATCGAATAGCGCTGCCAGTTCTTCAGGGGAATGCACGTGAGCGTGACTGTGGTCGGTGTTGAGTCCAAGCGCCCGCATGATCGAGAATGCCGAACCGTTAAAGATCTTGACCAGCGGGCGGAACAGCGTTTGGCTGATCTGCATCGGTCGCAGGGTGGCGATGGCCAGCCGCTCCGGGTATCGAAGCGCTGCGGTCTTTGGCAGCAACTCACCCAGAATCACCTGCAGCGAGGTAATGATGAGCAGGGTGATGACGATGGCTACCACTCGCCCAGCAGAGCCGAAAAGCGGCTCAAACAGCGGGGTGAGACGAGCCTGGCCAAATGCACCGGCAATAAGGCTGCTCAGGGTGATGCCGATCTGGCAGGCAGCGACATAATTGTCGAGCAGCACCGGATCGCGAACGATCGCCAACAATTTGGCCGCTGGACGGTTGCCGTCTTGGGCCAGCGCCTGGATTCGGGACTTTCGACTGCCGACGGTCGCGAATTCCGCAGCCACGTACAACGCGTTCAACGCCAACATCACGGTGATCGCCAGCGCCGTTATAAGGAGGCTCAACTATCGCCCTGCGCTCTACATCGACACTCGAGCGACGAAGCTCGAAACAGACTGTTCACTAACATTTGTACGAGTATAGGTCGGCTCTCAGCCACCAAATTCGCCCAGCGTGAGAAGCCCGTCCAAGATCGAACAAAGCTGGCTCAGCAGCACCGTCTGGAGGCCTCTCGGTGGGTTGCAACTAGGTCGCTGGCGGGGCTGTCGGGCTCTTCTGGTCGATCACCTTGGCCAGTTTGCGCATGCCCATTGAGAACCCAAAGGCACTCAGCTTGTTAACGATTGGAGCCAAGGGTTTCGGTAGATAGGGAACGGTGACGTCCTCGAACCATTCGAGACGAGATCCCGAACCATCAGCGGCGATCACAAACCCCGCTCGACCTTCCAGCACCGGCCCTAGCTTTGCCACTTCACATGAACCTTGGGCCTTGGCCTCATCCCATTCGATAGACGTGACCCGCATACGATCGACGAGGGTCAGCGGCCCGTAGCCGGTGTAGCCGGTAAAGGTGCCACCAACGGTTTGAGGGTCGCCTTCATCCAACTCGACGCGGGTGGCCGGGATCCACTGCCCGTGGTTTGGCCAATCGATCATTTCCTCCCAGACAACCTTCGGGGCTGCGTCAAACCGGTGGGTAACCGTGAAGTTAATGGGGGCCATTCGTTCATGATCCCACGGAACGTGGCGTCTGTGGGGAACCGAGAGCGCGCCGCTTCTCCGTCCCCGCTAGCGCACCGCTGCGGCCGGCATCTCGCCACTTGCTACCCTCCTAGCTCGACAAGGGAGTTGCTCGATGGACGACAGCACGAACGACCGGATGAACAACGATGAGTGGCTCACGCTCGTGGCCCGCGCTGGCAGGGCCGGGCACGACCTGACCGGCTGGTTGATGTGGGACGCGGCAGCCATCGCCCGCTACGAGGCCCTTGGAGTACCAAACGGTACTGGCTGGATAGTGGCGTGGCGCCTGGCCCCGCTTGGCGGTATCAGCCCCGCTGCGGCCGCCGCTGCGACGTATTCGATACACCCCGACGTTGTCGCCATGGTGATGGACCTCTATCGCAACGTGACAGACGAAGCAGCGATCTCGGCGGTGCGCAACGCGTCGATCGAACCCGGCCTGGCCGATATCGCTCCGGGGCTCGGGGAAACTCTCGCCGATCTCGGCGACGACCTCTGGCGAGGCGTCGACTCGGTGCACCACGGAGCGCGACCCATGTTTTCGGCCCATCGGGGTGAGGCGCGCCCAGGCGACGACGAGCCCGTCGTTTCGGCGTGGTTAGCGGCGAACTGTCTACGAGAACTCAGGGGCGACAATCACTGGGCACTGTGCGCCGCGGCCGACCTCGATGATGTTGAAGTCGGGCTGCTCCATTCGGCCCTCATCGACGTTGAGGAATACGGCAGCGAGGAGTGGATCGCCCGCAGCCGCGGCGGCGATGATGAAGCCGTCGACCGAGGCTGGTGGCGCCTCGAGGCCAAGGGTCTGGCAGCCAACAGGTCGATCAACGCCGAGGGTCACCGTTTCCGGCACCATCTGGAACGACGCACCGACGAGTTGACCGCGCCAGCATGGCAAGTGGTTGGCGAGGCGGCGACGCGTTCGTTCTGCGAAGCGATTGAGCCTTACCACGATGCCATCATCGCTCGAATCGACGAGACCGCTGGTCCTCGATGGATGCCGGCTCTTCGCACTACTGAGCGATAGCCGACCGGCGGAACCGGTCTATTTGTTAGTCCAGTTCGGCTTGCGCTTCTCCATGAAACTGGCGATGCCCTCTTGACCATCGGCACTGGTGACCCCGGCCGCCATCACCGCACCGGCGTAGGCGTAGGCATCCTTCTGTTCAAGCTCAACCTGGGAGTAGAACGAACGCTTACCCTGCGCCTTGGAATAGGCGCTTCCCCTAGTCGCTCGCTTCATCAGATCACGGGTTTCGGTTTCGAGTCCCTCATGCGGCACTACCCGGTTCACCAGACCCCAATCACACGCCGTCTGGGCGTCGATCGGATCGCCGGTGAGCGCCATCTCGAGCGCCTTCTTCCGCCCGACAGCGCGCGACACCGCAACCATTGGCGTGTGGCAGAACAGCCCGCCCTTGCCGCCGGGGGTCTGGAACTTGGCTTGATCACTAGCGACCGCCAGATCGCAAGATGCCACCAACTGGCAACCGGCGGCCGTTGCGATGCCCTGAACCTGGGCGATGACCACCTGGGGGATGTTCTGGACCAGCGTCATCATGCGCTCGCAGAGATCGAACAGTTGCTGAGCGTCTGAAAGGTTGGCTCCGGCCATGTCGGTGAAGTCGTGACCAGCAGAGAACGCGGGACCTTCAGCGGCGATTATCACGCCGAGGGCGTCGCTCTTGCCAATCTCTTCCAGAGCTTCGATGATGGCTTCCATAACCGGCCCGGCCAAGGTGTTTCGCTTCGCCGCGTTAACCAGCGTGATGATCGCCACCTCTCCCTCGTAGGCGATCGAGTCATCACGGGTAACGGTCACAAAATCAGACATGACACAACAATATCGCCCTCAGTGAGCGGGAGAGAATCGACGGTCGAACCACCCTCAGGTTCAGGGACGGTCGGCACCAAAGACCAGGGTCGAGCAAGCAGACCAGAAGCCTCCCCACCCATGACATACCGCGATGTCGACGTCGNNAGCATGCCGTAGGCGCCGGTGTGGGCGTAGCTCATCCCGCCCCCGCTGGTGTTCATCGGCAGCTTCCCACCGGGCCGGGTGTTCCCCTCGGCGATGAATGCTCCGGCGTCGCCGTAGTCGACAAAGCCCAGGCCCTCGAGCCCAAAGATCGGGTTGTGGGCGAAGGCGTCGTAGATCATCAGGTGATCGACATCGTCGTGGGTGATCTCCGCCGCGGAGAACGCCGCCTGACCTGAGGTCCGGATGAACTCTGGACGGAGCGGGTCTCGCACACCGGCCGGGCTGGCGATTCCGGCTTCAAGCCCACCGCCGCTCCCCAGCACGTAGACCGGGGGCTTTGGGAAGTCCTTAGCTCGATCGGCTGAGGTGACGATGATGGCGCCGCCTGCGTCGGAAACTAGGCAGCACATGGCTCGTCGTAGCGGCCAGGCGATCATCGGCGAGTCGAGCACTTCGTCGACTGTGGTCAGCTCCTGGAGCGAGGCTCGTGGATTCATCGAAGCCCACTCACGCTGAGCGACCGCCACCGATGCCACCTGTTCCTCGGTGAGTCCGTATTCGTGCATGTACCGGACGAGTGGCAGTCCGAACAGGGCTGGCGGTGCGGCCCCGGCGTAGAGCATGTCGAACTGCTGAGCCATCGAACCCTTGCCTCCTCCCCCACTTTGGCCGATCCGGCGCGTCGATCGTCCCGACTCGCCGTATGTGACGAGGGCAACCTCGCAGTAGCCGGCGTTGATGGCGGCGATGGCGTTGCGCAGTTGGAACATCCACGAGCAACCACCAACCACGGTGTTGTCGGCCCACTTAGGGTAGATGCCAAGCGCATGGCTCACGTCTGACACTTCTAGGTAACCGGTGGTGATGCCATCGATGTCTTTGGCCGTTAGGCCAGCATCGGCCATAGCGTTTCCTGCCGCGTTCAGAGCCAGGCCGAGCGAGGTCAGATCTGGGACCTTGCCAATCTCGTCCGACTCGCTGGCGCCGACGATGGCAAAATCGCCGGGCCTCATGACGCCACCGCCTCGTTGGCCGCAGCCGGTTCGAAAGCTAACACCGTGATGTTGTCGAACGGTACGAATACCGCCTGCAACGGCATATCGATGACCAGCGCCTCGGGTGTCTGGTCGCAACCAACCACCGATGAGATGATGCGGGGGCCTTCGTCGAGCTCAACGATGGCGACCGAGCGGGGCCCTTCAGTTCCCCATTCGGCGAGCGGCCTGTGATGGATCACGTAGCTGTAGAGCGTGGCACTACCGCTGGCATCGAACCATTCGAGGTCCTGGGCCGAACAATTCGGGCAGATCGGCGTGGGCGGAAAGAAGGCGTTCGAGCATTGCCTACACCGAGGAAGGCGGACCGTTTCAGCAGCGACACCATCCCAATAGGGCTGCGTCTCGGGCGTCGGTACCGGTGTGAGTGGGTGAGCCATCCCGGGAGAATAGGGGAAGCGAGCCAATTTCTCGAAACGTGCACATCATCAGCGAGCTGAGGCACTGGCTCTGATTGATGCCAGCCTCCTGGGCATCGGAACTTCGTATTGGACCGACGAGGATTCGATTCGATCTCGGAAGGCGAACGCTGAGCATCAGCAAGCTCAGGACCTCGGGCGCACCAAGTGGCACGACCAGTATCAGCTCCGTATTGCCAAGGTCGAGCGCAACTACGACTTCCCGGCGTAGCTCAAGACGTCTAGGACCACAGCCCGGCCAGCGGACCATGTGACCGGTCGGCCCAGGTCCGAGATGTGGGTCAGACCGAGGACAGGTGCTCCAGTAGCAGGTCGGTGAATACGCCAGGCGACTGATCAGTGATGCAATGGCTACCACCCGGCACCTCGGCGAACCGGTACGGACCCTGGACAAGATCAGCGGTTCCCTCGGCACCAGCCCGTCCGACCGAGGCGTCTTCGTTACCCCACACGTAAAGGGTCGGCACCGTGCTTGCCGGTACGTCAGCGGGCTGCGGGGTTGACTTGCTCATCGCCCGATACCAGTTGATGGCAGCGTCGAGAGCCTCGTGGGTTCCGAGCACCTCCAGGTAGGCCTCGATGTCGGCCGGACCGGCGCCCCAGCTCTCAAGCAAAGCCCGCAGCGGAGCACCGTTATCGACCAGGCGCTCAGCGGTGGCCTCTGGCCGTTGAAAGCTTCGATGATGTTTCGACCGTTCGGCTTGGTCTGGGTCCGACGTCATGGCCTTGATGAAGGCCACCGGATGGGGCCGTGAAATGACCGATAGCGAATGCAGTCGCTCAGGATAAAGACCGGCGATGACCCACCCCAGTTGACCACCCCAATCATGACCGACCAGGTGAAACTTGGGATCGCCGCCACCGGGCTCCGTTCCGGCAACTGAGTCGGCAACGGCGAAGACGTCGGAGACCAGATGTTCGACTCGGTAGTCGTCAATCGCTCCTGGGCGTGCGCCTGGAGAGTAACCACGTTGGTCGAAGGCAACGACCCGATGGCCAAGCTCGTCTAGAGCGGCGATCTCCGCCCGCCATGTGTGCCTGGAATGGGGAAACCCATGGAGGAACACCACCAACTCCCCTGCGTCGCCGGTTAGGGGTCCGAATCCGGCATCGGCGCTAAAGCTCAGGCCGTTTGCCTCGATCTCGATAGTCTCGATGGCCATCAGTTTCTCCTTGCTCGGGTCTACCCGTCGTCAGGTCGTGGTTGTCTTTGGTCTAGCAGGAAGCCGGGTGGCCACGATGCAGGCCAGCGCGGTGACCGTGGCCAGATACAGGAAACCTCTCTGGAACGAAGCGACGGTTGCGGTGTCGGCGCTGCCGAGAATGGCAACGAGGATGGCCACGCCGATAGCGCCCGACAGTTGACGCGCTGTTTGGGTGACCGCTCCGGCCAGACTGAAGTGCACCGGATTGACTTCAGACACTCCGGCTCCAACCAAGATCGTTGGGCCGGCGCCGATTCCCAATCCCATGAGGATGAGGCCCGGCAGCAGATCGACCATGTAAGACGGATCTGGTCCGGCGTTGGCCCGTATCCACAAAGCCCCGAGGGTGAACATGAACATTCCGGGAATGGCAATCGTTCGGTGCCCATACCGGTCGGCCAGCCGACCTGAAATGTTGGCCACAATAGTTGCGGTGATGGGCAGCATGATGATGGCAAAACCGGCCCGCACCGTCGAGTAGTCGGCGATCTCGGTCAGGTAGAGCACGAGGGTGAGGAACGTGGCGAAGAAACCCAACCCGAAGAGAAACACCGACACGGTCGCTACTCGGAACGACGAGACTGCGAGCAGAGACCGAGGCACGATCGGGTTGGGGTGGGAGGCGGTGCGGGGAATGACCGTGGCGATGCACACCACCGTCAGGACAAAGAGGCCGATTATCGCCGGAGAAGCCCAGCCCCAGTCTCTGCCCTGCACGATGGCCAGCGCCAGACCGGCCGTCGCCAAGCCGAGAAGAACCGCACCGACGGCATCAGGTGTGCGGGCATCGGGGTCTTTGGCGCTCTCGACCAGGACACGTCGTCCCCATAGCAGCGCAAGAAGTCCGATCGGGATGTTCAGAGCGAAGGCCAGGCGCCAGGAGCTGGCTTCGATCAGCAAGGCGCCGATGACGGGGCCAACCGCGGAGGACAACGCCAGGGTTGAGCTCCACACCGCAACTGCGGTGGCCCTTCGCTCCGGTGGCCATGCCGCGACGGCCAGACCAAGCGACGCCGGGGCCATCATGGCGACACCGAGACCCATAACGCCGCGGGCGGCGATCAGTAATGGCAGCGACGGCGCCACGACTGCCAGCCCAGCACCAGCGACAAAGCAGAGCAGACCGGTATTGAGCACGCGCAGGCGCCCAATCCGGTCGGCAATTCGGCCAGCGGTGATTAGAAAGCCGGCGTAGCTCAGCATGTAGAACGTGAGGACCCACGAGACATCGGCTGTGCTGGCCGTCGGAAACGTCTCTTGGATGTCTGGCACGGCAACGTTCACCATGGACAGGTCGAGGCCAGCGACGAAGTTGGTCAGCGACGTGGCACCCAAGATCTTCCACGCATGGCGTGAGACGGGGCTAGCGGCCTTCGATGTGGACTGTTCGGCGGAGGTCACGCAGGCAACCCGCTGCAGACAGAACTCGTCCCGATAGCGGCCTCAAGCCAAGTTTCGTCTGACATGAGGATTGGTCTAACAGCTTGAATTGCATTTCACAAGTTAAGGACTAGGTTGGAGTGATATGAACGGCGAACGAGATGACAATCGCCAGCCACCGAGCTCGGCAGAAACCGGAGACATCAGCTGGCGTTCGATGTGCCCCATCACCTCGGCACTCGACGTGGTCGGCGACAAGTGGTCGCTGCTTATCATTCGCGACCTGCTCTTCTTCGGCACCCGCACGTACTCCGATTTCAGGGAGTCACCTGAGCGCATCTCGACCAACATCCTTGCCGCGAGGCTCAAACTTCTAACCGGTGCAGGAATCATTGAGCGAACAAACCCGGATGGCGCAGCTCGAAACAACGCCTACCAGTTGACCACGAGCGGCCAAGCGCTACGGCCAGTGGTTGAGAGCGTCGGCCGGTGGTCGCAAGCGCACTTGAAGGAACTCAACCCCGACATTCACGAAGTCTTCTGACACCCGAGGCGTTCGCTGGATACCTCAGGCAGCTGCGGTGTCTAGTCGCTGGTCCCGACGCAGCGAACAAGATCCAAGGTGTTGGCCTTCGGCGCTGGTAGTTGATAGCGGCGCCTGGCAATTACGCCATAGACCCGTCGTAGCGGAATCCGAAGTAGTCGCACCGAGGCAACCCTGGCAAGAACCTGCCAGGGTTGGGAAGCATCGGAAAGGGCTTCGATAAACCCATCGCTTCCTCGGTGTACTCCGCCGGCCTCGTCTACGTAGAACGAGGCCGACTCCATGTCCTGAGCGGTGATTCCGTGGCGGTCGATCTCATCTAGCGACTGGAACGGTTCGAAGCGAACGTGTTCGAGCCCGCGTCCACGCAGCCAGATCGCCCAACGGCAACAGAAGCCGCACTGGCCGTCGAAGATGAAAAGCGGCACCCTGCCAGTCTCGCTTGTCGAAAGGTCGTCACTCACGTTTTCAATACTCCCACGTCACTCGCCCGATCGGGAAACGGTGCAAGCAATTCCGGCAGCCGGCTACGAGAGCTGTGTGGTGTGCCAGTCGGCGATGGCGGTGGCGACGGCGTGCGGGTCATCACACATTGGGAAGTGCATTCCGGCTGGTATGACCACTTGCGTATGGTTTGGGAACCGCTCTGCCCATTTGGGTTGGAAGCCGAGCGGGTCGTTTCGCTCACCAAACACAGTCAATAGCGGTAGCTGCCCGAGCTGCGAGACCGTTGCGTCGACGGTGGCAAAATCGTGTTTGCGAACCGAGTGCATGTAGCGGTGGAAGCTGCGTCGTCCGCTGTGGCCGAGCGGCTGCCTGAACGTTTTCCGCGTCGTCCTGTCCCAGTTTCGGCCGACACCGAAGCGGGTCGAAGACAGGCGGGGCAGCCAGCCGGTCCAGACATCAAGCTCACGCATGATTGGGTTGCCCATCAAGGCCAGCATCGATCGAAAAGCGAAACCCGACGGGCGCCAACCAAAGCTGTTGACGGCGACAACACCCTTGACCCGCTCGGGCCATGAGCCCGCAGCCTGCAGACTGGCCACGCCGCCGAGGTCATGAAACACGATGGTGATGTCGTCGAGGCCAAGATCCTGAACCACCGCATCGACGGCGGCGCCAGCGTGAACCATGTTGATCTGTTGGGAACCGGTGGTGAGGCCGTTGCCAGGGGCGTCCAGGGTCACGCAACGGAACTGCGACTGGAGTTCGGACAGAACATCGCGCCAGATGATACTCCACATGCCAACGTGGACGATGAGCAACGTCGGCCCCTCGCCAACGTCGGTGACCGAGAGTTGCTGGTCGTCGAAGTTGATCGTCGTCAACGGGAAAGGCCAATCCTCGGCAGTCAACCAATGGGGTCGATCGAGGTCGAGAGACGAAGGCATAGTTGTGTTGCTCATGGTTCTTCTTTCTGTCAAGGTTTCGTTGTTGCTGAGAGGACGGTTCAGCGCTGATAGACGTGACATGCCTCTAGCTGTCACAGTTGGGTGACCCCAAACGTCCTAATGACATGACCGAACAAACAAGCAGCTCGCCTGCCGAGAGGGCCTGGGTCGAGCACAACCAACGTGTGTTCGACATCGCGTACCGACTGACCGGCAGCATCACCGAGGCTGAAGACATCGCCCAGGAGACATCGATACGGCTAATGAGGGCCGACTTCGGCTCGATCGATGATGTCCTGGGTTGGCTGGTAACGGTGTCGTCACGGCTGAGCGTCGATCGCCTGAGACTTCATGAGAACAGTCGGCGTAGCTACGTCGGGCCTTGGCTACCCGAACCGCTAGTAAGCGCGTTCGATGACGAAATCGCAAACCGGGTGACCCTCGACGAAACGGTTGGGATGGCGCTCCTCGTGGTCCTCGATCAGATGACACCGGCCGAACGAACCGCGTTCGTACTTCACGACGTGTTCGACGTGCCCTTCGACGAGATCGGCCAGATAGTTGGCCGTTCGTCGGCCGCCACCCGGCAACTCGCCAGCCGCGCCCGCCGCCGGATTCAGGCCGCACCAACAGCTACAAGACCACCTGCAGATCCCGAACACCACCGCGAGTTGGTAGAACGTTTCGCCAAGGCGTGCTCGCTTGGCGATCTTGAAGGGTTGACGGCGCTACTAGCGGCCGATGTGGTTGGCGACTTCGACTCCGGTGGCTATCTGTCGAATGCACCGCTCACCGAACTCGACGGAGCGGGACCGGTGGCACGCCAACTGATCAACACCGTTTCTGGCATAGGAGCGACGTTCGAAGCAATTGAGGTCAACGGCAACCCAGGAGTGGCCGTTCGGCTCGGCCAAACGATCGCCGCAGTGATCTCAATAGGTGTATGCAACGGCGCCATCGACCTGCTGCACGGCATAGGCAACCCTGCGAAACTCGGCCACCTTCAACCACCCGGTCAACCGTTCTTCAATCGACCGTGACCTAGCGCTCGTCGAATCCCAGATCGAACCTGGTGACTGCTCTGGCAAAGATGTTCGGCTCGATAGCTGGCTCAGACACGACACGAAGATTGGTGACTCGGCTCGTGAGAAACTCGAACAGTAGCCGCAACTCGATTCTGGCCAGGTTTGCGCCAAGGCAGAAATGTGTGCCGTGCCCAAACGCGAGGTGTGGGTTGGGGTCCCTTGTTACGTCAAAGGAGTTTGGTGAGTCGAACACACGGTGATCACGGTTCGCCGCCGGATAGAGAAGCATCACCCGGTCTCCGACAGCGATAGCGGTGCCTGAGATAGTTGCGTCGGCGGTGGCGGTTCGGAACATGTTGTTCAACGGGGTTACCCAGCGGATCAGCTCCTCCACAGCGAGCGGTATGCGCCCCGGATCCGAAGCGAGATACTCCCACTGATCGGGGTGGTCGACGAGTTCACGCAGACCGTGAGCAATAACAGTCCGCGTCGTTTCCGCCCCACCAGCGATCATTAGGCCGGTCTCTTGGACCATCGTCATTGGTTCCATGCCGCCAGCGATCCAATCGGAGAACAGGTCGTCCTGGGGTTCGGCGAAGCGCTCGGGCAGCAGCTCCTGCATGACCGCAGCCCACTCCTGGATGCTGTCGTTGAGGTCCACGCCCACGACCGGATCAACAAAGCGCCGGTCGATACGCATCTGGCGCTCGGACCAACTCTTAACCTCCCGCCACCGATCGATACCGAAGCCGATCAGCTCGGCGGTGACCTGACACGGGAGACGAGCCGCCAGAGCATCGATGACCTCGACGTGTCCATCTTCACGGTTGGAGCGAACGGCGTCCTCAACCATCCCGCCGACCATCGCCGCGTAGTGGTCGGCATGAGATCGTGCGGAGTTCGGGGTGAAGCGCCGGTTGATCATGCGACGCTGCTCAAGGTGGACAGGGTCGTCGTTGGAAATCATCGTGGCTTCGAATTCGGACGGCTCAAGTCGGTACTGGCCAGCATCGTTCTGACGGCTGGCAAACGTCTTTGGGTCGCGTTCGATGGCCAACACATCGGCATGGCGAGCAGCCACCCAGATCTGGCTTCTTTCGTCTCGCCAGAGTCCCTCGTGATCCAGCACCGCGCGGTAGGCATCCTGCGGATTGGACTGCCACCAGTGAGGGTCCAGTATGTCGGTCGTCATTCGCTGACGATCTCACGTCCCGATCCCAACCACAAATCGCCCCGACCGCACGATCGCGGGTGAGTATCTGACGTGGCCGATTCAGTCAAACATCAGCGATGAGGTCGGGCGGCCCGGTGCTCGACGAGCGACTCGGCTGCGCTGTCGAGCAGCGCAGAAAGCTCGGTCAACCGCTTCCGCTCCGACCCGTCGAGCGAATCATCGAGCTCCTGACCCAGGAGGTACATCTCTTCTGAGACCCACTCCCGGAGCTGTCGGACTATTGCCTGATCTCCATTGGCCATGGGTCGATTGTCGACCAACCGCTGTCGCTCGACTAGGGACCATGGTCCGACTATCGAGCTGAGGCAGTGCCCTTCTCAATCGACCGACGGTCCAACCTCGATCGCCAGTTCCAGTTCGACCAGCTCGTCCTCAGTCCAGGTTCGGCCGCTAAGCCGGACGCCGATTGTCGATCCGCCGTCGTCCTCGACCTCCAGTAACCCGTATTGGCCCGATCCGGGGAAGGCTCCGTGACTGTACGGCCCGCCCTTTATCGACCCTGGACGGTCGAGTGCTGCGGCATGTAGTACCGGGAATCCGGGTGACCCATCGCTGGCGTAGCCACTGTTCGTCCCGTCATCGATAGCCAACATGTGAGCGTCACCGCTGACCATGATTAGGTTCCGCACGTCGGCAGCAGCGATGGCGTCGGCGATCGCAACCCTGTCGGCGGGATACGCTGACCAGTCATCGGCGTTCGGATCCGCCGTGCCGATCCAGGGGGTCGGATTGACCCAGACCACCAGCCCATGGCTTTTCGATGCGGCGGTGATTTCTTCGATCAGCCACCTCTGCTGTTCGTGGCCCAGCATCGAGGTCGGGGTCCGATGGGAGCGGTTGTCGCTAAGCACAAACCGGACTCGACCGATCGAGAATGCCTGGGCGATGGAGCTCTCGATGTCGGGGTCGACGCCAGCGTGTGGCACCGCCCTCCGGTAGGCCATCGAGACCGCTGATCGAGAGCTCGACGAGGCGTCCGAGTTGTTCGGACCGTAGTCGTGGTCATCCCAGACGTATGCCGTCGGCACCGAGCTGAACAGCGCCGCCTGTCCTGGCTGACTTAGCGAGCGTCCGTACTCGGCGATATGTCGGCCGGGGTCGGTCGACTCAAGGTTGGCGTAGTGAAGATCCCCCAGAGCGATGTAAAGGTCGGGGTCCTCAGCCACCATGGCGTCAAAGACCGCTCCGTTGGAACCGACCCTGGCGCAGGAACCGAGCACAACCGTCAAGCTCTGCGGGCCATCATCGAAGGTGCTGAATCCCGCGTCACCTGGCCCTCCGTCGTCGGTCTCCCCCTGTTCACCTACCGCATATCGGTAGCTAGTTGTTGGCTCCAGCCTGGTCAGGTTGAAGCGGGCGACGCCATGTTCATCGGCAACTGCGTGCTCAACCAGCTGCAAAGCTGCGTTGCGGGCCGCGCCATCGGTCGGCCACACCCTGATCTCAACCGCCTCCCCGGCATCGAGTCCACCAGCTACGACCGTCGCCGTGTAAGCGTCGACGTCACCGAGCCACAGCCAATCCGCTTCAGCCGACTCAAGGCCCTCGGCATCCGATTCTGGGTGCGTTGGTCCGAAGTAGTGCTTGTATATCTCGTTGCTGCCCATCGCCGTTGTCGTCAACAGAGTGACGGTGACCGCCGCCAGCGTGGCGATCCTGCCCACCGTCTCGTTCGGCTGCCAGGCCAGCCACGTAAATACCGCAGGAAGAAAGAGAAGACCGAACAGCAGCACGGTGAACAGCGGACGATATTCAACCGAGGCAAATAGTCCCAAACCGGTCGCAGCGAAGGCCATGAGGAACGCAGCCACCGCCTTCCACCGCAGGGCGATCAGGCCAGCAGCCGCCATTACCGCTGCTAGGCCGAGCTGCAATGGGCCGGAGATGGTCGATCCAAAGCCGAACCCCTCCGGATCGGTTGGGAGGCCAACGTAGGCCGTTGCCACAAAGAGCACAAGGGCCGCAACGACGGCTCCAACCGCCCCGACGAGACCAAGCCAGCGCGCCGGAGTCGCACCGATGGTGAAGACGCCCCGGCTCCAAGGCGTGTCTCCAGGGTTCGGAGACCAGGGGCAGCTAGAGCACCCTCGGTGCCACTCGCGGTGTTCGATCACCCAGTGGGTGGTCAGAACGACCGTCAATCCGAATGTAACCCCAGCCAGAGCGTCTAGGGGCCAGTGAAACTGGGCGTGGATGCGGTGCAAACCGCTGGCCACCACTGCCACGACGAGCACTGCCCGGCTGACGATGGCAGCCCGCCGATCCGATAGCAACACCTCGAGGGCCAGAGGTACAAGACCAGCGATGAAGACAGCTTGGATCATGTGGCCGCTCGGGAACGACTCGATATCGCCGAAGCGGATCGGACGTGGACGGTCGATGATTTCTCTGACCACCCCGGCACCGATCCAGCTAACGAGGAACGCCAGCGGGTAGGCCAGCGCCATCACTCGACAGCGGAACGCCGACAGACCGATCAGCAGCACAAGACCGACAGAGATCGGTGTCGCTCCAAAAGGATCCAAGAAGCTCAGTCGATCAAGCCACGCTGCCTCGACCAGCCAGTCGCTGATGGGCCGATCGATTCGTAGTGCGATGCTGCGGCCGGAACCTACGATCAGGGTGAGGAGCGCAGTGACAAGCGCCGCCCCAATCGTAAGGCTTGTAAGGGTCCAACTCGGGCCCAAGTCAGCCCGGCCCGGGGTCGTTGACAACGGCGCTCTCCGCAACGAGCCATAGGTCCAGGGCGGCGGGTTAGGCCAGGAACGGAACACCGCCAACGAGACCCCTCCGAGAAAGCCGAGGACCAAAGACAACCCTAGTGAGACCGCCAGCAGCCAGCCGATATCGCGAACATAACCCTGATCTCTCATGAAGTTAGCAGCCGACCCGATCGCCACATACGCCGCACCGCCGACAAGCAGGATCGCGGTTATCAGATAGGTGGGGCGAGTCAAGATGCCGATGTCATCGGGGTTCGGCTCCGTTTCACCGAGTATCGACCCGACCACGGAGCCAGCGGCGATCTCGGCTCGACGGTCTCTAGCCCGACCGCCGGTCCAGTGGAACAGGTCCCGCATCAAAGTCACGATCGAGAAAATGACTCCGACGCTCATGATGGCCGGAACAAACACCATGAGTCGATCGACATCGGCCTGCGGTGTTGGGTCCTCCGTAACCCGGTCCGGCGGCCAGGGCACAAGCCCATTTATACGGCGTTCAGTCATCGGCCTGCCAGTTCGTCTCGATAACCACGACGCCCTGATCGCCGTCGACCGACACTTGACAACCGTCGAGCACAGAAGCAGCGCCAGCCACATTGAGGACGGCAGGCAGGCCGAGTTCTCTAGCCAGAATGGCTGCATGAGACAACGGTCCACCACGCTCGACGACTACCGCTCCGGCCTTCAGGAACAATGGCGACCAAGATGCGTCTGTTGCCTCGGCGACCAACACTTCGCCCGTCCGGAGCGGTCCCGAGGAGCTTCTTACAACCCGGGCCAACCCCTGCCTGCGTCCGGGGCTGGCAGCCCAACCTTGAAGCACGTCACCCTCTGGCAACGGCTCGGGTTCGCGATCGGGGATTCCGATGAAGCGCACTGGGAGGGCGCCCTCGGCCTCATAGCGACTCTGCCAGTTCCGGCGGCGGCGCACCGTTTCCGGCGCCAGCGGATTTTCACCGGTGAGCGCCGAAACAATCTCGGCCGAGGTCATAAGTTCGACGTCGATCGGGTCGCCGATGACGCCACGGTCGACGAGCCGCCTCCCGATCTCGAGGTGGACTCGGCGAACCTCACCACCGAGTTCGAGGACGGCGGCCTTTGCCGCCTCCCGACGATGTAGTTGCTCGACCACGTCGGCCACCAGGCGGCCGATCAGTCGCAGTCGAACATCGATGATGCCTCCGGTCAGAATTCGGCGGCGGGTCCAGCCCGGCAACGAGCTCAGCTCCTTCCTGAGCGCTCGCCACTCCGAATCGTCCTTCGCCTTTGCACTAACCGGGGCCATCGGGCTGGCTTCAAGCTCGTCCCAGGTAGGCCCAGCGAAGATGGCAGCAGAGGCTGCCTGCGGGCGATCGATCGCTGCTCCGCCGCGGGCCGTAACGGTCTGAACTGCTCGCTTCCCAGCCTCGTCTCCAAGATGGGATGCCAGTTGCAGCTCAAGCCTGCTGTAGGCGGCCGCCCCCGAGGCCGCGACCCCGAGTTCTGCGGCCAAGCCTCGGGCTCCGAGGTCGACCAGTCGGGAAGCGTAGGCCACGAGCTCTTCGTCTGCGTGCTCGGTCAGAATCGCCCGTCGTTTTCTGAGTAGCGCAGTCGACCGAATCACAATCTCGGATTGGTCGATCACATGACGCCTGGTTCTGAGGGTGTGTAGGTCACTCTGTAGTCGCCTAAGCCAGCGACCGCGCTTCGAGGTTGGACCTGAGTCGGTCGACTCGGCAGAGCGCGCCTTTACATCATCGATCATGTCGGGGCTAGCCCCGAAGTACTGTTCCTCTAGTTCCTCGACTGCTCCTGGAATTCGGGATGCTGTCTCCCTCAGCTGGTCGAAGTCGATGGCAACCCGGCCGCGGACACGACGCACGAACGGATGGGCCTCGGCCGTCGATCCACGTAGAACCCCTAGTGAATCGAGTACCGATCGGAACGCCTCTTCGAGCAGGAACCGGTTGATCTCCCATCGCAGCGGCGGTAGTACTCCGGGGACCATTTCGACGATTCCGGCTGTTGTCAGCTCGTGGGTGTCGAGTTCGGTGTCGAAGCCATCATCGTTGTCCAGCACGGTGATCGGTCGGGCCTGGACGATAAACACTTCATCGCCATTTGCCGCCCACTCGACATCCTGTGGCGTGTCGAACCTGCGCTCGATAGCAATAGAAAGTTCCAACGCCCGGGCCGGAACCGGCGGCAGATCGTCTCGAACCCCGGGCCCGTCGTACTGTCGATCAACGACCCAAGCCGATGGTGTACGTTGGCCGGAGACTAACGACTCGCCTAGGCCTTCAACGGCCTCAACCCTTGCTCCTCCGGATCCGCCGGGGTCGATTGTGAAGACGACGCCTGCGGTGGTGGCCGGGATCATGCGCATCATGACGACGGCCATCGCAACATCGGACTCCTCGATGCCGAATGCTCTGCGATAGGCCGACGGTGCTGGGTGCCATAGCGACGCCCACACTCGACGGACCGCTCGTAGCACCTCGGTGTCGTTGCTGCTATCGATGTCGAGTAGCGATGTGTACTGGCCAGCAAAGGATGATCCATGGAGGTCTTCGACGGTCGCCGACGAGCGAACCGCAATCGGTCCACCAGCGCCGACGGTCCTGGCTAGTTCGAGTATCGCCGCAGTGACCTCAGCGTCAATCGCTGCGGCTTGAAACACCGCGTCGACTTCTTCGGGCTCGACGACCTCTGCGTCGAGGATCCGCCTGACCACTCCGCCGACGGCCTCACCGCCCGCCATAGAAAGATACGAGCTGATGGTGACAACGCCGGTCGCTGGGACCGGGTAGCCGGCTTGGACCAATCGGGCCAGCGCCGCGCCCTTGCCGCCGAGACCCTCGTTTTCGACGGCCCCGGCGCCAAGGTCGACGACATAGGGAACTTGAAGTGGGGAGATCGGTTCGACGCTGGCAACCATACGATTCACTTTTCGGTTCGATGGTCGGCAAACAGACCGTGCTGATACCAGGCGACCGCCCGGTCGAGCACATCGTCAAAGGGCTCGCCACTCCGTTGGGACTGTCTCTCCAGCCATCGGCTCAAGTCCGGCCGTAGCGAAACAGGAGTGCGGTTAGCTCTGTGTCGAAGCCAAAGGGTGAATTGCACGATGCCTGAAAGAACAAACACCACCAGTAGATCCCACTCCCGGCTGATGAATGCATCCAGACCGCCGACACCCGTCACCACCATGGCCATCGAAAGCAGGACTCGGGTCGAAACGTCATTCATCGGCGCCCCCAATCGATCGAATCGAGCACCCGAAGAATCCGACGAGCGTTCTGTGGCAAGCCATGGCGGCTGATCGGTACATCGTGTCAGCGTAGGACTAGCCCCGAATCACCAACAGGGACCAAGGACCCTCCATTACTCGGAGTTCGCCAGTTCCGGTGGCGAGTTGCCGCCGCCCGACAATCCGCAGGACCAATGGCCCTTGGTGCCGGCCCACTGGTGCTCGATGATCGGTGTATGCAGAGAATAGTTGTCGGTGTAGACGGTTCCGATTCGGCACGTAGAGCGCTCGATTGGGCGTTGTCCCAGGCGGCCAGCGAGGACGTGGTGGTTCTCGCCCACACCTGGTCGATCCCCGCGGTATCCGGGTTCGAGGTGCCGGTCTCTAGCCTCGTTGGTCTTGAGGCCGCGGCTAAGCGAACGGTCGCCAACCTCGCCGCTTCGGTCGAGACCGAAGACGGCCCGACCATCGAGACCGACGTGCAGTCAGGCCACGCAGGCCTGCGCCTAGCCGCGCTATCGGCCGAAGCGGATCTGTTGGTGGTCGGGAGCCGGGGCTACGGAGGTTTCAAAGGCATGCTGCTCGGGTCGGTGAGCACATACGTCGTGCATCACGCCGAGTGTCCGGTCACCGTAGTGCGAAGCCAGGACGCCGGTCAGGACTGACCGGGCGGGCCAGCCGGGTAGGCCAGCTTGCCAACAGAAGGGCCGCTCAGCTGACCGCGTCGGCCAGATACCCGGCGAGTTGGGCGATGGTTTCCAGGTTGGGGTATTCGACCTCTGGTATTTCTATGCCGGTGCGCTCTCCAACCGCGACCATCACATTCAGCTGATCCATCGAATCCAGGTCTAGGGCATACCAGACGTCCTCCTGCGGGTCGACCGCCTCCGGGTCGGTGTCTGGAGCGACCGAAACGATGGCCGCGATAACGGTCTGTCTTGCCTGATCCTCGTTCATAGGTTCTCCGGTTCTTCCAGTAGTCGAGAGACTGTGTTGAGCAGACGGGCGCCCCGCTGTCCATCACTGGAGCGGTGATCGGCGGCCAAGGTGAGCGTGACCTGCTGCCGCGCGACGATGGCTCCGTCGACCACGGTTGGGCGAGGAGCGATCCGGCCAACGCCGATGAGAGCGACCTGAGGGGGATAGATAACGCCATTCACCACATCGACCCCGCGATCGCCGAGATTGGTGACGGTCACAGTGGAGTCGGTCATCTCCGAGACCCGGAGTCGTCCTGACCGGGAGCGACCGACAAGGTCTCGCAGCCCGGCCATTAGCTCCGGAACCGTCAGCCTGTCGGCATGGTGTATCGCTGGCGCAACGAGTCCGCCGCCTCGGAGCGACACCGCAACCCCAAGGTGAATGCCTTCACCCGGAACGAAGCCGCCGTCGACCCAGAAGCCGTTGAATTCGCGATGTTTGGCCAAAGCTAGGGCGATTGCCTTCATGATCACGGCCGCAGGCAGTATTCGTTCGCTGACCGGAAGTTCTGCGTTGCGCGAACGCAGCCACACTGTTGCCGCTTCGAGGTCGATCTCGGTCTGCAGGTAGTAGTGGGGGATTTCGCGTTTGGAGCGAGTCATCAGTTCGGCGATCGCCCGCCGCATTCGCTCCGTCTGATCGAGCGGAGGGGCCGATTCGGCTCCCCCTGACGGCTCGGACCCGGCAGAGCCACTCACGGCGGAGGCAACGGCCGCCGGTACGGGGCCTACGGCACCGAGATCTCGGGCGATGATGGCGCCACCCGGACCAGATCCTCGGACACCGCTGAGGTCGATTCGACGTTCGATTGCCAACCGCCGCACGAGCGGCGATGCCATCACCCCCTGGGTTGATGGGTCGCCAGCGTCGAAGGTGGCCCTGTTCTCCACGTGCTCCGAGGGCTGCTGCGGGGAGCTATGCGGGACAGCTACTTCCACGCGTTTGGCCGCCGTTTCACCGCCGTAGCTGGTTAGATCGCCGTAGCTGGTTAGATCGCCCTCGCTGGATAGCCCGCCGTCGCTCGTGAGTTCACCATCGCCAATTAGGTCGCCAGGGCTGACCCCGCCTTTTGCCACTTCGATTCTGGCCAGCGGGGTACCGACCGGGACCAGCTCCCCGATCGGGATCATGATTTCAGTGACGACGCCCGTATCCCACACCTCGATGTCGATGTCGGCCTTGTCGGTCTCGACAATGGCCACGATGTCGCCCCGGTTCACCAAGTCGCCGGCTGCGACCATCCACTCGGTAATGGTTCCGGAATCCATGTCGGCCCCTAGCGACGGCATGGTGAAGTCGACAACGCTCACGCTCCCACCACCGCCTTGGCCGCCTCTACGATCTCGGGAACCTGAGGCAGGGCCGCCTGCTCCAGATGTTGTGGATAGGCAATCGGCACCTCATCAGTGCACACTCGAGCCACCGGTGCGTCGAGGTGATAGAAGCACCCTTCGGTGATCCTGGCCGACACTTCGGCTGACAGCCCGCCCGATCGCCAACCTTCGTCAACGATCACGGCCCGGGTTGTCTTGGCCACCGATTCGATAATGGTTTCATCGTCAAGTGGTCTGAGCACCCTCAGGTCGATGACCTCGGCATCGATCCCGGCGGCTGCCAGCTCCTCCGCCGCATGTAGGGCCTTCGACAGCGTGCCGCCCCAAGCGCAGATAGTGACATCGGAGCCAGCTCTTCTGATGGCCGCCCGATCGATGTCGACGGGGTTGCCATGACGAGGCAGCTCCCCCTTCGTCGCGTACAGCGCGGCATGCTCGAACATGATGACCGGATCCGGATCAGCGAGCGCGGTTGGCAGCATCCAGCGAGCGTCAACAACGGTCGCCGGCGCTACCACTCGCAGCCCTGGAACATGGGCGTACCATCCCTCGAGGCTGTGAGAGTGCTGGGCCGCCAGCTGGCGGCCCGCCCCTGTCGCCATCCGGATGACAACCGGAACGTTGAACTGTCCGCCGGACATATGCAGGTAGGTAGCGGCGGTATTGACGATCTGGTCCATGGCAAGAAGGCTGAAATTCACGGTCATGATCTCAACGATCGGTCGCAGGCCGCCAAGGGCCGCACCGATACCGGCTCCGACGAAGCCGGACTCCGACAGTGGAGTGTTACGTACTCGATCTCGCCCAAACTCCTCGTGCAGACCCTTTGTCACCGCATAGGTCCCGCCATAGTCAGCGACGTCCTCGCCCATCACCATGACCCGGCGATCCGCCAATAACGCCTCCCGATGAGCGGTGTGCAGCGCATCCCGATAGGTGGTTTCAACCGAGACACTGCTGTGCGATCTACCCCTGTTCGATCCACCGCTGTCAGACCTATCGCGTTCGGGGGCGGCTCTGTTCATGTCGACTCCTCATACCCGGACGATGCCCGGCGGTAGACGTTGTTGGCCATCTGATCGACGGGTTCCAGAGTCCCCCGCTCAGCGAATGCGACTGCGTCGTCCACTTCGGAGCGGGCTTCGTTCCATAGCTGATCGACACCGTTTTGGTCGATGTGGCCGGCTCCGGCCAGCCGCTTAACGAACGCCGGTATCGGATCTCGACGTTTCCAGGCTTCGATCTCATCCTTCGGTCGATAGAGATCCGGATCGAACATCGAATGGGCCCGAAAGCGGTACGTCTCGCATTCGAGAAAGATCGGGCCTCCCCCGCTCCGGATCGCCACCAAAGCACGCCTCGCCGCCTCGGCCGTGGCCAGCACGTCCATCCCATCGACCGACCAGGCAGGCATGTTGTAGCTGGCCGCCTTGACCGCAAGATTGGTCTGCGACTCGCTCGACTCGAGCGACGTGCCCATCGCGTACAGGTTGTTCTCGCAGACGAACAGCACCGGGGTAGCCCACAGCGCTGCCAGGTTCATCGCCTCATGGAACTCACCCTCGGCCACTGCTCCCTCGCCGAAGAAGCAAACCGTCGCTCGCTGTCGATCCAAACTCTTGTCAGCCAGGGCGAGCCCTACCGCCAACGGTAGGTGACCACCGACAATGGCGTTACCGCCATAAAACCGGCGCTCGGCGTCGAAGAGGTGCATCGACCCGCCTCTACCACCACTACAGCCCTCGACCTTGCCGAACATCTCGGCCATGATCCGATCGGCTCCGAGCCCCTTCATCAGGGCGTGTCCGTGTTCGCGGTATGTGGCGACGACTGCCTCGTCTGGCAGCAATTGGTTAATGATCCCGGTCGAGACCGCTTCTTCTCCGACCGCAAGGTGAAGGAAGCCTCGAATCTTGCTCTGCTGGTACAACTCAGCGCAACGCTCTTCGAAGACTCGGATCCTGATCATGTCGCCGAGCAGTCGGACCGAATCGGCGACCGGAGGGAGGGTCGTCATCACTCTGCACCATCCTTGGGAAGCGCTGTCTCCAACGTCGAAACATCACCCTGTTCCAAGCCGAGCTCCTTGGCCTTCAACAGCCGCCTCATAATCTTTCCGCTTCTCGTGTGGGGAAGCTCAGCCACCACATCAATCTCTCGGGGAGCGACAGCGGCGCCGAGCCGGCGCCGGGCGTGGGCCATAAGGTCGGCTTTCAAGTCGTCGGTCTCGACCTCCTGGGCACCGAGGGTGACGAACGCCTTGACCGTGTTGCCCATCGTCTCGTGTGGCTTGCCGATGACCGCCGCTTCGCTGACCGCCGGGTGTTCCATAAGGGCCGACTCGACCTCGAATGGACCGATGAGGTGACCGGCCGACTTGATGACGTCGTCATCGCGGCCGACGAACCAGAAGTAGCCGTCGGCGTCTCGCCTCGCCAGGTCCCCCGATCGGTACCATCCGTCGACGAAACAGTCGGCGTAGCGCTGCTGCTGGTTGAGATAGCCACGAAACATCGAGGGCCAGCCCGACCGCAGCGCTAACTCGCCCGAGCGGTCCGGATCGTGCACCTCGACCGGGTGTCCCGATCCGTCGATCACGATCTCGCCGTTGGCATCTCGTTCGAGCAAGCCTGCTTCGATACCGGGGAGAGGTCGCCCCATCGATCCGGGCCGAACCGGCTCCGACCGATAGTTGGCGATCATGATGCTGCCGGTCTCGGTCTGCCACCAGTTGTCGAGAATAGGAACCTTGAACTCGTCTTGGGCCCAGCGAACCGCTTCGGGGTTCAGCGGCTCACCGACACTGGCGACCAGCCGGAGACTGGAGATGTCGTGAGCCTGCACCGTATCCCGGCCGACCTTCATCATCATTCGAATGGCGGTCGGAGCCGTGTACCAGACGTCGACTCGCTGCTGCTCAATCACCGAATACCAGCGGTCAGCGTCGAAGTCGCCTTCATCGATGATGCTGGTAACGCCATGGGTCAATGGCGAGATGATTCCATACGATGTGCCCGTCACCCAGCCAGGATCTGCGGTGCACCAAAACACATCATCGGGCGTTAGATCTAAGACGTAGGCTCCAGATGCGTGGTGCGAAACAACGGCCTCATGGACGTGGATTACCCCCTTCGGCTTTCCAGTGGTGCCACTCGTGAAGTGAAGTAGCGCAGGGGTTTCAGGGTCCGTGGCTGGGATGGTCCAACTATCGCCAACCGTGGCGAGAAGGCTTTCCAGGCTGAGCACCCGATCGTCTTCCCAATCCGGGGCGGTTTCGATCCCCTGCTCACCGGTCAGGAGGATCCTGCCGATCGAGGGCAACTGATCAAGGATCGGGGTGACCTTGCGGCCAAACAGCCGGGGGGTTGTGATCAGGACGTCAATCGAGCCGATATCGATCCTCTGACGAATCGGTTCAGGACCAAAGGCCGAGAACAGCGGCGTGTAGACCGCTCCAGCTTTCAGCGTTCCAAGGGCCGCTACATACAGATCGGGAACCCGCCCGGTCAGCGTTGCCACCCTGGCTCCGGGGCCAAAACCCAGGTGTTCCAAGACATTGGCAAAGCGGTTGGTTCGAAGCCGTAGATCTTCGTATGTGAGGTCCACCGCGTCGCCTCGACGGGGAAGCCAGCGGATAGCTACCTTGGCTCCGCCGCCTGCGACTACATGTCGATCGATTGCCTCATAAGCGATGTTCAAACCCCGGCCGTCTGGCAGTCCATCGAGCCGACTGCGCTCGGCGGCCCAATCAAACGAGCGTCGGGTCTGTTCGTAGTCGGCAAGCTGAGGAAGGGGCATCCGATCAGGCATGGCATCAGTTGAGCGTCGATCCCGTGAAACAGTTAGAGGCCAAAGTCCCGCCGACCTCCATGACATTCTTGGCGAAGATGGCCGATGAAGGACGAAGGACCCTGCCATCACTAACGAAGTCGATCGATGCTTGACCCATGAACTGGACAGGGGCCGTGCGATGCACGGCGGCGGGGCTTCTGGCCCTCTTGGTAGCAGCGTGTGGATCAGGTAGCGGGAACTCGGCTCTGGAGTCGGATGATTCGACCGTGGCCACGATCTTGGATGTGACGTCGACGCCGGCCGCTGCTTCGACAGCCACGTCGGCCCCCACAGCCACCTCAGCTTCGACCCTCACATCAGCCTCGACCGTCACATCGGCCTCAATCACGACTGCCGTACCGTCAACCGAGACCACCGGGACCCAGCCGGGAAGCTCAACAACCGAGTCACCTCCGCCCTGCACCCCAACGTCCGGCCCCGAAACGACCGCGGCATCGACATCAACCTCGGCGCCTCCATCTTCAACGTCCTCTGTGCCAACGACCAGCACCAGTTCAGCCACAACCGAGCCGGCGACGACTTCAACGTCGGAGTCCAACCCAGAGCTGGCGGGGCGCCAAGCGATGCTCGACGAACTCGGCTACTGGCTTGGCGATGTCGATGGCGTCATGGGATCCATGACAAGCCACGCGGTCACCGCCTTCCAGAAGGCCGAGGGACTCACACGAACCGGGGAGTTCGACAACGCCACCCTGGAGCGCCTACCCATCGCCACTCGGCCACGGCCTCGTACCGGCGCTGGTTACGTACTTGAGGTCGACCTGGAGCGACAGATTCTGATGGTCGTGTCGGATGGCGCGGTCAGCTGGGTCTTTGACATCGCCACCGGCGCAGCGGCCACACCAACCCCGGAAGGCGAGTTCACTACGTATAAAGAGATCGACGGCTTCCGCCACGCCCCACTCGGTACGTTGTATCGGCCAAAGTACTTCAACGGCGGCATTGCGCTACACGGCTACACCTCGGTTCCGTCGCAACCGGCGTCGCACGGCTGCGTTCGTCTGACCTACCCAGCTATGGACTTCATGTGGGAGGCCGGCCTCGCCCCGCTGGGGTCGACGGTACTGGTGTATTGATCCCGGCGTTCGGGTGCGCAGTTCCTAGTCCCCAGGGGAGCTAGCTACGGACCTTGGTCTCTAGACCCAAAGCGAGAACCTCCACTTCAGTGATAAGAAGACCGGACCGGAAGGACCCCCGTGAGCGCAGATGAACCTGACGACGACACAATGACAGTGGACCTCGTGACGCCAACCGGAACGATTGACCACGCGGCGTGTATCGAGCTGATCCAGTCGACGCCGGTTGGCAGGATCGGGTTTGTCTCCGACCACGGCCTGCTGGTGTTACCGGTCAACCATGCGTGGTGGGAGGAGTCGATCGTGTTCCGTTCGCTTGAAGGCAGGAAGTTGGCCGCAGCGGCCGAGAACAGGCAGGTCTGCTTTGAGGTAGACCAATGGGATGCCGCTGATCGCTCAGGATGGAGCGTCGTACTGCAGGGCCAGGCGCGAGAGGTTACCGACTGGGCCGAGAAGGCGCAGCTCGAAGAGATCGGGCTTGTTCCCTGGGACCGAGACACCTGGCAGACCCATTGGGTTCGAATAGATCCGACGAGCATCAGCGGTCGCACACTCAGCCGACGCCGCGGCTAAGCCCCGTGCCGGGTCGGCTGACAACACCGTGCAGCGGTGGCTCCTGCCATCGGCCGGGTATCAGCCTCGATACCGTCAGCCGCCGCCGAGGTCGACGTCGTATCCTTCGTAGACGAGATCAGCGCCTCGTTGCCGGTGCCTGGCGACTCCAGCCAGCAACTCGAGCACCGAGACTCGAATAGCCTCCGACTCGACGCCTTCGTCGGCCACCAGTCCCGCCGTTAGCTCAGCCTGCTGGCAAAGAACCGGATGCTCCGCTCTGACCTGATCGATCTGGCCAACCAGTCGCGGTGCTAGACGAGTCAGTTCAGCCATCAAACCATCGGCCGCTTCCACCTTGGCAACGTGTTGGGCGAGCGCCTCGTGGAGTTCCCCAAGTCGACCCAGCAGTTCGGGCCGCCAGTTTGGCTCGGCCGAGGCCGATGCAGCAGCCGTTTCTACTCGGGACACCGCTTCTTTCAAAGCGAATCGTTTGCGAGCCGCACCCCGCAGTGCTTCGGAACCGTGGTCGGCCATGGGAACTCCTCGCTGTAGGTTGCTTACACCGGCAGCTTGGCCCGGTCTTGCTGTGGCGAACAGAGGCGAACGTCACGATCATCCAGCCGAGTTGGCATCGCTGGCTCAGCTCAACCCAGCGACCTTGATGCAACGGTGATCAGTCGGTCGGCTTTTTCGAAATCTGCGAACCACCGTCGGGGTGCAGGAAACGGCCCGTCATTCCTTTCGCCGCGTCAGAGGCCAAGAAGACGAAGCTCTTCGCATGATCTTGGGCCGAGAGCGCAATGTCGAGGGGACTTCGCTCTTTGATGCTGGCCGCCCGTTGCTCTTCGTCGCCGAGAGCCCGATCATGCAGCCCAAGACTGCGAAGGCCGCGGAGGTCAGTGCCGACCGTTCCACCCGGTGCGACGCCGTTCACCCGAACTTCTGGCGCCAACTCGTATGCCAGAGACTCCACGACGCCCCGAAGGGCGAACTTCGAGGCAACATAGAGAATCCCGCCCCGACCGGGAGCAAAGCTGCTGGTCGAGCACGTCAGCACGATGTTCCCGCGGCTGGCGATCAAATGATCGAGACAGCATTTGACCGAGATCAGGTGGCTGCGAAGGTTCACGTTCATCATCTCGTCGAAGGCGGCGTCGATGACTTCGGGTTCGAGCTCGGAGAGGCCAAGGTAGTAGTCGAAGAGGCCGACGCAGTTGACCAGAACATCCAGCCCGCCAAAAGCCGTGACTCCAGCTTCAACCGCAGATCTTGTGTCATCCCAACTCGTGGCATCGCCGGTGGTCACAATGACATCTGGATGGTCGGAACGGAGCAATTCCGCTTTCGACGGCGAGAGTTCCAGCGCCGCCACCTCAGCTCCTGCCGCACCGAATGCATCAACCACAGCCCGGCCGATTCCTGAACCAGCGCCAACAACCAGGCACCGCTTTGCTTCGAGCTGCCTCACAGGAAGATGGCCAGGTTCTGTGTATGGAGCACAGCGTCATCGATGGTGATCAGCCGATCTCGGAGCCGCAGACCTTCGCCGGTTTCGACCAGCACATCGTTTCTGCCAGCCGAGAGCAGGCTTGGCAAACTGCGATCTCCCCGTGAGCGATAGAGAAGAACCGCAGACTCAACACGGATCTCGCCATCGTTGGAACCGTCGAAGGTGCGAACGTTTGAAACGTGGTGGCGCACGCGGCTCTGCGGGTCTTCGGTCCACGCGTGATCGGTGCCGAAGCGCTCGACCCGCTTCTGTAGCGAGTACAGATCTTCTTTGAAGTGGTCCATCGTCTGGACCGACGACTCATCGACAGACTTTGCGGCGGTGACCCGCACAGGCATGCGGTAGCTGATCGCGCTGTCCATCAACCCAAGCCACTCGACGAATTGTGAAGTGTCGAGCAGGTGAGCTTCCTCGACGAGAAACTGGTGAGCTGCGAGGTGACGGTGATCGTCGTACGGCAACGGCCTCATCGGTGTGGTCATGGTTATGGCCTCACGCCGAAGGCGACTGGGTCGACGACCGGTGGTTCCTGTTCCAGATGATCGGCCCAGTGTGAGTACCAGTGGCGCTGATTGAACTCGCCGAAGCCTTGATAGGCGGTACCCGGCCCCCCGAAATTCTCGTACTGCTCGCCGATCGGATTTCCATCGTGGTCGAGGCCCATACGGTTGTTGAGCAGGAGCCTACGGGCCATCGATCCTTTCGCAGTGGTGGTGATCGAAACCCAGTTCTCGACGTCGTCCTGTTCGAACATACCAGACGAACCGAAACACATCAGATATGCCTTGTATGACGCCTGTTTGTAGTCCTCGGGGGCATCGGCGGCGACCAGGAACCACGACAGGATCTCGGTAGCCCCTGGTCCCGCCGGTTGCCACAGTCGAAGCGAAATGAATGGCGTGATCCGGCCTTCGTCATCGGTTTGGGGCCAGTTGTGCACAAAGCTCAGGTTTGGGAACAGCGTCGCCGCAGACGGCATGAAACCATTGTCGCCAGCGAGGGCTCTCTGGTCTGCGGTCCAGACCGACGCCATACGGTCGATCATTTCCCCCGGGTAGCCGACGTACTCCAGGCCTGCCCGAAAGCCGCTACCGGTCGGCAGTTTGTAGGTGGTGCCGCCGCCAGGACCGGCGTTCCAAAGGACGCCTTCCTTGCGCTTGTTTGGCTTTGGCTCACCGAACAATTTGATATCGACGATGCTGGCATGAGTGTGGGGCGTGTGATAGCTGTCGCCCATGAAGTTCTCGGCGCCGATCTTCCAGTTGGTGTTGGTCATCCAACGCTGGGGTCCTCGGAACTCCATGCCTGCGTCGCTCTGCTTCGTGTAGAAGTCGAGATAGAAGGCAAAGTCTCCCAGCCACTCTTCGAAGTCGGGAGCGTCGGGGTCAAGACTGGCGAAGATCAACCCGTTGCGTATGGCCATGGAAGGGGCTGCAAGCAGTGCCTGTCCGTCCTTTACGAATCCGTCTTCGCCTCCGTAGGCTTCGAGATGGAAGGGCAGGCCAGCTAGCGTGCCGTCGCTGCGGTAGGTCCAGGCGTGATAGGGACAGCGGAATGTGGCGGCCGTTCCCCTCTCGGCTCGGCAGACCTGCATTCCTCGATGAACGCAGATGTTGAGCATCACGTTGATCTGGCCGTCGCCGTCTCTGGTAACCAGGAAAGAGTCGTCGCAGATGTTGCGAACCACAAAGTCGTTCCTGTTCGGGATCTCCGACTCATGAGCGATGAACATCCATGTGCGGGCGAACAGTCGGTCGCGTTCCAGATCGAAGATCGCCTGGTCGTTGTACAGGTGGGCCGGCACCAGTCCGTCTCGCACCGCGGCGAGTACCGAGTTCAGATCGTTCATCGAGACTCCTCAAGCATGAATCCGTCTGCGGCGAGCGCAGCCAGGTGATGGCGCCAAAGAGTTGTCTCATTGAACGTCGAACCTAGGTCGGGCAGTTCGGCCAAATCTTCGGCCGGGATCGGGCGCACCTGCGCGCCAGCTGAATGAACGTGCATCGTCATGCGGGCCAGGGCGTCGATCTGTAGAGCCCGCAACACCGCCTGTTGAACGGTGGTTCCAGTGGTGACAACGCCATGACCGGTTAAGACCACACCGGGAGCGTCTCCGAGCGAGCGGACCATGTCGACCCCAAGCTCGCGGGTGCGGATTAGCGCTGAACGAGGAAAGGTCGGGATTCCGTTGGCCGCCAGGCGGGCTGCGGGGATGTTGTAGGCCCCAAACAGCGGTACCAGGGGCAACCGAGCAAGCGATGCGGCCACAACGCTCGGCGGATGGGCATGGACCACACATGACACGTCAGGGCGAGCGTTGAACACTGCGAGGTGAATCGGAAGCTCGCTCGGGGGCTTGTAGGTTCCAGTCTCGTCGTCGGTAACCGAGCTGGTTTGCGGATCGACAACACGAATATCAGCCGACTGCGTGAAACGTAGACCCGACTCTTCAGGGCCGCGACATCGCACGAGCACCCGCTGGTCGTCGAGACGCCAACTGATATGGCCGAGAATGTCCTCGACAAGCCCTCGATGGGCGAGAACCCGGCAGGCGATCGCCAGGTCTCGCCGTAACGAGATGCTGTTGTCCTGAGGCTCAACCTCTGTCACAGATCTGCCCCAAGTGCAGTGGCACGCAACGACGTCATGAGATGTACCACTCGCTCCTAGCTGGTGGTCGGGGTCTTCTCGTAGAGTTCAGCCTTCTTCACCGAGGCGCCAACCACGGGAATATCGGCGTCGTCGAGCTCCGGCATCCAGTCTTTGCGAGCCAGAGCGGCTTCGATATACGGCGCCAGGCGTTCGGCCTTGGCCAGTTCGTTGGCTTCTTTGCGGTCGGCAAACTCCGGTAGAACCTCATCGCCGAACAGCTGCAGGCTTTCGCAGATGTGCTCGTGCTGGTTCATGCCTCCCTGCTGCAGGAAGATCACCTGATCAACACCAGCATCTTCATAGTCACGGACCAGGTTGCCGAAGTCCTGTGGCGTCCCGATACCCGGGGCTGGTCGGCTCAGCTTCTTCTGGGTCGCCTGAGCCATGTAGTCCTCCCACAGCGTGGTGCGGCCGGGAACGTTGTCCTTGGTGACAAGGGCACTCATGGCATAGTTGAAGAACCGGAAGCCGTGGATGCCGCGGGTGACCGCGACGTCACGATCGTGATTGAGTGAGAACGGCGCAACCATGGCGATGTTGGCGTTGACCATGTGCCCGATTGGCACACATTCCTCCGACTTGATGATGTCGTAGTAGATGTCGGCCCAATGTTTCGCCTCATCGGGGTCGATGAACGAGAAAGCGAGGGCGCCGAGGCCGTTGCGGGCTGCGACCTCGATGGTTGCCCGGTTGGTGCAGGCCATCCACATCGGCGGGTGCGGTTTCTGGAACGGCTTTGGCAGCACGTTGCGGCAAGGCATCGAAAAACCTTCGCCTTCGAACCCGGGGTAGGGATCCATGACCATCATGTTGGCGATCTGCTCCGCAGCCTCGAGGGCCAGATCCCGTTTCTGTTTCGCTGAGATGTTGAAACCGCGCAACTCCATACGGGTAGCGCTCTCCCCGATCCCGAACTCGACCCGACCGGATGAGACCAGGTCGAGCATGGCCACCGTCTCGGCGGTTCGAGCAGGCGGGTTGTAATGCGGGATGACCTGGCGAATACCAAACCCCACTCTGATCTGTTTGGTCTGGGCCGCCAGAGCAGTGAGGAACACATCGCTGGCCGAACAGTGGGAGTACTCGTCTAGAAAGTGATGCTCGACGGCCCATGCATGATGGATACCAAGGTCGTCGGCCAGCTTGACCTGCTCGATGGCCTCCTGGACGAGCTGATGCTCGGCCCCTTCGCCCCAGGGCTTTGGCAACTGCAGTTCGTAGAACACGCCGAATCTCATGATCGGTCCCTTCCGTCGTTTATGCCCAGTATCTTCGTTCTCGCCGCGCCCGTCGAACTACCGGCCAGCTGAGTTGCTCAGAAGGCCAGCTCGTCGTAGCGATCGGCCCATGGCAGGGCGGTTTCGAGCTCGGCGGCCACCGACAGCAGAAGGTCTTCGCGTCCGTGTTTGGCGATCAGCTGCGAACCCATCGGCACGTTCCCATCGGTCCAGTGCAGCGGCAGTGAGATCGCTGGTTGGCCGGTCAGGTTCGCCCAGCTAGTCAGCGCCAGCGACGGCAAGATCCGCGTCATCACCGCGTCGACCTCATCATCATGGAACGCCTGCAGCTCACCGTGAGGACTGGGCGGTTCGGCGACCGTCGCCGTCAGCAGCAGATCAAAGCCTCCGGCATACCATTCCGCGACCTGACGGGTGACGAGCTGACCGGCCTCTGTAAGGTCGAGCAGGTCGGTGGCCGACATCTGCTGGGCCTCCCGAAGATACATCCGGGTGATCGGCTCGACCTGCTCGTCGGCGCAAGGCTCCCCCGTCAGTTTCTCCCACCGACGGATAGCCCAATCGGTGCCGACCATCACGATCTTGCCCAGTACGGCTGCCGCAGTGCGACGATCGAGAATCGGCGGATGGGCCTCGGAGACGGAATGGCCGAGGTCGGACAACGTGTCGGCGGCCACTGAAACCGCGGAGGCAGCCTCGGGCGAGAGTGAACCGAACCCCCCGGGAACCCCACTCCAAACGCCGACTCTCAGCGGGCGAGGTATGGAGCCATCCGACGGATGCACCGCGAACGGGTCGCCGGGCTCCGGACCGGAGACGGCATCGAGCAGCTTGGCGGTGTCTCGCACCGATCGGGTCACCGCCAACTCGGCGACCACACTCCCGAAGAGGTCGCCGTACAGCGGTCCGAGCGGCACCCGACCTCGGCTCGGTTTGAGACCGACGAGACCGCAGCGAGCGGCCGGTGAACGGATCGAGCCGCCGGCATCATTGGCGTGGCCGATCGCCACCATTCGAGAGGCCACCGCAGCCGCAGAACCGCCGCTCGAACCGCTGGGCGTGTGATCAGGCAGCCAAGGGTTGTGTGTCGGTCCGTACAGCAGCGGCTCCGTTGTCGGCATCCCACCGAGTTCGGAGGTGTTGGATTTTCCGACGATGACGAAGCCGGCCTCTTTGAACCGCCGGGCCAGTGTCTGGTCGGCTGGGGGGCGATAGTCGAGATCGGAAAGGTACTGCATGCCCTCGTGGAACGGCTCGTCAGCCAGCTCACACATCAGGTCCTTGAGCACCATCGGCACTCCGGCGAACGGTGCTGACAGATCGACCGCTACCGCTTCGGCCCGAGCACGTTCATCGCGACGATGGATCACCGCGTTCAGCGCCGGGTTCCGACTATCGATGCGTTGCAGCGCCAGGTCGACAAGCTCGGTTGGTGACACGGTGCCGTCTCGGACTAAAGCGGCCTGAGCTGTGGCGTCGAGATCTAGCGGGCTGTCGGATGCGGTCATGCCCGCAGTACTAGCGTGAGCCTAAACGACCGTCAAGAGGGTGATCTCAAGATGGAGTTGAGGTGTCCAGCGCATCATCGTCGCTCTTGGCATCTTCACGTGCCTGGGCCCGCGCTCGTGCGCCGTCGAGGTCTGCTCCTGCTCGGAGCAGGGTGCCCCGCAGACTGCACTCGGCGATTTCGATGGGGGGTGCGACGTCTGTGATGATGCTTTCGGCCAGATCTCGGTAGGCCACGCTGGCAGCCGAATCAGGGTGTTCTAGGGCCGCCGGGGTGCCATCATCGCCTGCCGCGGCCACTGCGGTGTCGAGTGGGATCGACACGAGTAGTGGCACGCCGATACTCTCTGCCAGCCGTTCTCCGCCTCCGGAACCGAACATTGCGGTCACGGTGCCGTCGGGGTTGGTCGAAGGACCCATGTTCTCGATGACGCCAGCCACTCGGAGGTAACCCTTGCGGGCCATGTCGGCGGCTCGAGCCGCTACCTGTTGAGCTGCCTTTGCCGGGGTCGTAACGATCAGAACGTCGGTCCTCGGCAGCATCCTGGCTAGGCCCATCTGGATATCTGACGTGCCGGGAGGCATGTCGATCAGCAGATAGTCGAGCTCGCCCCACTGCACATCTTCGAGGAAGTGCTGCACCGCTCGGTTCAGCATCAGCCCTCGCCACATGATTGCTTCAGTCTCGTTCGTTCCTGAGATCGATCCCATGGAAACAACACGGAGCAAACCGTCGCCGATCGACTTGGCCACCGGCTTCATTACCGTCTTGCCTTCGCCTGCCCGTTGGCCTTCGATAGCGCTGTCGATCCCCAGTAGCTGAGGCATCGAGTATCCGCCAACGTCTGCGTCGAGTACTCCAACGGTGTAGCCGCGGTCGGCGAGGATCACTGCGAGGTTTGCCGTCACCGTCGACTTACCGACACCACCCTTGCCGGAGGAGATGGCGAGGATTCGGCAGGTGGCAGGGATGTCGGTTTCAAGGGCGTTGTCGCGGGCCTTCCAGCGAGCCCGAGCCATGACGTTGCTTCGTTCGTCTGCGGTCATCTCGCCGAAGTGGATTTTGACCTCGTCGATGTCTGGCAGCGACCCAACTCTGGCCTTGGCGTCACGCATGAGCTGGGCGCGGAGCGGGCAGCCGGCGGTAGTCAGGGCAATCGTGATGTGCATGGCCCGGTCGGCGCCGCGTTCGAGTCGCTTAACCATGCCGAGATCGACGACGTTGTCGCCGAGTTCGGGATCGATGACCCCTCGCAGCGCGTTCATGATCGCAACTACATCGACGTCGGCACCCTCGACTTTGGGTTCCGGCACCGTTGGGGTCGGCCGGTCGCCACCTTCACCGTCACCTTCACCTGTGACCTCGGGCGTACCCAGCCCGGCGATCTCATCGGTGTCGGCATCGGACGGCGGGTTGGTCACATCATTCCTAGTTCGAGGCGAGCGATGTCGGAGAGCCGGGAGGCGTCCCAGGGAGGGTCGAATACGAGGACGACGTCGACTTCTTCGACCCCTGGCAGTCCGGCGACGGCGTCGTGAAGGTCCTGGCGCATGATGTCGCCCATCCCGCAGAAGGGTGCGGTGACCGACATGTCGATATCGACCCGCTTGTTGCCGCTCGGCAGGTCGGAGGGGGTCACCCGGTAGACCAAGCCCAGCTCGACGATGTCGACCGGGATCTCGGGGTCATAGACCGTCGCCGCTGCTTCCCAGACCGACTCGATCGTGAACTCGCCGGACGTGACTTCACCGTCGGCATCGCTCTTCTTCGTCGGACGGACAAAGCCGAAGTCGACCGAGTCTTCTGGCGTCAACCGAGCCATCTCACCGTCGCCGGTGGTGACGGTGGCGGTGCCACCGAGCGCTTGCATGACGGTGACCTTGTCACCTTCGCGTAACACCGCGGTGTGGCCGGCCGGAATGATCATGACCTTCACATCACGGGGCAGGGTGAATGCTTGCGATCCGCCGATCTTGACCCTCGACTCGTTCATAGGACTATCACTCATGGTCGTGTCCGAGCCGCTCGGTGATCCAGCTGCGCACCTCGGCGCTTTCGAGATCATCCATCATTTGGTCGGCGAAGCCGTTGATCAGCAACCGGCTCGCTTCGTCTTTGGGGATGCCACGGGACCGCATGTAGTAGAGGGCCGTTTCATCGAGTTGGCCAACGGTGGCACCGTGCTGGCACGACACTTCGTCGGCCAGAATCTCGAGCCGAGGCATGGTGTTCACTTCGGCTTGCTTAGAAAGCAGCAGATTGTCGTTGGACTGCTCGGAGTCGGTGCCATCGGCACCGGGACGAACATCGACGCCACCGTTCCAGATGCCGGTGCTGGCATCGTCGAGCACGCCACGGTACGACTGACGGCTGGTGCAATCTTTCGCCGCGTGGACCACGGTGATCTGCTGATCGAGGGTCTGCTCGCCAAAGCCAAAGTAGAGCCCGGAGAGGTCGGCGTGGGCGCCCTCGCCTGCGAGGTACACGTGGTAGGCGACCCGCCCGTAGTCGGATCCGAGGTTGAAAAGTCGGGCACGGAGTGTGCTGCTCGCTGCCTGAGTAACATCGACTCGACCAAGGTGGATCTGGGCCGGGGGCAGGTCCTGAAGAATGATGTGTTCGAGCTTGGCCTCTGCGGCCAGTGAGATCTCGGTGCGGACGTTGGAACCGCCGAAGGTCTCACCACTGCCGATACGAGTCTCGACTACGGTCGCTGCGCTACCGGCGGCCATCTCGATGACGACACGGCTGGCTGAGGCATTCTGCGCCCCGCCGGGAACCGCAACATCCACGATGTGGATCAGTTCGGTGGGCTGGCCGTCGATCTGTATCAGCGCGCCGCCGGTTCCGTAGGCCCGGTTGATCACCGAGAAGGAGTCCTCGGCTGCGTCGTATTCGCGCTCAAGCGCTCCAGCCGCGAGTTCCGCTGGTGCTTCAGCGAGGCTGACCAGTTTGACCCCGGTGGGCAGGGCATCGAGCCTCGACAGCGCAAGGTCGACCATGCCGTTGACGACCACCAGTCGTGGACCGTCGAGCTGAGGGATCTGGCTTTCGACATCGGCCGGTACCGCATCAGGAGCGGTTGCCGGTCCGAAGGTAAGCTCGCCCAGCGCCTTGTGTGGGGCGTAGCGCCACGCCTCATCGCGTTTGGTCGGCAGGCTCAGCGACGCCACTTGTTCTAGCGCCGCAGTGCGCGACGGGAAGGTGGCCAGGCTCACGCTGTCGCTCCAGAGAGCGAGGCGTCGTCGAGATCGTGATTGACGAAACCGGCGTAGCCATGATCTTCCAGGTGGAGGGCCAGAGTGTGATCGCCGGACTGGACGATCTTGCCGTCGACCAGCACATGTACGAAGTCGGGCTTGATGTAGTCGAGCAG
>JBOEHD010000147.1:0-44330 GCA_050633745.1 Acidimicrobiales bacterium
CTCCGGTGTGAACGAGTACCAGGGCATTGGTGCAACCACTCACGTCGGTCAGACTGAAGTCATCGCCGGTGAAGGTGCAGCTGCATTCTTCAATAGCGCTGGCACCACCAAGATCCTCTGCGGTCGTCAGGAGCCGGACAACGGCGCCCTCGAAGAGCGCTGTGAAGGTCTAGCCAATGAGTTCAACGGTGAAGTCATCACCGACTTCATGGACTTCGACGCCGATCAGGTGGCCCAGGAAGCAGCTATCAACGCTGCCCTAGCCGCTGACCCCGACATCGACGGCTTCATGGGCGTTGGCCCGGTCATCACCATGTCCGGTCTCCGTGCCGCTGAGGCACTCGGTCGTGACCTCGACATCGGTGGCTTCGACATCACCGAGGAACTCCTCGCTGCCATCAACGACGGCGAGATCATCTTCACCGTCGATCAGCAGCAGTACCTCCAGGGCTACATCCCAATCATCCTGATGTACCTCGAGAAGACCAACTCCAACACCCTTGGTGGCGGTCTTCCGATCCTTACCGGTCCGGGCTTTGTCACTGCTGCTAACGCAGCAGAGGTCGCCGCTCTGGTCGCCGCTGGTACTCGCTAGTCGAGCCAGCACAGCAATTTGTAGTTTGTAATTCGTAAGTAGCAATTCGTAGTTGCAGTATTGAAGTAAGAATGTGGGGCCGGGTTCTTTGGGCCCGGCCCCACAGCATTTTCGTAAAGAGAGTTGGGGGAAATTTAGATGTCAGAGACAGGGCTCCCGGAAGCGGAACCGGGACAAGCGGAGGCGACTGCGGGTCGAGCTTCCGCAGCAGCGGCGGCGGCGCCAGCTGATGAGCGCCTCGCATATCGAGGTGTATTCCAGCGCCTGTTCGTGCGACCGGAAATCGGTGCCATCGTCGGCGCCGCGGTCATCTGGAGCTTCTTCTGGGCTGTATCGCGACAGTTCGGTACCGCAGGCGGCGCGGCTTCGATTCTCGACGTGTCGGCGACCCTCGGCATTATGGCGGTGGCGGTATCACTGCTGATGATCGGCGGGGAGTTCGACCTCTCGTCCGGAGCGGCGACCGGAGCCCTGGCCATCACCACAATCCTGTTGGTGAGAGATGTCGGCGAACTCGGCGGTGCCGGGCTAAGCCTCTGGGTGGCGATCCCCCTCTCGCTCGTTGTCGCCCTGTCATTGGGGTGGTTCAACGGAACGATGGTGGAGCGCACGGGCCTACCCAGCTTCATCGTGACCCTGGCAACGTTCTTTATTCTCCGAGGTTTCAAGCTTGGCTTCTCTAAGCTGGCGATCGACAACCTCACCGTCGGCCAAATTCAAGACGGCGAAGGTTATGACTTCTGGTTTCCGGTCTTCGCCTCAACCTGGAACCGCCTCGACCACCAGATGGACAGTCGAGACATCATCTACACGGTCGGCGTCCTTGGTGGCTTGGCCCTCATCGCCTTCGCAGTGGCCGAACTGAACTTCAAGCCGACCACCAAAGCGAACCCGACCGGCGTGGCCGTGATGGTGGCAGGCATCGTCGCCACCATCGCTGGCATCCTCTACCTGCACAACTCCGACGGGGTGGCTGCCAACACCATCGGTTCGCTCATTATCGGCGTGGGCGCCGTGGCCGCATTCCTCGGACTTGGACTGTGGCGCTTCCATCGTCAGAACGCTGGCTCGCTCTCGCTCAGCGGCAACCACACCATGTTGGCTGCCGCCGGTATCGCTCTGCTCGCACTGGGCATGATCCTGGCCCGGATACTCGATGTCGAGTCTCAGGATGCCGTTCTGGAAATGGCAGGTTCGTTGCGGTGGCCGCTGGTAATCCTGGCCGCTGCTGTGGCCGCCTACAACGCCTACCGCAAGCTTTCCGAGGGTGACCGCCACAGCGCACAGTCGCTGTTCAGCGTTCTGAGCATCGCTGTCGCCGGCGGCGCCGCCATCTACGGGTTCATGTTTATGGCCACCGAACAGGGTCTGCGGGCAATCGTGTTCGGTGCCGCAGTAGCAGCGGGCATGCTCGCTCTTTCGATGGCCGTGGTTCGTGGTGCCTGGATCAGCCCGCTCAACCGTGGCTTTATGCTGACGGTTTCGGCGCTGGCAACGGTGGCCCTGGCGTTCTTCATCCGCAACGAATCGGCTTCGGTGAAGTTCCGATCCGAGTTGTTCTCCGTGCTACTCGGAGCAGCCCTGATCATGATCGTCTGGGCGGTGATCAGCACGCTGTTCGAAATCCGCTCCAGCGTTGATGACGGCTCGGACGAGACTGGCAACCTGCTGGTAAAGCTCGGCTTGGTGGCCGTCGGCATCGGCATGATCATCAAGCTGCTGTTCACGACCACCAGCGAGGTAACAAACGAGTCGGTGACGCCGGCCAACTTCAGAATCTCGATCCTGTGGTTCCTGGGAATCACCATCTTTGCCAGCTGGCTTCTGGGCCGCACCAAGTTCGGTTCCTGGATCTTCGCCGTCGGTGGCAACAAGCAGGCCGCTCGCCAGATCGGTGTACCGGCCGCTAGAACCAAGACCCAGCTGTTCATGCTGGTCTCGGTCGCCGCCTGGTTGGTCGGTTTGCTCCTGGCCTTCCGCTTGAGCACCGTGCAGTCGGTTGCCGGTAACGGCCTCGAATTCGAATACATCATCGCCGCCGTCGTCGGTGGCACGCTGCTAACCGGTGGTTACGGGTCGGCCTTCGGGGCGGCGATCGGAGCCATCATCATGGTGATGGGCAGACAGGGCATCCCGTCGGCTAGATGGAACTCTGACTGGCGGTTCGCCTTCCTCGGCCTGATTCTGTTGGCCGCGGTTATCGGAAACAACTACATAAAGACCAAGGCCGAAGCGGGAACGAGGGCAACATGAGCGAGTCACTCATCGAACTAGACAACATCGGTAAGTACTACGGCAACATCATCGCCCTGCAGGGCGTTACCACCAGCGTGCGCGCCGGTGAAGTGACCTGCGTGCTTGGCGACAATGGTGCAGGCAAATCGACGTTCATCAAGATTTTGGCCGGAGTGCACCAGCACGACGTTGGCGAGATGCGACTTGAGAACGAACCGGTCAGCTTTGAATCGCCCCGCGAGGCTCTCGACAAGGGCATCGCCGCGGTGTATCAGGACTTGGCCATGGTGCCGCTGATGTCGGTGTGGCGGAACTTCTTCCTTGGGGCCGAGCCCACGAAGGGCGTGTTTCCTTTCCGCTGGGTCGACAAGGCAAAAGCCAAGGCCACGGCGAAGGAAGAGATGGCCAAGATGGGCATCGACATTCGCGACACCGAGCAGGCCGTCGGTACCCTTTCTGGTGGCGAACGCCAGTCGGTGGCTATCGCCCGCGCCGTGTACTTCGGAGCCAAGGTTCTGATTCTCGATGAGCCCACATCGGCTCTCGGTGTGAAGCAGTCCGGTGTGGTGTTGCGCTACATCGTCGAGGCGGCCAAGCGCGGTCTCGGCGTGATTTTCATCACTCACAACCCGAAGCATGCCTACCCGGTCGGCGACCGGTTCCTGATCCTCAACCGTGGTCAGTCGATGGGCAACTTCGCAAAGGACGAGGTCACCGAGCAGGAGCTGACTCAGCTGATGGCAGGCGGTGCCGAGCTTGAGCAACTGCAGCACGAACTGACAGAGGCGATCGCAGGAAAGGACGCCTGACACGCTGCGGCGCGACAGGCAACACAGTAAATGAATGCCCAAAGTGAACGCTAACTCAAACACGCCGGAGCTTTTGGCCATCGGTCGTATCAGTGTCGATCTCTACCCTCAACAGACGGGGCCGATGCGCGACGTGACCACGTTGGCCAAGTCGATCGGCGGTACCTCTACCAACGTGGCCGTTGCTACCGCCAGACTGGGTCACCGGGTGTCGCTCGGTACCAAGGTTGGCGACGACGCTTTCGGCGACGATATTCGTCACGCTCTTGAATCACGCTTCGGCGTCGACACGACCTACGTGACCACCCATCCGGAGCTGGCGACCCCGCTGGCCTTCGCCGAGCTGAACCCGGTCGAAGAGCCGAACATCATCTTCTATCGCCAGCCTCGGGCCCCAGATATTGAGCTGCTGCCCGAAGACTTTGCCGACGCACCGATCGAAGACGTCGACATCCTCTGGATCCCGGCGTCGCGGTTCTGCGACGAACCGAGCCGGTCAACGGTGACCGGTCTGTTGGAACGCCGGGCCCGGCGAACCCACACCATTTTTGATCTCGACTGGCGGCCACATTTTTGGGCGTCTGAAGATGCTGGCTCGGCGCAGATCCAGCCGCTACTCAAACATTTTTCGATCGTGATCGGCAACCGTGACGAGTGCCGGGTGGCGGTCGGAACCGAAGACCCCAACACCGCCGCCGATCGTCTGCTCGAACTCGGTGTCGAAGCGGCGGTAATCAAGATGGGCGGCGACGGTGTACTGGTCGCCGAACAGAGCGGGGCCCGAGAACAGGTAGCTCCGTTCCCGGTCGAAGTTGTTTGCGGCCTCGGAGCTGGGGACGCGTTCGGCGGAGCGTTCTGTCACGGTCTGCTCTCGGGCTGGTCTGTGGCTGAAAGTGTTCGCTACGGGAACGCCGCTGGCGCAATCGTGGCCGGTCGGTTGATGTGTGCCGACGACATGCCCTACGTCAACGAGATAGACGAGTTCTTGGCCGAGCGGTCCTAAACCACTCCGCCTGATAACCAAAGCAATACCTCATACGAGACACGCCGCTATGGCATGAGCTTGCAGGACCGCCGATTCACCCTGCGCCAACACAACAACGAGCAAGCCCGGAGGCTCTGGCCACCAGCGGCCCCCCCTTCCACTCGGAAAGAGAGATACCTATCATGAGCATGTCCCTGCCCACAGTTCCGGTCACCCCGGAGAGCGCCAACTGGCGATTCCTGTCGTTCAACTTCGTCGAGTTGGCCGCCGGCGAATCCCACGAGCATCTTCTGACCGACCAGGAGACCGCGGTCACTCCGCTGTCCGGTCGAGCAGAGCTGGCCCTCGGTAGCGAGAAGCACGAGGTATCTCGTACATCGGTCTTCGAACAGCTGGCACCGATCGGTTACGCCCCTCCCGGTACGCCGATCAAGGTGACCGCCATCGAGCCGTTCACCTTTGCTATCGGCTCGGCCCCTGCCGAAGGCATGTACCCGGCTCGCCTCATCGAGCCGTCGACCATCCGCACCGAGGTTCGTGGTGGCGGCGCCGCCCATCGCCAGGTCAACCATTCGCTGGCCATGCCGATCGAGGCCGAGCGCCTCATCCTGTACGAGGTCTACGTTCCCCGTGGTAGCTGGTCCGGCTGGGCGCCGCACCGTCACGATGGTGTCGACGGATCGCCGTACCTCGAAGAGGTCTACTACTTCCGGCTCGACCGTCCCGGATTCTGGATGCACCGGAACTGGCACGACGACAACCCGGACGAGACCTGGGAAGAGCTGATGCGCGGCGGCGATGGCGACTTTGCCCTCGTGCCAGGCGGCTATCACTCCTCGGTGGCCTGCCCCGGTTCGAACATGTACTTCCTTAACTACCTGGCCGGTGAACTGGTCGGCGACGAGCGAGTCACCCCGCCCTGTTTCGATGAGCAGCACACATGGATCGAATCCGACTGGGCCGACGGCGCCTGGTCACTGCCAATCGATATCAAGAAATAGCCACCGATGACCGACGAACCAATCGGAACCGCGTCAATCGGAACCGCGCCAACTGGAACTGCACCCGATCTTTCGGTGCTGGCCACCGACACCGGCCACTTCACGATCGCTGCCCTCGATCATCGCGACGCGCTGCGAACCGAGTTGGCCAACTACGGCGTCGATAACGATGACGCGGTCCGGTCGTTTAAGCGAGACATGCTCGAGGCATTCGGCAAGATGGGCGAACTGCCATCGGCGGTCATGCTCGAGCCGGAGTTCTCGCTGCCCGAACTAGCGGCCACGGCCCCCGAAGGCGCAGGCATCACCTGCGCCTTGGAAGCCCAGGGCTACTTCTCCGACCCTGACGCTGGCAACACACTCATGCCGGGATGGACCCCGGCTCGGGTGCGCGACGTGGGAGCCCACGCCGCGAAGCTGCTTGTGCTCTACCGCCACGATCGTGGCGACTTCACCCGCTTGCAGGAAGAACTGGTGGCCGAGGTGGTTGCCGGAGCGGTCGAAGTTGGCGTCCCCGCGCTTATCGAACCGGTCCCGGTCGACGTGGTCGATGACGCCGATCGTCGAGCGGTGATCCTGGCCGCCGCTGAGCGGTTGAACCCGATCGGTCCGATGCTGCTCAAGTTGCCATACCCGGGCCCCGGAGCTTGCGCCGAGCTCACAGAAGCCTGCGGCGATCGGCCATGGATTCTGCTGTCCTGGGGTGTGCCGTACGAAGAGTTCGCCGAGCAGCTTGCCGATGCCACCGCCAATGGTGCCTCCGGTTTCGCCGTCGGCCGGGCCCTCTGGCGTGAAGCGGTCGATCCAGCCAACCGAACCGAGTTCAACGCATCGACCCTCGGCGAACGTTTTGTCGAACTGGCAACCATCGCTCGCACCGGGCGGCGGTGGACCGAAGCAATCACCGGGGCCGGTAAGTAGGTGAGGTGGCGATCAGGAGACCTCGAATCCGTTGATGGTCGGGGAGTGGTAGAAGGTGTTGGCCTCACCGGACAGCTGGTCTGTGCCGGTGCCGCCATTGAGGTTCACCGTCCCGCTGTAGAGCGACGCCGTGGTGTTGAACAGATCGTTTCCACCCTCGCCTTGAAAGGTAAGTGCCTTGACGAACTTGTTGCCGAACAGGTTGACACGGTCGTGGCCGCTACCCATACGCAGGTTTGTGTTCCCGAAGAAATCGCTTCCACTCTGAGTGGTGAAGGAATCGTTTCCGCCATTGAGGTTGAGAGTCATCGTTCCAAAGAAGTCGGTGTTGCCTCGGAAGCTGACCTGATCGGCGTTGTTGCCACCACGGATCTCGAACCCGCTATAGGACCTCAAGTCCCTGATGTCGGCGCTGATAGAGCCGGCGTTGCTGGCCGACACCAGGGTCGAACCCTTCCAGTCGCCGTTCAGCACAGAGAGGCTGTCCGACCCAGAGCCAAAGATCATATTGGTCGTGCCGTCGACGTTCATCGCATCCAGGGTGACGTCGCTCGAACCGGTTCCGTCGATTACCCGGAAGTTGTCCGTGAAGTCGACCGACGACAGGTTGACGTGGTTGTCGCCGCCACCGAGGTTGATCGTTCCACGGCGAAAGCTCATGTCGTCACCACCGATGAAGACAACAACGTCGTTGCCTCCGCGCATGGTCAGATTGATGTCTCGATAGGTGTCTTCGAAGATGTAGACCGCCGAGCCGTTGGAGCTATCGACGAGCACGTAGAGGTCGTCGTTGCCCCCGGGCTGAATGGTGACAGTCTCGTCGCTGTTGTCGCCGTTGATGATGATGTCGCCGTTGGCGTTCATCGTCACCGTGGCCGCGGCATCGGCCGCACCGACCGAAACAAATACCATCGATATCGCCAGTGCGACCATCGACAGGCCAACTCGCATCAGGGTCTTGAGGCGGTTCTTGATCGTGGTCTTGGTCATTGTGCTGTCTGTGCTGTTTCTCATTGTGCTCTCCATCGCATGTTCTGTGGAACCGTGTGCGGGTCGTTCCCGAACACATGTCTCATGCTGAATGAGGGGCGTGCTCCAGGCTTGAGGATCGCCTGTAGAAGTGTTGAAGATTCCCCTGAAAGTGTTCCTGCAAGTTCCCTTGCCAACCCGGCTACTGCTCTAAGCGCCAATGGAGGTGCTGCATCATGAATGACACATCAACAATCGCAATCAAGACCGACACGCCGTCGGTCGGAATAGCGGTGATCGGATTCGGCTGGATGGGGCAGGCTCACAGCCGGTCTTATCTTCGCATCCCCACGCTGTTCCCTGACCGTCCTGCCGATCCCCGCCTGGTGATCTGCGCCGACAATGTTCCGGCTCGTGGTGACGAGGCGGTGCGTTCCTTTGGGTTCGCCGAATCGACCACCGAACCTATGCGGGCTATCGAGCATCCCGACGTTGATGTTGTGGTGGTTGCCGCTCCGAACATGATGCACGAGGAGCTGTGCGTTGCCGCCGCCGCTGCCGGCAAGCACGTGTTCTGTGAAAAGCCGGTCGGTGGTACGCCGGATCAGACCGCTCGGGTAGAAAAGGCCGCTCGCGAAGCCGGTGTGATCACCGGGGTTGGCTACAACTACCGCTGGGCTCCGCTGGTTATGTACGCCCAGCAGCTGATCGAGTCGGGCGCCCTCGGCGAGATCACAAACTACCGGGGTCGATTCTTTTCGATGTACGGCTCGGACCCGATGGGGCTGCTGTCGTGGCGCTTCGAGCACGACGGCGCAGGCTATGGCGTCAGCTCCGACATCCTCAGCCACTCGATGGATCTGGCCATGATGCTTAACGGTCCGATCACCGAGGTCTGCGGTCTTGCCGAGACCTTCATCAAGGATCGCCCGCTGCCAAAGCCGGGCGGCGGCACCCACTACGACCGGGGCGAGCCCGGCGATCCCACCGGACCGGTAACCAACGAGGACTACGCGGGCTGCTTCGTACGCTTCGAGAACGGTGCGGTCGGCAACTTTGAGGCATCGCGCTCCATCGTCGGCCCCCAGAGCCAGATGGCGTTCGAAATTTACGGCACCAAGGGTTCGATCATGTGGAACCTTGAGACCATGAACGAGATGAAGGTCTTCCTGACCGAAGCCACCGAGCACATCCACGACGGCTACACCACGGTGTACGCAGGCGACCGCTACCCGTTCCACGGAGCGTTCGTGCCCGGTGATGCCAACTCGATCGGCTACGAGGATCTGAAGGTCATCGAAGACATCAACTATCTCGAAGCCGTGGCTAGTGGCAAGCAACACGAGCCGGGCTTCGCCGAGGCCCTCGACTATGTGAGCGTGCAGTCGTCGCTCATCAACTCGTGGCAATCCGGTGGCTGGGAAAAAGTCAGCTCAATCCGGATCGACTGACGCGTTTGGCCGACGGCTCAACGGTCGGAGGCGGTTGCCAACAAGGGGTTGGATCTTATGGATACTCAGGAGTTCTCAATGCAGTTTCAAGACAAGATCGGCGTCGTCGTCGGAGCTACTCAGGGCCTTGGCGCGGCCACCGCTCGCCTGCTCGATGAGCGAGGCATATCGGGTCTGGTCCTGGTCGGTCGCGATGCCGAACGGGGCAATGCGGTTGCTGAGTCGTTGAGTTGCCAGACCAAGTTCCTGTCGGCCGACCTGGCCGAGCCAGATGTTGCGGCCCAGATCATCGCCACTGCCGACCGGACCTTTGGTCGGGTCGATCATCTGATCAACTGCGCGGCGCTAACGGTCCGGGGTTCGGTGTGGGATAGTACCGCTGAGATGTGGGACGACATGCTGAAGGTCAATACCGTGGCCCCAGCACTGCTGATAACCGAAGCGGCCAAGCTGATGAAGCGCGACGGTATCGAAGGCACGATCGTCAACATCGGCAGCGTCGCCTCCTACGGCGGACAGGACTTCCTCTACCCATACTCGGCGTCGAAAGCGGCGCTGCAGGCCATCACTCGCAACGCCTCGTATTCGTTGATGCGCCACAGGATCCGGGTCAATCTGCTGCAGCCGGGGTGGATGAAGACCGAGGGCGAAGACGCCATCCAGCGTCGCTTCCACGGAGCCGAAGACGGCTGGCTTGAATCCGCCGAGGCCGAGCAGCCGTTCGGCCGACTGATCGATCCAAACGAAGTGGCCCGCACCATCTGCTTCCTGTCATCGGAAGAGTCCGGGATGATGACCGGGGCCGTTATCGACTTTGACCAAACCGTGCAGGGTGCAGGCGATGCACCCAAGCCAAACCTCGACCCGGTATGGGGCGAGGAAACCACAACTTCTTAACACCAGGCCAGGAGCACGACCGTGAATGAGCGAAAGAACGAACCGGGGATGAACGCGTGACTGAATCCAATACAAGCGAGCTTCGAATCGGCCTTCTTGGTGCCGGACGGATCGGCTCCATGCATGCCGACCTGATCCAGAATCAGGTTTCGGGGGCCACCCTGGCTGGCGTTTTCGACGTCATGAGCGAATCGGCCGATCGGGTCGCTGAAGCGGTCGCGGCGCCAACCTTTGCCACCGCTGAGGCTTTGATCACGTCGCCAGACATCGATGCAGTAGCCATCGCTACCAGCACCGATACCCACGTCGATATGATGATCGCCGCCGCCGAGGCCGGTAAGGCGATCTTCTGCGAGAAGCCCATCTCGCTAGACCTCGACAAGGTCGACGTGGCCCTCGCCGCGGTCGAAAAGGCCGGTGTGCCGCTGCAGATCGGTTTTAACCGCCGGTTTGACGCTGGCCACGCCGCGGTACGTCAAGCGGTGATCGACGGGACCGTCGGCGAGGTTCGGCAGGTCAGGATCACCAGCCGTGACCCCGAGCCGCCACCGATCTCCTATGTGAAGGTCAGCGGCGGCATCTTCTGCGACATGACCATCCACGACTTCGACATGGCTCGGTTTGTCACCGGGTCCGAAGTGATCGAGGTTTACGCAAAGGGCGACTGCCGGGTCGATCCGGCAATCGGGGCCGAAGGCGACCTCGACACCGTGGTGGTAATCCTGACCCACGACGATGGCACGATCACCACCATCGACAACTGCCGCCAGGCGGCCTACGGCTACGACCAGCGCGTCGAAGCCTTCGGTTCAAAAGGCATGAGCTCATCGGAAAACCAGCTCGACAACAACGCCATCACCCGCACCGCAGACGGCGGCCTCACCGCCCGGGTGCCGTACTTTTTTCTCGACCGCTACATCCCGTCGTACCTTGCCCAATGGCGAGCCTTCACCGAGGCCGTCACCAAGGGAGAACCGGTTCCGGTCAACGGTGCCGACGGTCGAGCGCCACTAGTCATCGGCCTGGCCGCAAAACTTTCGGTTCGTGAAGAACGACCCGTACCAATAAGCGAGTTCAACTAATGGAAACCATAAGACTGACCACCGCCGGAGCCATCGTGAAGTGGCTCACCGCCCAGCGGACCGTGCTCGATGAGGGCGCCGAGGCCCAGCTGTTCCCCGGTGTGTTCGGCATCTTCGGGCACGGCAACGTGACCTGCCTCGGCCATTCGCTGGAAGAGGTTCAAGATGTGCTGCCGACCTGGCGCGGCCAGAACGAGCAGGGCATGGCTCTCGCAGCCGTCGCATACAACAAGGCGGTCAAAGCCCGCCAGATCATGGTCGCCACCTCCTCGGTCGGCCCCGGTGCCACCAATATGGTGACCGCCGCCGGTGTCGCCTCATCGAACCGGCTGCCGGTGCTGCTGTTCGGCGGCGACACCTTCGCCTCCCGACTGCCCGACCCGGTGTTGCAACAGGTGGAGAACTTTGGCGAACCGTCGACTACCGTCAACGACTCGTTCCGCTCGGTAACCAAGTTCTGGGACCGCATAATGCACCCGGCACAGATTCTGCAGTCGCTGCCAGCGGCGTTGGCCACCATGCTCGACCCGGCCACTCGCGGCCCGGCGTTTATCGGGCTGCCCCAGGATGTCCAGGCCATGGCCTACGACTATCCGGTTCGGTTCTTCGAGACCACTCAGCACGAAGTGCCCCGTCCCCGGGCCGACAAGAGCGAGCTGGTCGCCGCGGCCGAAGCGATCAAAGCCGCCCGCAAGCCGCTGATCATCGCCGGTGGCGGTGTGCACTACTCGGTTGCCGAGGCCACGTTGGCGGAGTTCGCCCACGGCCACAACATCCCCGTGGTCGAAACCGTTGCCGGGAAATCGTCGATGCTCGGCGATGACCGCATGTACGTCGGCCCCGTCGGTGTCACCGGCTGCGAGGCGGCAAACAACCTGGCCGCCGAAGCCGATGTAGTGATCGTGGTCGGCTCCCGACTACTCGACTTCACCACCGGTTCTTGGACCATCTTTAAGAACGAAAACACCACGATCATCGGGGTGAACGCCACCCGCTTCGACGCGGTCAAGCACCGTTCGCTGCCCGTTGTCGGCGACGCTCGCGAGTCGCTCCGTGAGATCATGGCGCTCATTGGCGACTACCGCGCCCCCGACAGCTGGGTCGAACAGGCTGGCGACGAGAAGGTCGGCTTCCGTAACTACCTCGATCAAATCGGCCTTGCGGGTTCCTCGAATTCGCCTTCGGCGAATGTCGACCCTGGCACTGGGGATCTTCCGACCTACGCCCAGGTGGTTCGCACGGTGAACGATCAGGCCACCGAGGGCGACGTGTGTCTCGCTGCGGCCGGTGGTTTCCCCGGGGAGGTCAACAACGGTTGGTGGACAAAAGGCATCGGTACCTTCGACTGCGAGTACGGCTTCTCCTGCATGGGTTATGAGGTCGCAGGCGGCTGGGGTGCAGCTATGGCTTACGGCCAGGGCGGGGGAGCGGAACGGCCGGGCGAAGTATTTGTTTTCGTCGGCGACGGCTCCTACATGATGATGAACTCCGACATCTACAGCTCGGTGCTCAGCGGTCACAAGATGATCGTTCTGGTCTGCGATAACGGTGGCTTCGCGGTGATCAACCGGCTGCAAACCGGCCAGGGTGGAAAGTCGTTCAATAACCTGCTGGCCGATTGCCGTTTGGCCCCGAGCCACAATGGCGAAGTGGTTGGGCTCGACTTCGCAGCCCACGCCGCGGCGATGGGTGCCGGTTCAGAATCGGTGGCGACGATCGGCGATCTTCCGGCGGCGCTGGACCGGGCCCGTGCTTCGGATCGAACCTACGTCATCAGCCTCAAGGTCGATGCCTATTCCTGGACCGAGGGAGGCAGCTTTTGGGAGGTCGGGGTGCCAGAAGTCAGCAACATGCAGTCGGTTCTCGACGCCCGAGCCGACCTCGACAAAGGCAAGGCCGAGCAACGTCAAGGTTGGTAATGCCCCGCCGATGAAGTTGGCAACAAGCTGCAAAACTACTCTGGTCTAATGACGCCTGGATAGGGTACGCTCGGGCGACAGCGGAGAGACAATGGGTGGTTGGCGGAAAAGCGAAGCGCTTCGTTTGGTTATTGACCCGATCGGAGATCGGTTAGTCGACTTTGGCTCTTCCGCGCTAGTAAGCGACTTAGTAGCAGAGCTGGTCAATGCCCTAGACGCTGCGGCCGCTCCCACCGACACAGCGTCTCCCACCGACCCTACGTCTCCCACCGACACAGCGTCTCCCACCGACTCCGCGTCTGCCGACGAGACCACTTCGCCGCCAGTACCGGAGCGTCAGCGCTCTCTGCGGGTCGAACGTACCGGCCAGATTCTGGCTCCAGATCTCAAGCTAGCGCTGGCCGATATCCGGCCCGGCGATCGAGTGTCGGTGCTGGAGATCGATCCGGCCGCCCACCTTTCGGCCAAGCAGCAGCTCAAGAACGCCACCGCCACCCTGGAAATGCTCTCGGGGCCACTAAAAGGTTCGCTTTATTCGCTCGACAGTGGCCCCAGCACCATCGGTCGGGTCTCGAGTAACGACGTGGTGATCGTCGACCCCGGTATCTCACGTCACCACGCCATCATCACCGTCGATCAGGCATCGGTGACCATCGTCGACAATGGGTCGACGAACGGCATCGAGATCGACGGTGAAACGATCACCGAGCCGACGCAACTGCAATCGGCCAAGCCGGTCATGGTCGGTCATAGTCTGCTCTCGGTCATCCATCATCCGGCTTTGGAGCTAGCGGCCACTCCCGGGGTGACCACCATCGAGCGACCAAGCCGTGAGATTCGCCGATTCGATGAGCAGACGATCACCCTGCCGGTGGCACCCGAAGCGAGTACAAAACGGCGCAGGACCGATCTGCTGTCATCGAGTCGCGGCCGGCATCGGCTGGCGGTAGAGCACTTCCAAGCTTCGGTGGCGGCAATCGATCGCCGCCTCCAAGACGGACAGGAAGTCGAAACAGCGGCCCGTTTCGAAGAAGCACCCTCGATCTCCGAAATCCAAGCGGCCAGCGGTTCGCTTTGGCGCCTCTGGGAGCGCCACGCTCTCGACCCCGATGGTTTAGAGGTCAGGTTGGGCGTCGGCACCATGCCATCGCGCACCACGCTGCGCCTGCCTGCCGGCGGTGACCCCGAGCTCCGCGCCCAAGTCGCCGATATTCCGGAGCGCTACCACCTGATTCCCAACCTGCCCGCTGTCGTCGACTTCCGCCGGTTGGGCAGCATTGGGCTGAGCGGCCCAAAGGACTCAGTCGACCCTCTGGCCTGCTCCATGGTTGGCCAGCTGGCCTGGTTCCACGGGCCCGACCAACTTGGCCTGGCATGTGTGCCCGGTCTCGACAGCGAGTCTTGGGACTGGCTGAAGTGGCTTCCCCACTTGGCTTACTCCGAGGTTTCTGGCCCAGATAGCCACACCGGTTTTGTGCGTTGGGTGTCCGCATTGCTCGATGGCACACCGACATCGTTCATCGACCCGTCGACGTCGGCGGCAGAACCGGGTCCCCGACCACCGGCGATCGTGCTAGTGGTACACCGAGACCACAACCTTTCCAGCTCGCTGTTTAATCGCCTACTGCAAGATGGGCCGGCACTCGGGATCTACAGCCTGGTGATCGCCGGCGATCAGCCAGACTCCGGGGTCTCCCTGGGAAGCGACATTAGCGTCGGGGTTGAAACAGCCAATATCGATCGTGGTCTCGATGAACACATCGGCGGTATCACCGTTGAGCCCATCGAGCTGCAGGCCGTTACCGATCTGGCTCGCATGCTTAGCTCGATACGCTACGCCGACGAAGTCGACGTTGACGTTGGCGTTGGCGTTGACGAAACCGGTCAAGACATCGACTCGGGACCGGAGCCCGCAGCGGCCGACGGTGTTGTGGTTCAACCTTTCCGCCGGATCGCCATCGCTTCCTCGTTGAGTGAAGTCGACCCCGGCGAATCCCCGTCGGCTGATTCTGCGCCCGCCGTATCGCAGGTAGCCGTATCCGAGGCAACCGAGTCCGGGACAGCAGAATCCGAGCTACCTGAGTCCGAAGCAGCTGCTGAGCCCGCATCGCCTGCGGTGCCGTCGATGCCCGAGCGGCCTATCAAGCAGGCTCCCTATCGGAGCATCACCTCGCTACCTCACAGCGACGACGACGGTCGCCTTGTGCTCGGCACGATACATACCGACGATCGATCGACCCCGGCGGTCTTCGCCTGGAATCTTTCCCGCGACGGCAGCCTTGGCCTAACCGGCGGCGCCGGAGCTGGCAAGACCTCGGCCTTGCGTTCGGTGGCAGCGTCGGTGGCGCTGCTGCGGGTCGACTCGGCTGTGGTGCCGCTGATCTACTACCTGGATGTACGAGGCGACCTGGAAGGAATCGGCGCCCTGCCTAACTGCGTTGGCGCCGCCCGTAGCGATATCGACGGTTTCCGTTCGATCGTCGCCACGCTCGAACAACGGCTGAATGAGCCTGCGCCGATAGAGCGCAGGGTGTTGGTGCTGATCGATGAGGTCGATGCGTTTGTAGAGCTCATGGATTCGCTCGAACCGGGCCAAGCCGAAACCGTGCTCCGTCGCCTGGTCAATGAGGGTCCGGAACTCGGCATGCACCTAGTTCTCACCGCCAACAGCCGCGACGCGCTCGTCGACTCGGTGGCCTTCAGGGTTGGGCGTTGGCTGGCGATCGGCTCCCCTGACCCCGATGAAAACGCCACCTCGAACAGCAGTGACGCTGGCAGTTCACAAACCCGTCCCGGCACGGCCAAGATCGGCAAGAACGAAATTCGTTTCGCCCCCCTAGCCGACACCGACAGCGTCGACGAGGAACTCAGTGGTCTCGCTGAGCAGCTGATCGAGCGGCAAGTAAGCGGCCCGCCAGAACTGGCGTGACCGTTACCCGGATTATCTGAACTGAACCTGGCGTTCGCCGGTCAGCGACCGTCGTCATCTTCGGGGCCGACGGTGAGCGTCACCGTGGAGCCAACCTCAACGATGGTGCCGGCCCCAGGGGTCACCTTGGAGACCACGCCAGCATCTCCAATGGCTGCAACTACCACATCGGGCACCAAACCGACGGCGACGAGTGCCGCCTCGGCTTGGGCTTGAGTTGTCGTTCCGAGGATGATCGCCGGCACGGCAACGGTCTCGGTGGCAGTACCGTTTGAGACTTCGACGACCACCACGCTGTCGAGCGCTACGACGGCGCCAGCGGCTGGCCGAGTAGCGACGATCTCGCCCGCCGGTGCGTCACTGTCGACCAGGACAACCGGCGCAGGGTCGAGGCCAGCATTGCGGAGCACAGTCAGGCCCGCGGTTCGGCGCCGACCAACAACGTCTGGCACGGTGACGTCTGTTGACGGTCCGCTCGACGCTGTCAGGTTGGCGGTAGTTCCGATGGCGGTGCAGGTGATGACTTCTCCGGCAGGAATCGTTTCGCTGGATTCGAGCAACACGACGATCTCGACAAATCCGAGTCCGGTGAGGAACGTTTGAGCTTGAGCGACCTTGCGGCCCTCGGCGGCGCTGCAGTCGTCGGGCGGAGGAACGGCGATGGCGTAGGTCAGCGTGACCGCCGCCTGGTTCGGGGTGCAAGCCGAGACCTCGTCGAGAGGAACGGTGTCACTCGCTTCGCCGACCGAGGTCACTGTGAAGCCCTGGGCTTCCAGGGCTGTTGTAGCTGCGTCGACGTCGGTGCCGATTGCTGCGGTGCAGACGTCGCCAGCTGAGATCACCAGGGCAGCCGACGTTTCGGTCTGGGTGCATGAGGCCACGGTGCCTGCGGTAATCGTTGTGCTGGCGACAGGGGTGGTTGTGACCGTCAGGTTTGCCGCTTCGAGTTGGGCGGTCGCTGCTGCTTCAGTCAGGTCGGTCAGGTCGGCACAGGCTGGAGGTTCAATGCCATCGGAGATGACCAGCGCCACCGCTGAATCGACGTCCACGGTGATGTTGGCCGCCGGTGAGGAGCTGATGACCTGCCCCTTGGGAACCGTCGGGTGGAACTCGCGAGTGACCGGTGTGGCTAGGGTCAGCCCGGCCTCGGTGAGGGCCGCCTCGGCCTCCGCAAGGGTCTTGTCCGACAGATCGGGCACGGGGACCGTGCCCACCGCTTTGGCTTTCGCTACGAAGATAGAGACGGTCGAGTCGTCGGGGATCGATTGTCCGCTGGCCGGGCTTTGCCGGATAACCGTGCCCGGTGTCTCGGTGCTTTCCTGGCTGATCGAGGTGACCGTGAAGCCCAGAGCCTGCAGCCGGGTTCGAGCCACCGACTCGGCTTGACCGAGCACCGATGGTATCTCGACCTCGGTCGGCACGGTTGCGGTGGTGTCGGTGGTGGGAGAGCTCGGATCGAGCGTGCCTCGGGCGCCCCCGCCGTCCTGGCCTGTCGACTGGTTCCCATTGGGGTTGAGCGAGGTGTCGCTGCCTTCGCGGGCCTCGATAGTGATGTCGTCACTGTCGGCATCGTCGTCGCCTCCGGCCTGGCTGATCAGGAAAGCTCCTGCACCCAACAGCGCCAGGAAGCCAACGAGCGCCCCGACGAGCAGAGGCAAGAGACTGCGTTTGTCGTCGGTGTAGATGTAGGGGGCCGGTGCAGCCTGGGGCATGCTGGCCGCAGGCACGGCGGGACGTCCGTCGAGAATGCCGCCCTCCTGGTTTGAACGTTGACCAGCGAACGCGTCGCCCGAGCTTGGGCCCGGTCCGGGGGATGCGATGGTCTGATTGACCTCGGTGGCGCCGAAGCCCTGCTGCGCGGTCGGTGCCGGAGGGGCCGGGTTCTGCGCAGGCGCAGCCGCTGGTGGGGCTGGGGAGTCGAAGCTGGTTGCGGCCATAGCGGTCGTGGCGTCAGCGACCGGATTGGGTTCGGCCGCGGGGGCGCTTGTGATGGTCTGAGCGACCGCCGATGGCTGGTCGATGGGGCCCGCTCCGAATCCGGCAGCGTTCGCGACCGGCGCTAGATGGTCGAGGTCGGCGACAACGGCGCTGAGCTGGTCGCGGAGCTGTGCGGCGGTCGGCCGGTCCTGAGGCCGCTTGGCCATCGCCCCTTCGATGATCCGACAGACCTCGTCAGGAACGCCCTGAGGTCGCAGATCGGGTACCGGGTCGTTGATGACCCGCTGGGCCAGGGCCAACAGGTTCGAGTGCCGATCGGCGTCGACGAAGGCCGGCTGCCCGGCGATCATGTGAAAGAGCGTCGCTCCGAGGGCGTAGATATCAGCCGGGGTGCCTGCGGTTTCGCCGCTCAGCGTTTCCGGCGCAACGTAACCGGCGGTGAAACCGACCGAGTTCGTCTGTCCCATGGTGGCGCCGGTGACAGTGCTGATGCCGAAGTCGGTGATCATGTGCCTGCCGGTCTGGGACCGCAGGATGTTGCCCGGTTTGATGTCGCGGTGGACGACGCCGTTGTTGTGGGCGTCGCTGACCGCGTCGGCTACCTGAGCCCCAGCCTGGCAGGCGCTTATCGGGTCGAAGGCACCTTCGGGCCCCTGCAGCCGATCGAGAACTGAAGACTCGCACAACTCCAAGATCAGATACGGCTGGCCCGCTCCGGTGACACCGGTGTCGTACACGGTGACGATGCCCGGATTCTGGCTGAGCTTGCCAAGCATCTTGGCTTCTCTGGCGAAGCGACGGACGAACGCTTCGTCTGTAAGGCTGAGCACCTTGACCGCGACCTCACGGTCGAGGTCAAGCTGGCGGGCGCGGTAAACGATCGCCGATGCACCGGCGCCGATTTCCGTGGCGTTCCCTAGCCCGCCGATCCCTAAATCCACCAAACAGATTCTACGTCACCTGCCGGGCCACCCACAGGTCAGCTATTGGCTATGTGGGTAAGATTCAACAGTCATCTCATCGATTGTCACCCGTTTGACACCGACCGAGAGGCCCGAGCGCTGTCTGACAGTGTCAGATCGGGGGAGGGCCCACCGCCAGGCCGAAGAAGAGCGCCGGGGTGTAGGGCGGCGCCCCTATTCACCGATCGGGACATCGGTCGTACTGTGAGATGTATGAACTGGCGTATCGCAACTTCCACGGCCCTGCTGCTCTTGGCCTTCGTAATCGCTCTCTAGAGCGGTTCCGGAACAAGACCGAACAGGCCCTCCACCGATTCAACTAACCGCCTTGTGGCTAAGGCCTGTGGCTAGTTGTCGTCGGCGGGGGCTTCGGTCGTAGTAGTGGTGGTAGTGGTAGTCGTAGTGACAAGCTGCCGTTGGGTGTAGAACACGCTCACCAGCACGTCTGACCCGGCGATGCTGCGCAGGTCATTCTCGAGCCGGGTCAGACCAGGCTCACGAGGCCCAGCGACGTCGATCTCGACCCGTTGGCCGTCGTAGTCGAACGATCGCACGGTGAGGCTGCGATCGAGGGCCCACTGATCGACGTAGGTCCGCAAGTCTTGGGACGTCAGCTCGGTCGGTGTCGGCACGGTCGTTTCGGTGATCGTCGCCAGCTTGACCCAATTCAGGCCCGGAGTGAGTGTCTCGTCGAGAGCCACGAGACGGGGAACCAGCGAGTCGATATTCGGCGGCTCGCCGATACCGGCGGCATCGATCCTGACCAGGCTCCCGTCGAGCCTGACGTTGTCGACCTGGTCGGGATCGAAACCACTGGCCTCGAACCAGGCATCGACTTCGAGTCGAATCTGAGCCAACAGCTGAGCGGTGGGCTCCGGCGGCGCGATGGTGGTTGTGGTGGCCCGCTGCAGCCGGATGACCTGCACCGGGACGTCGTAGCCGGGAAACTCCTCTTGTAGAGCGGTGACTAGCGTGCCCTGATCCGGTGGGTCGTCGAAGCCTTGAAGCTCAACGACCACCTGTTGGGAGTCGCGCCGAATACTCACCGTTCTGTCCATCTCGTCATCGAGGTCGCCGAGCCAGTCGGTCACGATGGCCTCGGCCAGGACCTGTTCTTCGTTGCGATCGATCGACTCGACCGAAGCCTGATAGAGCTGCAGGCCGATGACGATCACCAGTCCAACCAGCACCACGGTGGCCAAGGTCAAGCGGGCCAGGTGGTCCGAGATGCGTCGTGGGGGGACAAACCCGGTGAGCACAAAGACCGCGATGCTGGCGAAGATGATGGCCGAGAGGTTGGTCATGTAGAGCAGGAGCGCTCCGAAGGCCAGCGCTTGCTCCCCGTGTTCGAGAGCCACACCGACCGAGGCCAGCGGTGGAACCAGCGCCACAGCTACCGCGACACCAGGCAGCGAAGAGGACGCATCGGCTCGCACGGTGGCGTAAGCCCCCGCAGTACCGGCGGCCAAAGCGACCACTAGGTCTTTGATGTCGGGCTGGGTTCTGGCCAGGATCTCAGATGTGAGCGGAGCTTCGGGGAGGATCAACGAGATCGCATAGGCAATGGCGATGGCCCACGTTGTGGCGGCAGCAACTCGGCCAAGGGCCACCAGCGACTTGCTGAACAACGCCATCGAGATGCAAGCGCCTGCGGCCAAAACCGGCTGCATCAGCGGGGCGAGAAGCATGGCGCCGATGACTACTGCCGCGGAGTTCAAGCTCAGCCCCATCACCGCCACGATGACCGACAGGGTGATCATCACGAAGAATCGGAAAGCCCAGTGCTCGACCTTGGTCACCGCCAGATCGTGCATAATCCGACGACGTTCTTCCGGTTCGAGATGGCGGTGCCACCAGGCCCGGCGAGGGAGTGGCCGGGCAGGGTCTCGATCGCGGTCGGTGTCGGCCGGTTCGATCTCGCCGTCGGTATTCACCGGTTCCGGATTTGAAGTGTCGGTTGCCGCCACGGTTCAGAGTGTATGACCCCCAGCGTCGCAACGCGATCATGGGATTTTCGGGCCAAGCCAGGTTGGCCTAGCATTCGGTAACAAGCAATGGGTTACAACTCAATAGTGAGTTCCGGGCTAGGTCAATGAAGGGGATCGACCATGAAATTCGGGATCTTTTACGAGCTATCGGTACCGCGTCCGTTCGCCGAGAACGAGCGCCTGGTGTACGAGCGATCGTTGGAACAGGTGCGTCTGGCAGACGAACTCGGCTTCGATCAGGTCTGGGCCGTCGAACACCATTTCCTTGAGGAATATTCGCACTGCTCAGCGCCGGAGCTTTTCCTAACCGCCTGCGCTATGCAGACCCAGAACATCCGGGTCGGTCACGGCATCGTGACCTGCGTGCCCGAGTTCAATCACCCGATCCGCATCGCCGAGCGGGCCGCGGTGCTCGACATCCTTTCCGGCGGTCGCCTCGAAATGGGCACCGGCCGTTCGGCCACCTGGACAGAGCTGGGCGGGTTTGAAGCTAACCCCGATGACACGAAGAAGAGCTGGGACGAGTTCGTTCACGCCCTGCCAAAGATGTGGACCCAGGAGCGCTACAGCCACGATGGCCAGTTCTTCTCCATGCCATCGCGTGCGGTGCTGCCAAAGCCGCTGCAATCCCCCCACCCTCCGATGTGGGTGGCGGTCTCCAGCCCGGGAACCGAAGATGATGCCGCCGATCGGGGCATGGGTTGCCTCGGTGTGAACTTCACCAGCTTCGCCGAACAGGAGCGGAAGGTGAAGACCTACCGGCACCGCATCCAGCACTGCGATCCGGTCGGGGAGTTCGTCAACGATCAGCTCAACACCATCAACTTTCTCTTCTGCCACGACGACTCCGAGGTCGGCGTGTCCACCGGTCGTCAGATGATGGGCCAGTTCCAGTACATGGCAGGCCAGCTCGACATGGCCAAAGAGGTCTACCCGACCAGGGCCTACCACAGCGCCGGTCTGCTGTCGGGGGCCCGCAAACGAGCGTCCAGTCCTGGCGACCTCAAAGAGCCGCCAGAAGGAATCGCTGTCGGCAGCCCCGATCAGATCATTCGGGAACTAAAAAAGTGGGAGGCAACCGGCGTCGATCGGGTGCAGTTCCTGCTGAACGCCGCAGAGACCATTCCCCAACAGCAGGTGCTCGACAGCCTGCGACTGTTTGCCGAAGAGGTCATGCCTCACTTCAAAGACGACAGCGCGGCCGAACGCTCACGTCGAGAGGCCGGACTTGCTGACATAGATGCAGCAGGCGCTGCGGCAGGGGGTGCCTAAGTGCCCCTCTTCGGAACCCTGGACCTCACCGATGCGCTTGGAGCGGCGCCGACGGTCGAATCACTGGCAACCGACCCTTGGAAGCTCCCCAAGGCCGCCACGATGCAGGTCAGCTATGAGGTGAAGGAAGGGCCAGCTTTGGCTATCACCCCACCTGCGCTCCACCCAAGCATCCCGCCATACGCCACCTTCACCGTGTGCCAGTTCCCGGAGAGCCCGGTCGGTGGTTTCAACCTGGCGATGGTTCGGCTCATCGTGCGAGCCGGCATCCGGCCTCGTGGGCTGCTGATCGCGGCCTTCACCGATTCCGAGGCTGCGGCCGCTGAATTGGCCGCTGGCTGGGGCTACAAGATCTCGGTTGCCGACGTGTCGTTCTCTAGGCGTCACAACGAGGTCCGAGGCGCTGTCACGATCGACGGAACGGTTGGGTTCGAAGCTCGGCTGCTCGACCCCGAGCCGATGGTCGGGTCCGATCTCGAGCTGTTCGACAACCTGCACCTCACGAACATGGCAGGCGCTGATCCCCTCCTGGTGCAGGTCGACCCCGGCTATGAGTACCACTCGGCCGACCGAGGTGGTGCTGAGCTGACCCAGTTCGATCCGGAGCTGTTGGGGGCCGAAGGGATCGAGCCGGTTTACGGCGTTGTCGCTGTCTCGTGCATTGCCGATATGGAACTGGGCGCTCCTCGGTTCGTTATCGACCCGGCCAAACCGGCAATTCAAGGGACCCGCAGACTGGGCAATTGACCGTCAAGCGCATCTATTCCTCGTTGTCTATCGTTAGTGTTAAGTGTGGTCGAACAATCCCTCATCGAGCGCTTCCGCCTTATGGTGGCCCGGTTCGGGCTCGGAAACCGAGAACGACAGTCGATCCTGACCGTCATTAGTGTTGTTGTCGTGGCCATTGTGGCCGTCGCGGCCTACAGCAGGGACTCACCCGATTCCTCCGGTGGTGCCGTACAGGCCGATACGTCGATCCCCGCCATCGAGCCGGTAGTGCAGCGGGATCCCGCATCCCCAGCTACTTCGGTTCCGTCGACCGCTAAGGCACTACGGTCAAAGGCCGGCCCGGCGGCCACCTTTGCCGACACGTTGCCCCCATCCAGCTCAACCACAAGAGCGGCGGCCCCCAAACCGAAACCGGCTCCCACTGCGGCTCCGGCACCTACAACCGAGCCAGCACCGACTTCGGAGCCCGAACCTGTGCCCACCTCGGAGCCCGAGCCGCCTGCACCGACAACCGATCCGACAGCTCCGCCGCCACCGTCTAAGCCGAATTCGACGCCGGTCCCGACGCTGACCTTGCCGCCGACAACGATCATCGCACCGCCAACGACGAGACCTACCAGCACCTGGTTCAGCCTGCCCCCAGTCCTGACCTGGCTGACCCTGCCGAGGCCGACGGAACCAGACACCGCTCCTTAACTATTTGCTGAGCACTTTTCGGATCGGGACCGGTTCGGTCTAGGTTTAGCCAGACTCATGGCTGCCTCCGACGATCCAACTTCCGGCCAACAAGACACCGCCGATCCAACGTCGATCCCCCGCGGGGTAAAGATTCTGATCGCCGCGCTGGCTGCCACCAGCATGGCCAACCGGACCCAGCTGGTGGCCCTGGGTCTGCTGGTGTTCGACGTCACCGGGAGGGAACTCGATCTTGGCCTGCTTGGCCTGGCCGAGTTCCTGCCAATCTTCTTACTGTCGCCGTTTACCGGGACCATCGCCGACCGCTATGACCGCCGGGTGGTCTACGCCATTGGTTTAACGATTGAGATCGCTGCCGGTATCGGCTTCTTTATCCTGGCCAGAAGCGACCTGACATCGATCAACGGCATCCTGGCCTTTGTACTGCTGTTCGGGGTGGCCCGCGCCGTTACCGCTCCAGCCAGTCGGGCGCTGCCAATCGATCTCGCCCCGCCCGGTCTGGTCGAGCGCATCGTCGCCCTCCGCTCGGTCACGTTTCAGGCGGCGGGGATCGTCGGGCCGATCGTGGCCGGCCTGTTGTTCAGCGTCAACCGGTCCCTTCCGTTCGTGCTCTCACTGTCGGGTTTTGGCTTGGCCATGATCTTCCTGCGGTTCGTCCCCTCGACCGGGGTCAAGCAACTGGCCACAACGGCTGGACCGATGCAAGCGATTCGAGACGCCCGCGACGGTCTGCGGTTCATCCGCCGCACGCCGGTGCTGTTCGGAGCGATCACCCTCGATTTGTTCGCGGTGTTGTTCGGCGGCGCGGTGGCTCTACTCCCGGCCATTGGGGAGAAGCGGTTGGGAGTCGACGAGGCCGCGGTTGGATTCCTGTACTCGGCCATCGGCGTCGGAGCTCTGATCACCGCGTTGGTGCTGTCGGTGAAGCCGATCAGGCGCCACGTTGGGCTGGTGCTGTTCGGCGTTGTTGCGGTGTTCGGGTTGGCCACCATCGTGTTGGGGCTCACGCAGTCTTATGTGGTGGCCCTCGGTGCCCTGCTGGTGCTCAGCGCGGCCGATGCGGTGAGCATGTTTATTCGGGCCACGATCGTGCCGCTGGCCAGCCCAGAAGAAATGCGAGGCCGAGTGCTGGCGGTGGAAAACGTCTTCATCGGCGGATCGAACGAGCTGGGCAGCCTGGAGTCAGGTCTGACCGCGTCGTGGTTCGGCTTAGTGTGGGCCGTAGTACTCGGGGGGTTCGGCACCCTTGCGGTGGTCGGCATCGGGATGTTGGCCTTCCCCGCCCTGCGAAAGATCGACCGTTTTGAGGACCTTCGGGCCAGCTCAGGCTAATCCTGGTCGGGAAGCTTGATGGTGCCGGCCCGCGCCAGCTCGTCGATCTCGCCGGCTCTATTGATCTCGGCCAGCACCGAAGCAGCATCCGAACCGGGGAGCGACGCCGGACTTCCGGTGGCCACCATCGACCTCGAGAACCACGGCCCCGGCCCGTTGGTTCGCAGCAGACCGATCGACCCGTGTTCTCGGATGACGCTCAGGCCGCGCCGCACCACAACCGGATCGGACATGGCATCGTTCAGCCAGGCCAGCTCGTGAGCTCCCATGCCGTGCTTGATGAGATGCTCGACCGCATCGGTCGTCGAACGTTGCTCGCACCATTCGGCGATCTTTGGCCCGAGATCGTCGGGACCGGACGGCCCCAGGATCGGTTCGAGTTGCTTTGGACCGTCGGCCCCGAGGAAGATCCAACCATCGTCGCAACGGTACAAACTCTGGGTGGGGCCAAACCCCAGCGCCATCGGTCCGGCTGGCTCGGTCCACTGCTTTTCGTCGTGGCCAATGAGGAACATCGACTGGAGCATTCCCGCCGTTTTGGCCAGTGAAGCATCGATTCGTTGCCCCTCGTCGGAGCGGTCTCGTTCAAGTACTGCCAGCACAACGCCGAACGCCGCGGCGTAGCCCGTGGCGTAGTCGTTGACCATCCCGTATGGCCAGATCGCCGGGCGCTCCGGCCCTCCGAGCCGGACCTGCATACCGGTGATGGCCTGCACCGTCTCATCGCTGCCGACCAGGTCGGATAGCGGGCCGCCCTCGCCGTAGGTGCTGAGAGAGGCGTAGATGATGTCGGGCCGCTCGGCTCGGATCGTCTCGTAGTCGATCTCTAGTTCTTTGGCTTCGCCGGGGAGCAGGTTTTCGATCACCACGTCTGCGGTGCCGAGCAGATCCCAGAACAGGTCGTGGCCATCGTCGCTGTCGAGGTTGAGCAGGATGCTGCGCTTCCCTCGGTTGACATCGTGGTGGTAGAGCACGCCGCCGCGATTGGGGTCGTCGATCTTGATGACCTGGGCGCCCAACTCGGCCAGGGTTCGGCCGCAAGCTGGCCCAGCAAGTGAGGTGCCGAGGTCGAGCACCCGAATCCCGTGCAGCGGCCCGAGGACCGGGGAGGTGGGGCTCGTCGAACGTTTCTCTAGCGGCTTGGAGTTCGCCAGCTCTTCGAGGATCTGCGAACGGTGCTGGTCGGGAAGGGGCGCCGACTGTTCGACTTCGCTCCCGGCCTGAGACAACTCGACAAGCGGCGCAGGCTGCCGGGTGGTGCCAAGCGAAGCATCCTCAAGATCGACTAGCAGCCGTGCGGCCATGCTGTGGGGGTTGTCGAGCCACTCGGCCCCCGATCGACACAGGGCGGCAGGCAGACCGTGCTCGCGGAGTTCATCGTCCCACTCTTGGCCCGTCTTTGACCCGAAGATTTCGGTCAGAGCGATGATCAACTCATGTTCGGACGCGGTGTCGGGTAGTCGTCGCTCGATCATGCCTCGTTCGATGAAATCCGGTCGCCCCACCAGCTCGGCTAAAGCCTTTGCATGGTCTGGCCCGTTGCACACGATTTGGATCCAGCGGCCGTCGGCACACTTGTACTGATGATCCCAGGGGTTCATGGCCGACCCAAACGCTGGCTTGAACGGCAACTGGGCCATGGCGTAGATCCCGGCCGACTGGATCACCGCATCAAACAGTGGCACCTCCACCCGTTGACCCTGGGCGGTGCGATCCCTGAGGCTGAGGGCCGAGGTGATGCCGAGGGCGCTGATTATGGCGGCGAACATCGAGGCCATAGGTTCGGCGGTGAAGGTTGGGCTACCGGCGCGGGCGGTCGGTTTGCGGTGTAGCTGTTGCACCATGTCGCGGTAATCGCTGGCCGGTCGGAAACAGTCGGCTGCTGCCAGCACGACACCCTCCCAGCCCGGTACGGCTGAGCGGTTGTCTTCGGGGCCGAAGGCGGGCATTGAGTTGTAGATCAATCCCTGGTTGCCGGGGCGCACGTCGCTTTCCCCGAGGCCGAGCTGCTCCATGACCCCGGGCCGAAAGTTTTCGATGAGAACGTCGGCCCGGGCCACCAACGACTTGGCGATGGCCAAGTCTTCTGCGTTCTTCAGATCGAGGGTGATGCTCCGCTTGCCCCGATTCCATGTGGCGTTTGCCTCGGTCACGAACCGTGGGCCACCCGGAGGGTCGATCTTGATGACGTCGGCACCTTGATCGGCTAGGAGCATGCCGGCAACTGGGCCCGCGACGAAGTGGCCGAAATCAACCACCCGTATGTTGTCGAGCGCACCCACCAGGCTCACCCCTCGTGTAATGGGGCTGCTACCAACCCCTAAGACTCGATAGTACGCCTGTTACCGTTACGTGACGACAGAAGCAGGTAGATTCTTCTACCTGTTTGGTGAAAATGGCCCAAAGACTATGAGTAAATAGGCGTCAGTCGTGAGGGGCGCGGCAGCTAACGCACCGCAGGTTTGTTACAAATGCGAATAGGAAACTCGCGAAGATGTCTGGCGGCGGTCTAGCGGGCCGGGATCTCGCACGATTGATCGATGATGATTTCGGCGTGCACGACCGGGTTGTTATGTGCACCAGCGCCCCAGGAAGGCATGACGGTGGAGTAGAGCCCGGCTCCACCGGCCACCAGCAGGACGATGTCGTCCGGGTTTCGCACTGCGGCCACCATTCCCTCAGCAGCCCCACCGCGTGAGGCGAATGCTGGGTTCAGTTCGGCCATTAGCGACGCTGGGTTGACCGCCAGCTCCTTCAACCGCTGCTTCACATCGGCTCTGCTCATACCGGCCTCGGCTAGCACCTGGGCATGTTCCGGGTTGAGGATCACGGTTTGGGCGCCGCACCGGAAATGGGCGTTGTTCGAGCCGATGTTGGCCATCACCATGGCCAGTGTTCGCAGCAGGCGTTCCGGGGATGTCGGGTCGTCAGCGTCGTTGGAGAAGATCACCGAATGAGGTGGCTCTGCTCCCACGATGGTGACCGAAGACTGTTCCGGGTGGTAGCCGTGATCGGTGTGCTGCGGCTCCCAGGGCGAGACCTCTTCGGACTCGGCGAGGCAGAAGGTGAACTTGCCGCTGTGGCCGAGCAAGGCCATGTCGGATTCGCCGGCGCGGGCCATGCCGATGTTGATCATGCACAGACGAAGGGCTCGACCGATGGAGGCGTTGGCCCTGTGGCCTGGACCGAGGGCGCCGAACCCATCGACCACCTGGGCCGACTGACGGGCTGGCCCATTGACGATGATGAACGGTGCGGTGCAGTGCGTCGTGCCCTGCATCTCGCCGAGGTCGAATTCTGGCTTGAGCACCGCCTGAACGGCGGCGATTACCACCGGCATATGGTCGGGGATGCAGCCAGCCATAACGGCGTTGGCGGCGATCTTGTTCACCGTGGCGTCGCCGCCACCGGGGCCCATGATGCCGAGGGACAGAGCGCCATCCATTCCCGAAGCCAAGACCAACCGGTCGACTCGCTCCTGGGTTGGGATGATCACCGGCAGCCCGTCGGTGCAGCGCTGTTCGTGCAACCATTCCAGCGCGGCCGCTTCGTCGGCCGCGCTAAGCGGTGCTGCGTTGTCGAGCGGTGCCTGGTCGATGGTGGCTGGATTCTGTTCGACTGTTGTCATGCTGCTATCGGCTCATTGCGCAGGGTTGCGATCAGTTGATCGGCGATCTGGTCCGCGACCTGCGACATGGCGTCCTTGCCGGTACCGGCCACCGGGTGGGGGATGCGCTGCCTCGGCAGATCGGGCATGCCTGCCGCTCCGGCCACAAAGTCTCCCTGGGGCCAGAACTGCTCGGTGACCAGGGCCACGGTTGGCTTGCCTCGCTTGGCCATTTCTATTCCGTCACGCACGGTGCCGGATGTGCAGCTGCCTCAATGCCCGTAGGCGGCGATAACCGCATCGCAGGTTTCGTCCACCTCGCTCAACATCGACTCGTCGGCCAGCTTTGAGGCGCCGCCCTTGTTGAATCGCCTGAACCGAACACCCGGTAGCCGGGTGGAGATCGCGTCTGCGATGTGGTCCAAGAACGTGTCGGAATCGGGGAAACCATTGGCCATTAGGCCGATAGTTGCACCGTCTGCGAGTGGGTTGTCCAGGGCGTATGGCAATGCCGCAGCCCCCGGGACACCTCGAGGATCAACGAAAGTAACCATGAACCAACGCTACTTGACCACCGGATGCCGGTCGACTTGAGCCCGATGAACGCCTGTATCGTCGTACCGCTTTGGCGGGCCCGGTTGGGGTGCCGTCGACGGGTTAGGGGCCGGTTACTGTTCGACCCGGCGCTCGATGGCCGCTAGCCAGCTGCGGCGAATCCCGCCGCTCGGCAGGCGGATTAGGCGCCAATACCACGCAAACCGTTTGGTGCTGTCTGGGTCGGTGCCGGTGACCAGGGTTTCGGTCTCGACTCTTGTGGTGCCGTCACCGAGGTCAATGGCGTCGAGCCTGGCGACCGTCTTGGCATAACCGGGGCGGTCGAAGGACACAAAGTCGTCGGCATCATCGAAGGCGATCGGTGCGTTGCCGGTGACCGACCAGAAACGTCCTGCCGCACCGAACACGACCGAGGCAGCCCCACCGTGGGGTGATGTGTCGCGGCGCAGCACAACGAATCCCTCGTCGGTGAATACATCGATGAGGGGCCTGGCCGCCGAGATCGATGGTGCACGCTGCCGGGTGACCCTGGCAGGCAGCCCGCGCAGTGCGATCAGGGGGCCAATGAGTTTTACGTCCGCTGCGGTGACGGCGAGGCATTGGGGCCAAACCGTTTCGATCGGAGCGGCGATGACACGTGTGTGCAGCTCGCTAAAGGTGCTGTCGCTGAGTAGCTGGTTGAATGGCGGTAGTTGTGACACTCGACGGTGCTCCTTTACCGCTCTGCGGCCAGTGTTGTGAGCCCGTCGAGTATGAGGTCTAAGACCAGTTCGAAACTGCTCGACGTGTCGCCGTCCATGTGCTGTTTGACGTGGCCCAATGTGTAGGGAAACGACTCGACCGGAAGCGAGTCGACGAACTTTTTGGCCACCGCCTCCGGGTTGTCGCCAACACTATTGCTTATGCCCCGCTCTACGAGGGTGTAGCCGGTGACGTGGTTGTTGACCGCATGGAATCCATGGTGGGCTAGATCCGGTGGCAGGCCGCTCTGATCGAGCATGCGCAGCAGTGTTTCCATCTGCGTCGACCTGGCAAGTCCGGGAAGGCACTGGAGCCACAATTCGCACGACCATGGGTGACGAACCAGCGCTGCCCGGGTGGAGATGGCCAACGCCCGAACAGCTTCGAGCGACTGGAGATCGGGTGACACCTCTTCGATTTCCTCGGCGACCGCATCGGCCATCAGGGTCAACAACTCGTCCTTGTTTGAGACGTGGTTGTAGAGCGCCATGACCTTGTAGCCCAGGCGCTCGGCCAGATTGCGCATCGTTAGGGCGGCGACGCCGTGTTCGTCGGCCAAAGCTATGGCACCTAGAACGACCGATGAGCGGGTGAGGCGCTGACGACTGGTCTGCGCTGAGGTCTCGACGGTTGCGTTGCTTGTTGCTTTCTCGCTCCCCGCTTTGGTGCTCATCGTCTCACCTTATCTGTTGTCGACTCTTGACAACGTACTACGTACGTCCTAAAACGTACAGGGTACGCACGGTGCGTACGTTGTACGTAGAACTGGGTGGGCCAGACCACCGAGTGAGGATCGATCGAATATGGACAAACTAAAGACTCGAACGATGCAGGCTGTTGTTGCTCGGCAGTACGGCACGCCGGAGGTGATCTCGGTCGAGCAGGTACCGGTGCTCACCCCCCGAGATGGCCAGGTTCTGGTGAAGGTCGAGGCTTCTTCGCTCAACGCTCTCGACTGGCACTTTCTGACCGGCACGCCGTACTTCATTCGACTGGTTGGCGGGCTGCGTCGACCGAAGCGTCTCACGCCGGGTGCCGATGTGGCTGGAACAGTTGTCGACGTCGGGCCAGATGTCAGCGCCTTCAAGCCTGGCGATGAGGTGTTTGGCGAAGTCTCCGGAGGTGGCTGCGGGGAGTACCTCATTGCAAAGCAGACCAACATCGTTATGAAGCCCGCTGGCGTTTCGTTTGAAGCGGCGGGGGCGACACCGGTGGCCGGGCTTACTGCGGTGCAGGGCCTTCGCACCAAGGCTGCGGTGCAGCCGGGAGACCGGGTTCTGATCAACGGTGCCGCCGGTGGCGTAGGGACCTTCGCGGTGCAGATCGCGAAGGCGCTTGGGGCAGAGGTCACCGGGGTCTGCAGTACCCGCAATGTCGACATGGTCCGCCGGGTCGGGGCAGACCATGTCATCGACTACACCAAGGATGACTTCACAGCGATGGACCATCGCTTCGATGTGATGTTCGACAACGTCGGGAATCGAACCGCCGCCGAATGTATTGGCATCTTGAATCCCGAAGCCCGCTATGTGCTGACCACCGGACCGAAGGGCAACCCTTGGCTCGATCCGCTGCCGTACATCGCCAAGACCGCCCTGAAGTTCAAAAGGTCGAGCCAGTCGTTCCACCAGTTCACCGCGGCGCCCAATGCGGATGACACGACGTTCCTCGGCGAACTACTCGAATCGGGTCAGCTCAAACCGGAAATCCAGAGAGTCATCGGCCTCGATGGGGTCGCCGATGGGCTTGTCGAAATCGGCACCGGTCACACCAGGGCCAAGATCGTCGTTGTTCCTCGCTGACCGGCCGGCCGGTTCCGGCCTACTTTAGATCGAGGCCTTCGAGTCGACCGGTTTCCCGCCACTCATCAAGGATGCGGAAGAACTTGATCGGCCCGCCCCCGTAGCTCGAACTAAAGATGCCGAACGGGGTGTCGCCCGGCTTGCCTTCGTTGTTGTAATAGCCGGGCGTACATTCGGCGTAGAACTTCTCGCCGAGCCGAGCTTTGCTCCGTACCTCGTCGACCCAGGCCTGCTCGCCCTCGGCCGTCGCTTCGATGACCGTGGCCCCTTTGTCCCGGGCTTGATCGAGGATGTAGCGAACGTGCTTGGCCTGCTCGTTAAGCGCGTGGGGCACGTTGACCGTCACGCCGGTTTGGGTGAAGCCGAGGAAGAAGCAGTTCGGGAAGCCATGCACGTTTAGGCCATGCATGGTCCGCAAACCTTCGGACCACTTGTCGCTGATCGTTTCGCCGTTGCGGCCGATCACGTCGTAGCCGGATCGTCGGGTGTAGCTGGTGCCAACTTCGAAGCCGGTGGCGAACACGATGCAGTCGACTTCGTACTCGGTCTCGCTACCGTCGGCCTCGCCGACCACGATCCCGGTTTCGGTGATGCGCTTGACGCCCCGGCCTTCTGTGTCGACCAGGGTCACGTTTTCCCGGTTGAAGGTTGGGAGGTACTCGTCGTGGAAGCAGGGTCGCTTGCAGAACTGGCGATACCACGGCTTGAGGGCTTCGGCGGTTGCCTCGTCGTCGACGATCTCGTCGACTCGGTGGCGCACCGAGTCCATCTTCTTGTAGTCGGAGAGCACCATCAGCTTGCCCTTTTCGGCTGAGGTCAGCCGGCGGCCGAGCTCCTTTGAGGCGGTCTTGGCTGCGATGCCGGTCAGGTTGCGGAAGATGTCGGTCCAACCATCGGACACTAGGTCTTCGTCTTGGTCGCCGCCGGAAACCAGCACGTTGAAGTTCTCCATGCGGCGCTGCTGCCAGCCAGGGGAAAGGTCGCCGAGCTCTTCGAGTTTGGTTTCGCGGTTGTTGCGCACGTCGACCGATGATGGGGTGCGCTGGAACACGTAGAGGTGTTCCGCTGAGGCTCCGAGGTGGGGAACGCACTGGATCGCGGTGGCTCCGGTGCCGATGATGGCCACCTTCTTGTCGGCCAGATTCGGCATGTCGACCAGGTCGGTGGTCGCCCCGTAGACGCCACCGGTGTAGTCGTAATCCCAGCGGCTGGTGTGGAAGGTGTGGCCCTGATAGTCGGTGATCCCGGGGATACCGGGGAGCTTCGGCCGGTTGAGTGGGCCGTTAGCCATGGCCACGTATTGGCTGCGCATGGTGTCGCCGCGGTCGGTGGTGATGATCCAGCGCTCGATGTCGTCGTCCCAGCGCATCTCGGTGACGCCGGTCTGCAGTAGGGCCTTGTCGTAGAGGCCGAAGTGTTCGGCGATGGCCTTGGAGTGGGCCATGATCTCCGGAGCGAGTGAGTACTTGTGTTTCGGGATGTAGTCGAGCTCTTCCAGCATCGGGAGGTAGCAGTACGACTCAACGTCGCACATGGCGCCGGGGTAGCGGTTCCAGTACCAGGTGCCGCCGAAGTCGCCGCCCTTTTCGATCATGCGAACGTCATCGAAGCCCGCTTCCTTTAGTCGGCCGCCCATGAGGAGGCCACCGAACCCACCCCCGACGACCACGATCTGGACTTCGTCGTCGACCGGTTCCCGTTCGATCCAGTCGGTGTATGGATCTTCGTTGTAGCGAGCGAACTCGTTCACCACTTCGGTGTACTGCTCGTTGCCATCCTGACGAATGCGCTTATCGCGCTCGGCCAAATACTTGGCTCGCATTTCGTCGGGGTCGAAACCGAGTTCCTTCTTGGGATCGCCTTGCAAAAGATCAATCAACGACATGTGGCTAATCGTACTGTTGGCCTCAGGATGTTTCGAATCGTGAAGTAAATCTGGGGCTGTCGTTTGGTTTCGACTCCAGCGGTACAGTTCGGGCGATGAGCGAAGCCGCTGCCGAGGTTCTCTATCACGCCGCTACCAAGGAAGACTGGACGGCTCGCTCAACCGAGTACTACCAGCCGGCAAGCTACGCCGATGAGGGCTTTGTGCATGCGTCTTCTGCCGGTCAGCTGATCGACACACTGCACCGGCATTACCCCGGTCGGGATGATCTGATTCTGCTCACCATTGCGCCGGCGGCGCTGTCATCGGAATTGATCTGGGAAGACCTGTACGGCAGCGGCGTGGAGTTCCCACATATATATGGACCGGTCGAGCTGGCGGCGGTGACCGCCGCGACCCCAATTCCATGCGATGACGCCGGGCGATTCGACTGGTGGCGCCCGTAGGTTTCGCCGTAGTCGGCGCAGGCCTTTGTGTCGCTATGGGCTACTGGTTGACGGATTGGATCTCGACGACTTCGATCGTTTCGGTCGTCGTGCGTTCAACGGGGACCCAGGGGCCGTAGGTGCCGGGGGCGTTCGTTGTGTGGCTCACGTCGAAGCTGACCGTGCCGGAGAGATCGTAGGTGTTGCTCGGCGGGCTAATCGACGGCCAGGTGTAGGTGTAGCCACAGGTTGATTGAGTCTCTTGCATATAGCCCTGCCAGACGACGCCTGGGTTGTCGCAGGTTTGTATGTCGCCGTTGCCCAGATCCCACTCGACATTCGTCGGAGTAAGGGTTGCTTGGACCTGGACTCGACCCGAGGTTGCGGTGGCGATCCGGGGCTCGTCCCAGTAGGTCGGGTCGACGGCGAGCCAGGATGGCATGTTGACCGCGTGCCTACCGTGATCCGGTGTGACGGCGAGCGTTGGTTCTGGTGGGTCGAGTTGGGCAACGACCCGGTCGACGAGACCGCCGATAGTGATGGCGGGGCCGCCTTCGGGAAGCAAGTAGTAATCGCCGCCGCAGTTGTAGCGGAACCAACGGCCAGTCGGGGAGAAGAGCCGGGTCTGTGAGGTGTGGCCTGCGGCCGAGGAAAAGATGAAATCGAAGATGGTGTCGGAGCCGGAGACAGGGTCGGTGAGGTAGAACCCCGCGGTCAGGGTGGTAGTGAAGTCATCATCGATGTAGACGGTCGTTTCGGTGTCCTCGGTACACCCCTCGCCACGTGAACCTTCCGAACCAACCGGCAGGTAGGTCGTGCTTGCCTCGACCGTTACAACTCCTGTTTCACCGTTCTGCCCGCCACCTCCCCAGCTGCCGTTGTGGTCTGCCAAGGCAGCGCTGGGAAACAGCAGGACAAGCGCTATCCCCGCGGTGACTATCTTTCCAGTGTGTCGAAGAGATCTTGACATTCTTGATACCCGTCCGATCGGTCATCAGCCTCTACGGCTGCGAAGTACTTCCATTCGCCATCAACAACGATCATGTCCACATTCCAGAGAACGGTCATGAAGTACTCGGTGCGGTCCGACCCATCAAGATGTTCGATGACGTCGTCTCGGATCCAGCAGTCTTGGATCACGACCCGGTTGCCCTCCGTCTTTTCGAGAACCGATGGGTTAGGAAGCCTGAGGCCGTGGTCGTCAAGGCTTCCTTCGGGGCGGAAGATTACAGAGTCGGCCTCGGCTAGTCCTTGGACTTGGCTGAGTACCGAGGACACCACACCGGGGTCGAGTAGATCTAGTAGTGGCTGGTAGTCGGGATCTGCCTCCGGTGGCCCTCCAGCGTTGTAGAGAGCTTCCCAGTACATGAGGTAGCGGCCGAAGATTTCGTCGAGGTCGGTTTCCCATTCGGTCTGGACTTCGAGCTCGGGGCGTTCCATGTCGGCAAACGCTGTTTCTACGACCGTTGTTTCGGTGGTCGAGGTCGAGGTCGTCGTCGGCGCAGTCGTTGGAACGGTGGTTGGCTTAGCGGTCGTAGTGGTTTCAGGCTCGGTGCCTGACTGGAGCGTCGCTCCATCACTCGCGCTGGTGCACGCCCCAGCGAGGATGGCGGCCACAAACAGAATGGCCACGAGATTTTGCTTGCCTTTACACCCGTCCACTTCGCACCTTTACCGCCGAGAAAGCAACAAATACCTTCGTGGATAAGACTCTAATCTAACTACAAACCACCACGATAGGGGGACCGGTCCCCATCGATTTGGCGGCTAATTCGTGGAGCAGGCGGGGTTAACGGTTGGGACCCCGGCTGCTATCGCTTCGACCGTGGTCAGCCCTCGGCCAGCGAGCTTGCAGGCGATGGCAATCCAGCTATCCGGACTGGTGTCCATCATGTTCCAGGTCACCGGGGTGCCGAGAAACCGCAAAGCCACCCGACTCGTATCGGCTGCGATAACTGAGGAGGTCCTTGCGGCACGCCTTTCTCCAAGAACCCGAGTCGGGCCACTGTCGCCGTCAACGACAAAGATCGGCTCGCCGCTGGCAACCCACCACATCGAAACAGTGCCGCCACGGTCAACCGTCAGCGCAATTGTGCCGTCATGATTGAGCGAGATTGGAACTGCAATCCCTCCAGGGTCGACCGACCCGAACGAGAGCGCGATCTCGCCCGTGTCGAGGTCGATGCGATGAAGCCGGTCATCGAAGTCGATGGTTAACGCCACCGTGCCGTCGCCACTTATCGCCGCTCTTTGGAATGGCTGGCGAGCCAATGGGTGCTCGTCGATCTGTGCATGGCTGGCAACACCCCAGAGAGCGATGCCGCCATCGGCGGATGTCGGGTAGGCCGCGACGATCCCGGGTGCAGGGCTGTCCAACCACGCCCACGGCGCGCCGGAATCGAGGCGAGTGACGTTCACTCCATCGTCTACGACGAGTTCGTCGTACTCGACTTGGGTCGATGAATAGGCGGGACTATCGGTGAGGGCAAACAGGGTGGCGTCGACGGCCACGGCCCGCCCCGCGAAGACCGGGCTCCGAGCATCGCTCGAGCCGCGGCCATCAAAGATCGTGGGGATTCGCGACGTGTAGCTGGTCGTTGGTTCAACTCGAATCCAGACAGTCGTTGTGCCGTCCGGGTTGAAGTGGGCGTAGTCATGGGCAAGTTCGGGAGCGTTGAGCTGTTGTACAACTTCGCCGTCGGTCACGGTCCACGACTCGTTGACCAGTTGGTTTTCGGCCGAACCGTAGCTAGATCGTCTTGAAGCCAGAAGCTGATCGTTGTCCAGAGGATTGAAGGTGACAAGATCGAAGTTGCCCTCAGCTGAGCCCATGGTCGCGCCCTCGATTCCGCCGATGGCATCGAACAGTCCACTCAGGGTCTCGTGACTCGGTGACGAATGGAACAGCTCGGCTGCGAGAAGTGGCTCAGGAATCCCGGCGATCGTCAACGCCCGTTCATTCGAGCTACCCCGGCCCTCGGTGCTGTCCTCACCTGTGAGAGGGGTCGTCGGCGTCGCGCCTTCAACGCCGTCTGACTCACCTCCGTCGGTCAGGGTCAATAGAAAGACGCCGATGGCCAGCACTGCGAGAATCAGTCCGGTTGCCGACCGCGAGATTTTGATCTGGTGGTCATCGGCCGACTTCGCGGCTGAGGCCGGTGGGTCATCGCCTCCGACAGCGATCCATTCAAGATCGGTGTCTTCTGCTTCGCTCGTGCTCCGGAAGCGCATCAACGGCCCCTAGCAACATCGTTCTTCGACCGATCGTAGTCGCCACGAACTCTGGCGATGAGGGCGGTGGTGGTTCTCGCCGAACCTTGCGAGGTCAACTGCGGTGACTAACAACACCTTGAATCAACACCTTGAACTACCACCTTGAATCGACATCCTGATCCCCCGATGGCAGTCCAGGGTGATATACGATTACGGACGGTCCTGAAACGAACGCCCCCTCCCGAGCCGTTGTCGGGCAGGGGGTGTTTCGCGTCCAGGGCCAGGCCCAAGTGAAGTCAGGCCCCAAGTAGTCAGGGCCTAGCGGAACTAGTGGCCGCTGCCTCCGCCGAGTAACTCGCGGAGCTTGGCTGCAGAGAAGCCGGGTTGTCCGCTGGCTTCGATCAGCACCCGTTCGCCCTTGGCGATATCGGCCGCGGCCTGTGGCACCTTGTCGGCCACGTCGAGAGGGATGACCACCGCACCATGCTGGTCGGCGTGGATCAGGTCGCCGGGGTTCACGGTCATGCCGTGCACCGTCACCGTCAGCGCATGCTCCTCAATTCGAACCCAGGCGTGGGATGGGCCGGCCATGCCCGCCAGCATGTGGAATCCTTCGGCCGCGTCGTCGAGGTCGCGGATGCTGCCGTTGGTAATGACACCAAGCGAACCCAAGCCCTTATGAATATTGGTGTTGACTTCTCCCCACCAGGCCCCGTAGCCCGGTATCGCATCGAGATCCTCGATCACGGTGATCGTCGGCCCGGGGCCCTCGCCGATGTGTTCGTAGTAGCTGAGTCGTGCTTCGGTCGCTTCGGCGCCGCTCAACTCCGAGGGCTGCATTGACCGCATCGTGGCCGTCCGGGCGTAACCAACCATCGATCCAAGCTCTGGCCGGGGGCAGAAAAACGGCGCCACGGTGTAGCCGAAGCCTCTTCGCTGAGGGCTCACCACCTCCAGGGCATTACATACGGTGGGGGTGTCGAGAACCCGTAGGGCTTCGAGCTGAGCATCGGTCAACAGATCCATCGGGCAAGTCTCACCGCCAGCGCCGCTGATGGCAAAGTGCTCCGGTTCTCTCTTGTGACAAAAGAACCAAATCTTGTATCTTTTTCGTTACGATTTCGACATGCGCCGGGTAGTCTTGCCCGGTGGTTGGATTGCGGGCTGCTCGGGTAGGGGCAGTTATGACGGTGCTGGCGTTTTTGGCACTGTGGACTTCGGGGTGCGGTCGAGGCGACGATGCCGACGTTCAGGCCGACAGTGGCCCCCTCGGAGCACTGGTAGTCGACGCTGACGGTGACAAGCCAGCAGTGCTAGTGGTTATCGATGACGGCGACGACATTTCCGCACCGATTGATGCCGGGTCGTCCGAGTCTGAACTGTCGGACTCTGAAATGACCGAGGATGAACTGGCGGAGCCCGAGCCCGCTCTGGATACTTCGGCGGCGGTCGCACCGACCACGACGACGGCGCCTCCAAGAAGCTCCGGCGTGCCGCTGGTCATCTTCGAGACCGACATGGGTCCCGATATCGACGATGCCCTCGGGCTGGCCATGCTTCACGGATATGCCAAGCTCGGCCTCATCGAAATCGCCGCGGTGACTATCTCTCGCAACTCCGAGGCCAGCGCCCGATACACCGACGCCCTCAACACCTTCTACGGCCGCCCGGACATCCCGATCGCCATCAACCGGCACGCCTCCCCCTACTTCGATGACCGTCAGAACTACGTACGGCTCGCCGACAGCTTGAGCTACGACGTGACGTCGGAGCAGATCGAAGATGGCTACATACTGCAACGGCGAGTCATGGCCGACGCTCTTTCGAACGGTCGAGACCTGCTGCTCATTCAGACCGGCTTCTCCGGCAACGTCTCCCGACTACTGAACAGCTCCGGAGATTCGATCTCGCCGAAGTCCGGAATCGAACTGGCTCGCGATGCGGTGTCGGAATTTTCGATCATGGCTGGCGCCCTCGACATGAGCCTCATCGAGTTCAACATCGAAAAGGACGTCGCCCCGGCTCGGAACGTGTTCGCAAAGTGGCCAGGGGCGCTGGCGCTCTCGCCGTTCGAGCTGGGCTACCACATCCACTATCCGTACTCGGCTATCAAGTCCGAGTTGGCCTGGATGGACAATCATCCAATCAGGCGTTCCTATGAGTGGAACGACCTCGATTGGCATCAGGATGCGCCGCCGTTCTACAACATGCGCTCCTGGGATCTGACCTCGATCATTCACGCCATCGAACCCGAGAGCGACTACTTCCTGACATCAGGTAGAGGCACGGTTTCGGTCAACGGCGAAGGCCGGACCAGTTTCGCTCTGGGCTCCGGACAGCACTACGTGCTCGACCGGGGAAGACAGTATTCCCAGCAACAGCGCCAGCGGGTAGTCGACCGCATGGTCGAACTGGTATCGATGCGCCCGTAGATCACCGGCGCCAATTGAAACAGGTTGCGCCAACCGGGCTAGAGCGACTCGATGAGTTGCCGGTGATACGCCGGGTCGATGTTGCCGCCAGACAGGATCACCCCAACCTTCCGGTTCAGGTACTGCCCGGTACTCGGCGCTCTCTCGGCCTCAGCCATCAAGACCGCGAGGCCAACCGCACCGCTTGGCTCGATCACCAGGCCGAGCGTTTCGTGCAGGGCTTTCATGGCCAAGATGATCTGCCGTTCGCTGACCGTTTCGATGCGGTCGACAAGATGGCGGTTGATGGCGAAGGTATTGCTGCCCGGGCTGGTCACCGCCAGGCCGTCGGCGATGGTCTTCGGTTGCTCTATCTTGACCACTCGGCCGGCCTCGAACGACTGCTGTGTGTCGTCGCCCACCTCGGGTTCGACTCCGACCATCGAGCATCCGGGCGAAAGTGCGTTCATCGCCGACGCGCAACCGGCCAGCAGCCCGCCGCCGCTGGTCGGCACCAGCAGTAGATCTAAGTCGCCGACCTGGTCGTGTAGCTCCAACGCCGCGGTGCCCTGGCCAACCATGACCCCTCGGTCGTCGAACGGATGCACAAAGGTCGCCCCGGTCTCCTGCACCCGCTTCATGGCCAGGGCCTCCCGGTCGTCGGTGGCTCGGTTGAAGGTGATGATCTCGGCCCCAAACTCTTCCATCAAAGCCCGCTTGGCCGACGGTGCATCCTCGGGGATGAGCACGACCGCGGTTATGTCGAGAATCTGCGCCGCGCAAGCCATCGCCGCGCCATGGTTGCCAGACGAGACTGCGACCACGCCTCGGGCCCGGTCGGCCTCGGGAATGGTCGACAGTCGATGAAAGGCCCCGCGGAACTTGAACGACCCTGCTCGCTGCGCCGCTTCGACCTTGAAATGCACCGTTGCACCTACCAGCGCGTCGAGGGTCGGGTCTGAGACGACGGGAGTGACGATCGCCTCGGAGCTGATGCGGTCTGCGGCCGCTCGTAGTTCTGCCAGGGTGAGCGCTGATGTAGTCACCCGCAGATGATGGCACATCCGCTGGTCGGGCGTTCCGGCGATGATAGGTCGCTTTGGTCGGCGGTTAGTCAATCGACTAACCTTGCAAACAGTTCGGCAGAGGAGACCAGCAGTGGCATATGACGACGGATCAACGGTTGACGTAACCCCGGTCAAGGACTGGGTGAACGATTGGGACTGGCTGGATGATCAGTGGGGTCCGAACGCCATCGACATCTGGAACGATGTTCGAGAAAAGTGCCCGATGGCCTCCACCGAACGCTACGGCCGGGCCTTCATGCCGGTCACGATGGAAGCGGTCACCGCGGTGGCCAACGACACCGAAAACTTCTCGTCGCGCCGGGTCAGCGTGGCCCGCCCCGATGCACCGCGGACTCCAGCCCCGCCAATCACTTCCGATCCGCCAGACCATCAGGATCATCGCCGGCTTCTGCTGCCGGCATTCAGCCCAAAGAACATCGCCCGATTGGAAGGCGACCTGCGGGACTACTGCCGCAAGTTGATCGCCGACCTCGATGGGCTAGACGCTGTCGATGCGGCCGAGACTTTCAGTCAGCACATCCCGGTTCACGGCATCTGCCAGCTCACCGGCATCCCCGAGGGTGACGCCGATCTGTTCCGAGACTGGATCTATCGCAACTTCCAGCTCGCACCGCGCGACAACAAGGTGCGGGTTGAAGTCATGACCGAGATGGCTAGCTACATCGACGCCATCTTGAAAGACCGCCTGGCGAACCCGGCCGACGACATGCTGACCGAAATCGCCAACGCCGAAATCGACGGTGAGCCTGTCGAATGGGAACTGAAGATTGGCTACGTGCGGCTGCTGATCATCGCGGGCATCGACACCACCTGGAGCGCCATCGGTTCCGGGCTCTGGCATTTCGCCCAGCATCCCGAAGACGTTGCCCGGCTGCTGGCCGTTGAGAACGACGACATGCTGTGGCAGACCGCAAGCGAAGAGGTGCTCCGCTACTACGCCCCCGTCACCATGGCCCGTGAAGTCGTGAACGACACCGAGGTCGCCGGTTGCCCGGTTCACGCCGGTGATCAGATGCTGCTCACCTTCCCGGCCGCCAACCACGACCCGGAAAGGTTCGAAGAGCCTGGCCAGTTCCTGATCGACCGGGCCAAGAACCGCCATGTGGCCTTCGGTCTTGGCATCCACCGCTGCGTCGGTTCCAACCTGGCGCGGCTGGAGCTGCTGATCGGCCTGCAGGAATGGCTGCGGGCCTTCCCCAACTACACCCTCGACACGTCGAAGGAAACCAGCTGGGCCAACGGACAGATACGCGGCCCCCGCAACGTTCCCGTCCTGCTCAACCGGTGACGGTTACCGATTCCCAGGTCGCCGAGTCTCAACTCGACGACGGCAAACTCGACGACCGGGCCGACAACAGCGCGGGTGACCGGGCCGACAAGCCGGTTGGTAAGGCCGCGGTGATGGCCGCCCTGATCCAGGCGGCGACCGAGTTGATCGTCTCCGACGGCACCCATGTTTCGGTACGGGAAATCGCCGCGGTAGCCGGGGTCAACCATGGTCTGGTCCACACCTATTTTGGAAACAAGCAGGGCCTGCTGGCGGCGGCGCTTGATGAGATCAACCGCCGGGCCGCGGCCGATGCCGATGGCCACGGGTTCCCGCCGGTCGATCTAGCGACCAGACGCAACGGGGAATTGGCAAAGGCCATCACTCGGATGCGACTCGACGAAGGCCGAGATCTGTTTCCATCTCACCGGGTCACCACGTCGTGGCGCGATGCGCTGGCCAAAACCCGGCCCGAACTCGACAGCGAGCTCATCGACACCATGGTGGCGACCGCGGCAACGCTCGGTCTCGGCTGGGCGGTCTTCGCCGACCATATGTGTGATGTGCTCGGCATCGACGAACAACGCCGCGACCATATGGATGCCCATATTGCTGGCCTAGTCGCCGAACTTGGGGGAATCCCCACCGGCGACTAGGACACAGCTAGGGCCATTTCCCTAGCCCCTGTAACAGCTAGGGCCATTCCCTAGCTCCTGTAACAGCTAGGCCATTCCCTAGCCCCTGTTACAGCTACGGCATGCTGATGATGGTTACCGCTCCGGTGTCTCCGTTGACCTCGATCGTGGCGCCGTCGGGAATCCGTCGTGTCGCATCGGTGACCGACACGACACAGGGGATACCCAGTTCTCGGCTGACGATGATGGCGTGACTGAGCGGGGCGCCGACGTCGACCACCACCGCCGCGGCTGGAACGAACAGCGGTGTCCATGATGGGTCGGTGATCGGGGCTACCAGAATGTCGCCGGGGTTGAGCGCTGTTGGGTCGTGGGAGTCGGTGACCACTCGGGCGATGCCTCGGGCCAGTCCGGGGCATCCCGGCATGCCCTGCATGGCTTCACCTGCGGTTACCTCGTCGACTTTGACGGCATCGCGCCGCTCGTAGGTCGACATCGGTGGCGGCTCGCCTACGAACAGGAATGGTTCCTGCAGCTGGGTGACTTCCTGCATCAGCTGTTCGCGTTCCACCAGCTTGTCGTAGTAGCCGTCGGGGGAGTCGAGGAAGTCGTCGACCTCGGCTCGGGTCAGCAAGCCATAGGAGTTGACTGCGGGGAACGTACCGGCCGCCACGCACCGCCGACCCCATTCCTGGAGACCCATCCGGGCTTCGTGGACCAGCTTGATGCAGTTGGTTTTTGTCCGCTCTCGTCCCGGCATGAACACGGTTGCCGAATGCAAAGCAGCCATGAACTGACCCTGGGTCTCCGGGTCTGCGGCTAGCATCTCGGTGATTTGGCCACCGAGGGAGGTTCGTTCGTCGGCTCGGGCCGAGTTGGCGTCCATCGGTGCGGCTGCGGCACCGGTAAGGCGCATACGATCGATCGCCGCTAGCGCCAAGTCCGGTTCGGTCTCCCAGGTCGGTGAGCGGGTCTCCCACTCGTTTGGTCCGCGGGCGCCATAGCTGAGGAGGAAGCTGTCGAATGCTTCCAGGAAGCTCGCAACCTCGGGGTCGGAGCTGGCCCGCAGCCTGGCATCGAGCCCGTCGATTCCGGCGTCGAAGAATGCGCTGACCGCGGGGGAAGCAGCGATGGTTCGACCCAGTTCCCACATCGACATCGACGGTGCGGCCGATTCGACGTCGCCGACTCCGGCGATCAGTTTCAGCGCTGCGGTTGGCATGCCGACGGCCTCGGTGACCTTGGTGATGATCCCTACCGGGACCGTGGCCAGGAAGGTGATGTAGATGTGCTGCGCGAAGAGATTGCCAAAATGCTCGTCCATCAGGTTGAAGACGTAGTCGAACAGTTCACGATCGGACATCGCGCTCAGGTCTGGTCGGTTGGCCCGCAGGGCGTTCACCATCGCCTCGTCGGCCGCAACCTCTGGTAGGTCCGGTGTTGTGAGACACCACCCGAAGGTCTCGCCGATTTTCTCGGTCAACTCCGGTCGATCATCGCCGGGTTGGGGCACGAACTCGGGAACCCCGGGCGCATCACCGAAGAAGGAATCGTCGATGTCTTTGTAGGTCATGCCAGGCGCCCGGTGCCCGAGCAGTCGTAGGGCCGAGGCGTTCAGATAGCCGTAGCCGCCGCTTACGCCGAGGAATACCGCCTTGTCCGGGACCAGTTCATCGGCCGTCACCACGCCGATTCGTTCGTAGGCGGTGCGGAAACCTTGCTCGGCTCCGCCAATGCCGTCAGCGTTCTCAAACCAGTCGAAACTGAGCGGCGCGACCGGGTCGGGGAAGACCTCACCGATGTTCGCTCTGGTATAGAACGAGAGCCTTTCGTCTGGCGTCGTCTCTACCAGCCACTTGTCGACGGTCATCGTTGCGCTCCTTTATTGATACTCAAATCAGTACCTGTATCCATGCCTGTGCTTCTACAGAACTATCCCAGCAGAACTATGTGCCACTCGTCACAAAGGTAGAGGCACCCTAGTCAAAGGA
>JBOEHD010000148.1:0-12818 GCA_050633745.1 Acidimicrobiales bacterium
GGAGATGCGGCGCTTTATCTCGTCGGTGATGTGCGGGATGACCTGCACCGGCTTGCCCAGGTAGGTGCCTCGCCGTTCCGCCGCGATCACCGACGAGTAGATCGAGCCGGTGGTTGCGTTGCTGGCCCTCGAGAGTTTCTCGTCGACGAAACGCTCATAGTGGCCGAGATCGAGGTCTGCTTCTCCCCCATCATCGGTCACGTAGACCTCACCATGTTCAAACGGGTTCATGGTTCCCGGGTCGACATTGAGATACGGGTCGAGCTTTTGCATCGTCACCCGCAACCCTCTCGACTTGAGCAACCGCCCCAAAGAGGAGGCGGTAAGGCCCTTGCCCAGAGAACTAACAACGCCCCCGGTGACGAAAATATGCTTGGTCATGCACGCTCCTAAGTGCCTAGCTTCGTTCGATCCAGCCTTCTCAGTAGTCAGAATCGACGGGATCGCACGTGCAGCCATCTCGGCTCCACTCAACCTAGCGCGGCCAAACCGCTCACAGGGCTATCGTCCCGATATCGGCCTGTGACATTGGCTTCTCCGGCGGTTTGGCCAGCATGTAGAGCGGTGCCGCAACAGCCAGCAGCACTGCAGCGATGATCATCGCGGTGGAAACTCCGTACGCTCCAGCGGCGGCGCCAAGGCCAACCGACCCGATCCCACCACCGATTTGAGCCGACATCGAGTTGGCTGAGAGCACTGTGGATCGGTGCGCCGAATCGGCGTTGCTGTGGAGAATCCCCGAGTGCACCACGTTCGATGCACCGTGAACGGCCATCGTTCCCAGGTAGGCGGCGATGAGTAGGGCCACTCCACCGAATAGGGCCAGAGCCAGCACTGCCAAACCCTGCACAACCCGAAGTACCGATCCGGCTAGCGGCGCCCCGATCTTCCGGGTCAGCCGAGGAACCTGCGACGAGCCGGCGGCCATCAACAGAAACGCCATCGTCCCTACCGGACCAAGTAGCCGAGCTGCCGACTCGGGGTCGGCCACAACCTCGGACAGCCGCGGTGGGAACAATGTCTCGAAGCCGATCAGGCCGATTCCCCACAGGAACTCCACTCCGATCAGCGCAAGCAGCGCCGTCGAAGCAGCCACCAGCTTGATCGAGTCGGTGACCACGGTTCGCACCTCGGCAAACGAGCTACGGATCGCTGCTTTTAGTCCGGTGGGCCCCGCTTCAGCAGGCGAATCATCCGACGGGCGAGTATCAGCCTCCCGGCCTGGGTCGGTGACCAGCAGCAGCACCGCTATCAGACCGACCACCTGCGCTGCGATGGCCACCGCGATGGGGAGCATTAGTGGCTTCAGGTCAAGGGATGGGGCCAGGGCCACAAGTGCGCTACTGGTTAGGCTGCCGCCGGCAATCGCCAGCCCAAGAATGGTGCCGGCCCCCGACAGGTCTCGCTCGATATTGGCATCGGGGTCTTCGGCGACAAGGCCGCTCACATACCAGGCCTCTAGCGGCCCACTGTCCAACGCCCGATAGAGACCCTGCAGCGCCCACACGACCATCAGGACCGGCAGCGAGCTGGCGATCAGGAGCAGGCTGAGGGATGCCAAATTCGCCACGTTGGCCCACACCAGAACGCGACGAGCGCCGACGACGTCGGCGAGCCCACCGGTCGGCAGTTCCAATGCCAGCACGACCACGGACTGGATAGCGGCCGCAGCTCCGAACTGCCCCAGGCTGAAACCTTGGCCCAACACGAACAGCACTAGAACGGGAAGCATCAGTCCGACAGGAAACCAACGCAACCCGAGTAGCAAAAAGAAGCGGCTCTTCAGACCCACACAACCCCTAAGAAATTTATATTATTATACCGCAACGGTTGAACCGACGCCCTGCTCGACCGCCAAGCGATAGATCATCGCCGCCGCGGCCACATCCTGCACAGCATGACCGGTCGACTTGTAGATAGTGATCTGGGCATCGTCAGAGCGGCCGAGCGAGTCATCCTGTAACAACTCACCGAGCTCGATAACCGATGCAGGGTCGAGGTGCTGTAGTTCGATGGCGCCAGCGGGTGGGGGCGTTGTGACACAGTCTCGCCATTCGACGATGACCCGTGCAGCGCTCGCCAGCTCGGGCGGCAACTCAGCCTGTGATCCAACCGATGAGACGTGGGTCCCCGGCTGAACCCAAGCGGCATCTATCACCGGCTGGTTGGCATGAGTGCAGAGTGCCACCACGTCGGCGCCAACGATGGCACCTTCCAGATCTTCCGAGGCCGTGACTGTGGCCTTGGCTGCGCCTGCTTCCCTGGCAGCAGCGGCAACCACGACCGACCCAGACTGGCTCCGGTTGACAACCGTGACCTCGGCCCAGGGCCGCAGCGTTGCGAACGCTTTGGCGTGACTGATGGCCTGGGCTCCCCCACCGACGATGGTGAGATTCTTGGCGTCGGGCCTGGCCATGACGTCGGTGGCGATAGCGGCGGCACCGGCGGTGCGGGCCCCGCTGATCAGCTCAGCGTCGAGCATGGCAACCGGCGTGCCGTCGGTGTGGTCGAACAAGATGATCACGCCCTGATGAGAGGGCGCGTCGACATTGTCGGGATAAAGCGAGATCAGTTTGGCGGCCAGCCCAACGCCTGCGAGGTAGCCGGGCATGGCGAGGAGTAACCCGTTCTGAGTGTTGGTCCCGACTCGGGGAGGCACGTCGGCCAGCCCATTCGAGAGACCGATCATCGCTTCGGTTAGCGCCCGGCGCAGCTCGCTCAGGTCGAGCAGGCTCTCCACGTGCTGTTCGGTCAATACTCGCATCTCAGGCACCGGGACAGCATCGCAGCAGTGCTCGGGCGAGTCCATAGGCATGTCTTCGCAAATTTCGGCTGTTTGGGTGTTGCAGGTGTCTGCTGGCAAGATTGCCCGATGACATCGAACCTCAAGGTGACAGACCCCACCGAGCTGGGTATGGACCCGGACCGTCTGAACAAGATCGACCGCTTCATCGGCGAGCGGTATATCGACACCGGAAAGTTCCCAGGATTCAGTTTGCTGGTGAGCAGGGGTGGCGAAATTGTGCACCTATCTCATCAGGGCAACGCCCGCGATGGCGTGCCCATGTCCGACGAAAGCCTGATCCGCATCTACTCGATGAGTAAGCCGATCACCTCGATGGCACTGATGAGCCTGTACGAGGAGGGTCACTTCAAGCTGGATGAACCGGTGAGTACGTTCATCCCTTCGTGGGCCGACCTGCGAGTGTTCGCCGACGGCACTGCGGCCAACTACAGCACCAAATTCCCCGAGCGGGAGATGACAGTCCATGACCTGCTGACTCACACGTCGGGGCTGACCTACGGATTCATGGGCCGGCATCCTGTCGATTCGCTGTACCGCCGGGCAGGGCTCGACTCCGGCAAACACGACCTCGAGGCATACGTCGAAAAGCTGGCCGACATTCCGTTGTTGTTCTCTCCCGGCTCGGAGTGGTCATACAGCGTGGCTACCGACGTCATCGGCCGACTGGTCGAGATCATCAGCGGCAAGACCCTCGACGTCTTCCTAGCCGAACGGATCTTCGAGCCGCTGGGCATGACCGAGACCGGCTTTTGGGTCGACGATGATCGGGCCGACCGGCTTGCCGCCAACTACGCGGTGCCATCGCTTTCGCCATTCCCCCTGCCCGAGGGCGCTGAGGGCGAAAACCTATTCATGATCGATGCCGGTGACGATTCGAGCCCGTACCGCAAACGTCCGACCTTCCTGTCCGGCGGTGGCGGACTGGTCTCGACGATCGGCGACTACCACCGGTTCACCCAAATGTTGATCCGAGGCGGCGAATATGAGGGCAACCGGGTACTGGGGCGCAAGACGATCGAGTACGCGGCATCGAATCACCTGCCCGGCGGCCAAGACCTGGCGTCGATGGGTCAGGCGGTGTTCAGCGAAACCAAGTACGACGGTGTCGGCTTTGGACTCGGCTTCTCGGTAGTCGTCGACCCGATGGCTTCTCAGGTCATCTCATCGCCCGGCGAGTTCGCCTGGGGCGGAGCGGCCTCGACGTTGTTCTGGATCGACCCGGTTGAAGAACTGACGGTGATCGGGCTAACCCAGCTCATGCCATCGTCGGCCTATCCGATCCGCCAAGAGCTGAAGGCCATGGTCTACGGCGCTCTTGCCGAATAGCTGGCAGAATCAAAAGGTGAATCTGAACCCATGAATATCAGCTCATGAATCTCAATCCATGAACGCCAGCCCGTGAACTTCGTCGGCCATATTCACGTGGCGCAGGTCAGTGCCCGGCTCGGCGACGATGTCGGGTACCTGATCGGCTCTGCGCTGCCCGATATCGCGACCATGGGGCGCTTTCGGTTAACCGAACGGCCAGACAGTGATTCGGTCGGTGCCGGCATCGATCTGCATCACCGCACCGACGACGCGTTTCACGGGCACCGTTGGTTTCGCCGGAACTCCCAAGCGGTCACCAAGACGCTTGAGCAAGCCGGTCTGCCCAGGGGTGCGGCCATGGCCTGTGGCCATGTCGGCATCGAACTGCTGCTCGATGGCCAACTGCTAGATCAGAACCCCGACCTGCGACCCTCGGTGCAGGCGGCCATGGTTGATGTCGGCCGTGCCGAGCACGGTCTCACCGAAGTGGTGGCGAGCGAACGGCAACAGGATTGGGCGGTCCACCTGGAACGCATCGCTGATTGGACGCTGCCGGACGATTACCGCCAACCGGACTCTGTGGCCGAGCGACTCAGGCGGATCCTGGCCAGACGTCGACGGCTGGCCTTCCCCATCGAACAGGTCGGCCTGGTGGCCGACACGCTGCGACAGCGCCAGCCAATACTGGAGGCGGGCTCAAAGGAGCTGATCGAAGATCTCCGCTCCGAGCTGGCCACGCCTAGCTGATCTAGCGGACCGGTCGGGACGCGGTCGCTTCCTTGATCAGTTCCTTGGCGTGTTTGCGAGCGGTGGCCGAATCGGGTTGACCAGACAACATTCTGGCCACCTCGACGAGCTGCTCGTCCTTGTTCAGCAGCCGAACCTCGGAGACGGTGTCGTCCTCGCCCTGCTTCTTTTCGACCGCCAGATGAGCATCGGCAAACGCCGCGACCTGCGGAAGGTGGGTAACGACCAGGACCTGATGGCGATCGCCGAGATGACTCAGCGAGCGACCGACGGCGAAGCCTGCCTGACCACCGATCCCAGCATCGACCTCGTCAAAGACCAGCACCGGCGGGGCCTCCGAGAGCACACTGCGTAGGGCCAGCATGGCCCGGGCAAGCTCGCCGCCGGATGCGACCTTAGAAAGGGGCTGCAGCGGTGAACCGGGATTGGCGGCCAGCAAGAACGCCACCTCGCCACCGTCATCGCCTTCGACCGAAAGCCCTACCTTGGCGTTTGGCATAGCCAGGTCTGGCAGGTGGCTCTCCATCGCCGATGCCAGTTTTGGCGCAGCCTTTTCTCGGGCCGCCTTGACCTTTGCCCGAGCGGCTTGCAGGGCGCGCATCGCCTCGGTCCTGCGACCGTCCAGCTCGGCTGCGAGCACGTCGTGGTCTTCCAACTCTTTTAGTCTTCTTCGAAGCTCGTCTCGCTCCGACATCACCATGGCGATGTCATCGCCGTATTTGCGGCACAGCTCCCGCAGCATTCGACGCCGAGCCTGAATGTGTTCGAGTTCTGCCGGATCGTTCTCGATGCCGTCACCGAGAGAACGAACGACATCGCCGACGTCATCGAGCTCGGCGATCAAGTTGCGAAGCCGCGAGGCCACCTCGGTAAACGGAGCTCTCCCGTCGAGCTGGGTGAGCGCTCCAGCGATCTGGTCGCGGGCGCCGTCATCCTCGATCAGCAGAGAGAGCGATGCCGCCGATGACTCCTGGTGGGCTTCTGCGTTGGCCAGTAACTCTTCGCGGGCTTCGAGCTTGGCGTCCTCGTCCGGGTCGTCGAGGTCGGCGTCGTCCAGTTCTTGCACCTGATAGCGAACCAGGTCGAGCTCTCGGGCCCGAGCCCGCTCGTCGCCGCCCATTTCACCGAGCGCTGAGTCGACTTCGGCCAGCACTCCCCTGGCGTGGCTCAGATCGCCGAGGTCGATCTTGCCAAAAATGTCGAGTGCATCGCGTTGGGCTTCGACCCCGAGCAGCGACTGATGGGCGTGCTGGCCGTGGAGGTCGACCAGTTTCGAGCCCATCTCGGCCAGGGCCGACGCCGTAGAAGGCCGGCCGTTGATGTATGCCTTTGAGCGTCCATCGGCGGGGACCACCCGGGTCAGCACGTACTCTTCTCCCTCGAGCATGAAGCGACCATCGACTGTGGCCTCGTCACATCCAGCCCGCACAAGCGCTGGATCGGCCCTGCCGCCGACCAGGAGGTTGATGGCATCGACCAGCAGCGTCTTACCTGCACCGGTCTCGCCGGTCAGGGCGATCATGCCGGGCGGGATCGTAAGGGTGAGTTGATCGATTACGCCGAGATTGGCTACAGCAATTTCTACGAGCATTCCTTATCCACCAGTCTGAACTTCTCTTTAAGAACGGTGTGGAAGTCGCGGTCGCCCCTAACCAGAAGCTTGGCGGTGCGACTCGCACCGCGGCAGACCACCGATTGCCCGGGCTCGAGATCAAGCACGGTTTGACCATCGAGCGCGAGCACTGCGCCTCGATGACCTTTGACGGTGAGTTTCACCTCGGTTGTAGGGGCCAAGACCATAGAGCGATTGAACACCATGTGTGCGGCTACCGGCGTCAGCAAGATTGCATGAAAGTCAGGTTCAACTATAGGACCACCCGCTGACAGCGAATATGCGGTACTCCCGGTCGGCGTAGCGACGATCACCCCATCGGCCAGATAGTCGTTGAACGGCTCGCCGCCGATCGAGGTAAGAACCTCGAGCGTGCGACCACTCTCGGAGCGGTAGACAACTGCTTCGTTTAGGGCGAAACCGGTGAACACCTCGCCGTCGGGACGCTCGGCGGTTACCTCGACCATCATGCGTTGTTCGATCGAGAGCTCGCCTCGCTCCCAGCGATCAAGCGTCTCGATCATGTGCTCAGGATCGACCTCGGTCAGGTATCCGAGCCGGCCGGCGTAGACCCCGAGGATCGGCACGTCGTGGGCCGCGACCAGCTGGGAGGATCGCAGCATCGTGCCGTCGCCGCCGAGGCTGACACAGATATCCATCTCGGGGCCGAACTCGTCTGCATCGACCGCTAGGTCGGGACGGTCGATCAACTTGGCGTCGTCTGCCGGAAGCACCGGGCGTATCCGATCGCCACACCACTCGATGGCCTGGGCCGCCAGGTCGCGCACATCGGGACGGTGTAGATGCATGACAAGACCGAGCTGTCTAGTCATTCGTCCACCGCCCCAGCTTGCGAAACCGCAACCTCAATAGCCCTTCCACTGTCTGGAATGCTAGGGCAACCACGGCGCAGCCAGGCTATAAACTCAACATTCCCAGCCGAGCCGGTGATAGGTGAAGGGGTGAGACCGCTCAGCCCGGCGCCGCATTGGGCCGCGGCATCTATCACCTCGACAAGCACTCGACGCCAGATGTTCGGGTCGGTGATAACCCCCCGGCCTTTCGAGGCCTCAGAACGACCTGCTTCGAACTGGGGTTTTACCAGCAACAGCAGCGAGCTACCGTCGGCCACCAGCGGGACAAGGGCAGGCAGCACCAGACGCAGCGAGATAAACGAAAGATCGCCGACGATTAGATCAAACGGTTCATCGAATTGCTCGGGCTTGAGGGAGCGCACATCGGTCTGCTCTCGAACAACGACGCGATCTCTACCCCGCAGTTTTTCATGCAGCTGATTAGTTCCGACGTCGACCGCCACCACCAGATCAGCACCTCGCTGCACCAGGCAGTCGGTGAAGCCGCCGGTTGAAGAACCGGCATCGAGACAGCGCAGGCCCTTTGGGTCCAGTTTGAAGGCGTCGAGCGCCCCTTCGAGCTTCTCGCCACCGCGACCTACGTAGCGCCGTGGCGGACCAGCGAGCCGCACGCTTTGAGCGGTGTCAACCATCCTGGCCGCCTTTGTAGCGAAGGAACCGTCGACCAGCACCCGGCCGCTCTCGATCTCGCTTTTTGCCGCTTCACGGCTGACGACCAGCTTGCGCCGCACCATCTCTGCATCGAGTCGACGTTTGATAGCGGCCTCCCGGGAGCCAGCACCCGACCGGTGTCGAGGCTAGTCCTGGCAGGATAGTGGGCTGATCGCCAGGCCCCGTTATCGGTGGCTACGCCAGGCCGACGACCAGCGCCGCTCTAGCCCTTTTTAGCGGTGCTCTTCTTTGCCGTGGCCTTTTTGGCGGTGCTCTTCTTTGCGGTGCTCTTCTTGGCTGGAGCCTTCTTGGCCGCACTCTTTTTGGCCGCGGCCTTCTTGGCCGGTGCCTTCTTCGCAGTTGCCTTCTTGGCAGTGGCCTTCTTGGCGGTGCTCTTCTTAGCCGCGGTCTTTTTGGCTGCGGTCTTCTTGGCCGGAGCCTTCTTGGCGGTGCTCTTCTTAGCGCTGCTCTTCTTAGCCGCGGTCTTTTTGGCTGCGGTCTTCTTGGCCGGAGCCTTCTTAGCGGTGCTCTTCTTAGCCGCGGTCTTCTTGGCTGGAGCCTTCTTCGCCCCGCTGCTGGCGGCCGCACCCTGGGCCGGCTTCGCTGCGTCGGAGCCGGAACCCTGAACGAAGTCTCGAAGATCATCGACGATCTCGTTCAGGCCATCGGCGAACTGCCCCGCAGCGTTGACCGCTTCGGTGCGCAGCATCTCCACGACCCCCTGCAGCTGGTCGCCAGCGGCTCGCATGCGCTCGGTATCTATTTGATCATCGATGCCGGTTGCGTCGGCCATCTTCTTGGCCTCGGCTTCGACCCGGACCGCCGCCTCCTGAAGCCTGGTTCGCATCTCAGCGACACCCTTATTGACGGCCTTGGTGAAATCATCAGGACTGATCATAAGTGCGATCTTATCCGGCCTAGCATGCGCTTGCATTAGCAAGCACAGATAGATCGCGCACCGCTGTCGATATTGGTAGATTTCCCGTACCGCATGCTGCCACTGTTCGATGAAAACCCGACGAGAAGAATGCCGCTGGCAACCTTTCTGCTGATCGGGCTTAGCGTGGCCATTCACGTCGCGGCAAACCTCGGACCGACAAGCCAGCCGGTCACACTGGTCGACGACACACCGAGCAATAACTCCGAGGCAGCAGGTGTGCGCGAACTACCGAACGATCTGCGTTTCGCCCTCGAGTGGGGTGCCATCCCTTGTGAGGTGACCCAGGGCCGGCCGTTGAATGCGTCGGAAATTTCAGACACCTACTACGAAACCGGTGACCCCACCTCCTGCGATGCTGCGAGCCCGATTGAGCCGGTCTTCGCTGGCAAGCGGGTGAACGCTGCGGTGGTTCTTTCGATCTTCCTTCACGACGGATGGTTTCATCTGGCGCTGAACATGCTGTTCCTGTGGGTGTTCGGTAACAACATCGAGGACCGACTCGGACCGGTCTTGTTTCTCGGTTTCTACCTGCTGTCCGGAGTGCTCGGTACGTTGGCCTACATCGTGGCCCAGGCATCGGGCACGGTGGCTATTCTCGGCGCGTCAGGAGCGGTGGCAGGCATCATGGGCAGCTACCTCGTTTGGTATCCGGATGCGCCGATCAGGACCCTTGTCTTCCTGGTCGTGGTCGACATACGGGCCCGATGGTTTCTCGGAACCTGGTTCGCCCTGCAGTTCTTCACCTGGAGAAGCCCCGGCTCTTGGGTAGCCCACGTCGCAGGTTTCGTCTTCGGAGTGATATTCGGGCGCCTGGTCCGCAAGTTCTACCCTCGGCTGGCCAATCGCCGATCGGCCCTCAGAGCCGAATCCGAGAGATCCGAATCTCAAAGACAGTTGCGGTGGGATCCGACTGGCGGTGCCGGCCACGGCCCATACCCTCACCTCGATGAGGTCTGGGATGAACCGCACCACGAGCGCTACAGCTAGCTAGCAGGCGAATCCGTGCCGTCTCAGCCGATCACGCTATTCACATAGGCCCGGCCGATGAAGAACGCCATCAGCGCCGAGAAGCAGCCGAGAAGCAACAACCCGGCCAGAATACGACTGCTACGTCCAGAATCTCCTCTGGCGACCCAACCACCGACCAGGAACGCCCCGAGTGGCACAAGCCCGCCGATGTAATGGATGTACAGCTGGACGATGCCCTGCCCCTGATCGAGCAGCTTGATCCCCAGCAGCAGCTGAACGGTTAATGAGAGCTGGGCTGCGATCATGGCCAGCATCGCCGGGCGGGCCACCGCTTCGTTCCGTAGCGCGTGCCGTAGCACCATTGCGGTGGCCAGGATCATGGTGATTAACACGATCGTTCCGCTCACGAGATGAGCGGAACGATCGATGATGATGTTGTCGAGCCGGCCGTCGCCGATGTTGCCGACCCCCGCCGGGTGGATCACTGCAAAAACCTCGATGCCGATCAGGTTCGGGACGCTTCGAAGATGCTCTGGATGGTTTCGTCCAGAGTTGCGTTGAACGCGTCATCGGTCTGACCTGCGTTGAGACCTTCGGTCAGTGCCCGTGAGAAACTGGCGATGACCCCGTTGTTGCGGCTGAGGCGAGCGTTGGCCTCGGTGCGGGCGTACCCACCGGACAGCGCTACGACCCGCACTATCTGCGGATGCTTCACCAGGTCGGCGTAGAAGTTGTCGGCCTCGGGCAGGGTCAGCTTCAGCATGATGTGCTGGTCGGAACTCAACTGATCGGCGTGAGCAGCGATCGCCGCTCGGAGCAGTTCTTCCGCTGCGGCTTTTTCCGGGCTGTTGATGTCGATCTCGGGTTCGATGATCGGGACCAGGCCGGCCTCGATGATCTGATGGCCTACCTCGAACTGCTGATCGACGACGGCCTTAACTCCGTCTGCGTTTGCCATCTTGATAACCGAGCGCATCTTGGTTCCGAACACGCCCTTAGCGACCGCCCGTTCCAACAGCGAGCCGAGATCCGGCATCGGCTTCATGATCTGGGCTGAGTTGTTTTCGTCAGCCAGGCCTTTGTCGACCTTCAAGAACGGCACGACCGACTTCTTTTCCCAGAGGTAAGCCGCTGTGTCCTGGCCATCGACCTGACGGTCCATCGTCATTTCGAAAAGGATCGCACCGAGCACACGCTCGCCGGTGAAGGCGGGGCTGGTCATGATCCTGGTCCGCATCTGGTGGATGAGGTCGAACATCTCATCATCGTTGCTGTACGCCGACTCGTCGACGCCGTAGAGGCCAAGTGCCTTGGGGCTGCTACCACCGCTTTGGTCTAACGCCGCGATGAATCCGGCTTCGCTACGGACCTTCTCAAGTTGCTGCGCATTCATTGACGTATCGACCTCGACCAGTAGTTGGAACTTGTTCTTTCAATATGACAACTGAAAGGATATCGAAGCTCCGCATGCTCGGGGCGACCGAATCGATCTACCGATCGGTCCAACGCAGTGGACCAAGGCTGGCCGCCGAGGCTAGAGGCTGGCTGGCTGGCCAGGCTAGAGGTTGGCTGCCCGCTCTGCGGCGTCGCCGAACCCAGGCTCGGCTTGGGCGATGTCGGAAAAGACCCGCCGGGCTCTCGAGTTGTCGCCGGCACGCTCGTAGAGATCGCCCATGACATACCACCGGCGCAAATGATGCAGTCCTGGCTTGCCCTTGACCTTCGGCGCTCGCTCCATGAAGCGGATGGCGTCGTCGAGTTGGCCGCGGTCGGCAAGCGCTCCGGCCTGGACGATGCGACCTTCCTCGATCAATTCCGGGCCCGGTGACGCGTCGCCGAGCTCGTGCCACAGTTCTTCGGCCTTCGACCAGCGCTTCAACGCTCGGCAGCAATCAGCCCAGACTGGATGTTGTTCTACCGAGTCGGTCAGTTCGTAGAACCGCTCGAGCTCGTTGATGGCCTTGATCCAGCGACCCATCCTGTAGTGGGTAAGCCCCATGAGTTCATGGACCTCGGGAATACCGGGCGCCAGCTTCTGAATCGACTTCAGGGCCTGGTCTGCCTCGGTGAACCGCTCCGCCTCGAAGGCCACGGCCGCTTCTGCCAGACGACGCTGCAACTTAGCTGCGGTCGGCCCGGTGACTCCCCGCATCTCAACATCACGGACATCGACGCCGCGCTTTTTGTGCGTGGACTTCTTTGAGCGTTTGCGCTCTTCGACGCGCTCGACGATCGGTTCATCGTCGTAGCCATCACGGTCTGACTCAAAGCCACGGCTATCGAAGCTCGGGCCTCGTGGGCTGTCCTTGGGTGGAGGCGGAATACGCCTGCCGTTACGTGATGGGCCAGACTTCCCGCTCGGGCGAGAACCCGGCTTCGGGCCGCCAGTGCCCTTTCGACCGCCCGGGTTGGCCATCTGGTTTCGTCGTTTCGGGCGCTCGTTCATAGAACATTCAAACCTAGCTTCAACACGGAGCGATCGGCGCTTATCGACCGCCAAAGGCAGCAAAGCCCGGTGAAGTGGACGGTAATCGAAGGCAAAACTGGAAGAAGACCCAACCAAAAGGCTGGGTCTTCTTCAAAGAAATCCGGCAGCGTCCTACTCTCCCAGGCCGTCTCCGACCAAGTACCATCGGCGCAGGAGGGCTTAACTTCCGTGTTCGGGATGGGAACGGGTGTGACCCCTCCGCACTGGCCACCGAAACTATGTATCGCAACCGGCTGGGATGTAACCAACGGATTGCTATATCGAATGAAGTCCTGAGTATATCAGGACAAGTCCCTTGAGGAACTCAATAGCGAGCACGAGTGTCGAGGCAGTAACTCGAGAGTTACCAGCGTCGACGATCATAGTCCTACGATCAATACCGTAGAAATGACAAGTAAAACACAAGCCCTCGGCCTATTAGT
>JBOEHD010000149.1:0-28006 GCA_050633745.1 Acidimicrobiales bacterium
ACAAGCCGGTGACCCGGGTCGAAAATATGTGCGCCACAGGCTCCGAGGCGTTCCGTAATGCCTGCTACGCCGTCGCATCGGGTGCATACGACCTGGTGGCCGCGGTCGGCGTAGAGAAGCTCAAGGACAACGGCATGTCGGGCCTCACCACCGCAGCCCTACCGAGCGATGGAACCAGCCCCGACCTCACCGCCCCGGCCATGTTCTCCCTGCTAGCCCCGGCCTATGCGGAGAAGTACGGGGTCGACGAGAACGAGATGAAGGACGTTCTGACCCGGATCGCCTGGAAGAACCACTTCAACGGCGCCCGCAACCCACGAGCCCAGTTCCGCAAGGAGGTCGGTAAGGACACGATCTGTAATGCGCCGCTGATCGCCGGTCAGCTTGGCATCTTCGACTGCTCCGGTGTCTCCGACGGTTCAGCCGCAGCGATCTTGTGCCGGGCCGAAGACGCCCACAAATACACCGATAACCCGCTTTACGTGAAGGCCCTGGCCTTCTCCGCCGGACCGGCAGCCGGGCCCATCGACCCCGACTACGACTACACGACGTTCAACGAGGTGGCGGCCAGCGCCGCCGATGCCTACGCCCAGGCCGGGGTAACCAATCCACGGGCCGAGGTAGCCATGGCCGAGGTTCACGACTGTTTCACCCCAACCGAACTGGTGCTCATGGAAGACCTGGGCTTCGCCGAGCGGGGCCTGGGGTGGAAAGAGGTCATGGCCGGCACGTACGACCTCGATGGGGAACTGCCGATCAATCCCGACGGCGGTCTGAAGAGCTTCGGCCACCCGATTGGGGCGTCCGGTCTGCGTATGCTGTTCGAATGTTGGCTACAGCTCCGTCAGCAGGCTCCGGAGGATCGCCAGATCAAGTCGGTCACCGAGGGCGGCAAGACTCTCGGCATGACCCACAACCTCGGCGGTGCCCCCGGCGAGTGCGTCAGCTTTGTCAGCATCGTCGGCAGTGAATTGGGCTAGTCCTTCGGACGGCGCTTGAACTGGGCTAGTCCTTCGGACGGCGCTTGAGAAGATTTTGTTCAACAGGCCAGGGCTATCGGCTCTGGCCTGTTGGCGTTGAGGGCTTCGATGGCGGCAACGATTTCGCTGCTGGCCACCGCCCAGCCGACGTCCTCGCCCCGTGCGGTGGCAAAGATCATGCCGACCATGCGACCATCATCGTCGACCACCGCAGCCCCCGAGTCTCCCGGCTTGATGTCGGCTTCCAGCCTGATAGCCGCTCGTTTGCCGTCTCCGTCCAGCGTCGCATCGACCAGATCAACGATCGTGGCCGGCTTAGACGTTGGGCCGTCGCTACCGGCCGCTGTGGCCACAGAAACCGCACCGGAGTTCTGTGGCTCGGTCAGTTCAAGGGGCACCGGTGAGGCATCCGACAGCCGGAGGATGGCGATGTCCTTCGTCGGATCGACGTAAAGCAATTCCGATGGCACGTCCTGGTCGAGAGCGTCCTTAAGCGTGACACCATCGGCCTGGTCCAGCGAGTGGGCCACCGTCACCACCAGGCCAGGAGCGATCGCCACCGCCGTCGCCAGCTGGTTCTCCACTGCCAAGCACTGACCGACCTCCACCCGGTAGATACTGGCGAGGGCGTCCGGGGGATCGGAACCGCAGGCTGTGGCCAGCACGAGGAGTCCGGCAGCGATGGGCAGGGTCGCCGACAACCCCTTCAAAAAACGCACGGTACTTACCCTACTGCGAGCACGAGACTGCGTACCGCCGCCGAGCCGGTGGAGGGGGTGCACTCCGACTGGTGATGGGACTGTTAACGGGACTTGGTGAGGAGGCTTGGTTAGGGACTTGGGTCCGGGGGTTGCAATCGGCGACGAACCGGTGCAACCTCAGACTCTGTGTCATACGATCCGGCGACAACGGGAGAAGCCCCCATATCCTGGGGTCAGGCGCCACCGCCCCCCGACGAGGGCAAGAGCGCTCGCTCGCAGTCCGAGGCGTCGCGGCTGCTCGGATTTGGCGCAACCGACATTGGCATGGCCAGCTGGCTGCCGGACGAGCCTGAAGCGCTTACCGCGGCCCTCCTAGAGGATGGTCGCCCGTTCAACGGGGCATTCGTACCGCTGGTTGTGCACGATTCACTACTGGCTGAGCGGTCATTCGATGCCGCTGAATGGGCTGCTGATCTGATTCGCGGCGAGGGAGGCGAGTGTCTGTGCATTACACCGTTCGCCGAGCGGGAACGTATCGGCGAGACGCCGCTCAGCCGTCGCCAGTGGAATCACACTGCGGCGATGATCGAGCGCCTCGACGACCTCTGCAAGCGGTACAAGTTGCGGCCCCTGGTCAGCGACACCATTGGCGACCAGCAGGCCAGAGAACACGGCGGTCTGGACCCGGATCTGCCCATCCATTTTGTGCTCGACGCGGGAAGTTTTCTTCCCGACGGTTTCGTGCCCGCCCGTCTCATCAGCCCGCAACAGGTTGAGCTCGACGGAAATCCGCTGACCGACAAGCTACGGGGCTTCCTGCGTAACCGAGGTTGAGCCCTACGCAAATCACCTCGCACCGGCAAGTAGCAGGCTAGGAAGGGCAATCCATGTCATCCGGAGTAACCCCGTTGCGGTGGGGAGTGTTGTCTACCGCAAAGATCGCCAGGGAACATCTGATCCCGGCCATCAAGGCCACCGACGATTGTGTGGTCGCCGCGGTGGCATCCCGAGAGGGGAGTCGGGCCCGCAAGTTTGCCGACGAAAATGGGATCGAGCGCAGCTACGGCAGTTACGAAGAACTGATCGATGCCCCGGACATCGATGTGATCTACAACCCGCTGCCCAACAACTTGCACGCTGAGCTCACCCTCGCTGCCGCCGCGGCGGGCAAGCACGTGCTGTGCGAGAAACCTTTCACTATGGACTTGGCTGAAGCGCAGCAATTGCGGTCCGACCTGGCAGCTCTCAGCAACCGGTTTCCCGCCGGTGAAGCGCCGGTGGTGATGGAAGCCTTCATGTACCAGTTCCATCCCCAGTGGGAAATGGTCTTCGACCTGGTGGCCGACGAGCGAATCGGCCAGCTGGTGTCTGTGCAGACCTGGTTTAGCTATTTCGGCGACGATCCGGCAAACATCCGCAATATCCCCGAACTAGGAGGCGGCGCGCTGATGGACATCGGCTGCTATGCCATTCACTCGGCTCGTCGCCTGTTCGCCGCCGAGCCGACCAGGGTGCAGGGCACGCTCGATATCCACCCCACTTTCGGTATCGATGTCACCGCGTCTGCAGTTCTCGACTTTCCCGATCGTGGTCAGGCCACCTTCACCGTCTCGACCCAATCCGACTTCGACCAGCGGGTTCACATCATCGGCACCGCCGGGCGGATCGAGATCACAAGACCGTTCAACGCCCAGCGCGATCTGGCCATGACCGTGCGGGTCGGGGCTGGCATGGGTGAGCTGTACGATCAGCCGCTCGAAACGATGTCGTTTGGTCCTGTCGATCAGTACGCCATCATGGTCGATCGTTTCGCCTCGGCCCTGATCGAAGGCGCCCCGGCACCGGTCTCGCTCGATGACGCCGTGGCCAATATGGCGGTAATCGATGCCCTTCGGGCCGCGGCCGCAGGTTGAGCGGCCGGGCGAACTGTACTCCGACGGCCAGTTACCGCTAGCTTGCTCGTCATGACCGAAGTACGGGCCGAGATGACAGCGTCGGTGTGGAAAGTGAACGTCGAGGTTGGCCAACAAGTGGCTGCCGACGACGAACTCATCATCCTTGAGTCGATGAAGATGGAGATCCCAGTGGTCGCGCCGGTTGCCGGCAAGGTCTCGGCGGTTCTTGTAGCCCCTGAAGATCAGGTGGCCGAGGGCGCGGTTCTGGTGACCCTCGAATAGAAGCTCCCGGAACAACAACTCCAAATAGAAGCTCAGCCCGGTGAATCGGCGATGCCACCGTCGATTTTGAGTACCGAGCCGGTGGTATACGACGACGCTGGCGAGGCGAAGTAGAGGGCCGCGCCAACAACCTCTTCCGGTTCGCCACCCCGGCCAAGCGGTATCTCGTTTTTTGCTCGCTCGGCGAACGCGTCTAGATCCCAGGCTTTGGAAATGTCGGTCAGGAATGGTCCCGGCATGATCGTGTTGACCCGTACGGATGGCCCGAGGGCTTTTGCGAACGACACCGTCATGTTGTTGATCCCGGCCTTGGCGGCGCCGTATGCCGCCTCAGCGGGGCTTGGTTGCACGGCCGCTATCGAGCTGACGTTGATGATGGATCCGCCGCCGTCTTTCACCATCTGCTCGCCAAAGGCCGCTGAGAGGCGGAAAGGGCCCTTCAGGTTGACGTCGATCACTTTCTGAAACAATGCCTCGGAGACCTCGCCAAGCGAGTCGTACAGCGGCGACATGCCTGCATTGTTGACCAACACATCGCACCGCCCAAACTCGCTATACACCGATTCGAAGAGTTGATCGCACTGGTCCCAATGGCCGACGTGGCAGGCCAGACCAAGCGCTCGGCGGCCGGTCGACTCGGTGATCTGCTGGGCCAGCATCTCACACGCTGGCAGTTTGCGACTGGTGATGACGACGTCAGCCCCACGGTGGGCAAAGGCCTCGGCCATCGCCCGACCGAGGCCGCGGCTGCCACCGGTGACAACCACCACTTTGTCTGTCATATCAAATGCATCGGTCATCGGGCCATCTTCTACGGTGCAGCGGGCCAACGCAACATCGACCCCAGCTCGACCTCAGCGGTTGTTGAGAGCGAAGTGCTGATAATCCTTGAGCGATCGCCAATCGCCGCCCCACTCCCAGCCGATGGCGGCAAAGGCCTCGACCGCCACGTCGCCGGCGACCACGACACCTGGCTTCTGCCCGGCTCGATCCAGATACTCGACGGCCAGCTCCGGCAGGATGAGCGCGCCACGCTTGTAGGGGTTGTGGAACGGGTTGATGTCGATGGCTAGGCCGTAGGCATGTTCTGAGAACCTGCTGCCGCCGGTAACCGCTCGGCAGACGAAGGCGGTCGTATTGTTGCCGTCGCCCGTCGGCTCGGCGTCGAGGTCGGCTTGGGATACGACTCGCATCTCTTCGATCGGGAATCGAGCGGCATGCAGCTTCTCGAACACCGAGACCATGTTGTCGGCCTGGGCTGCGTTGACGATCATCTCGCCGGTATGGACGCGACCGTCGAACCCCCAGAACGTCATCGTCAGGTAGGCCAAGCCATCGACCGGGACCGGGCAGCCATCGACCCAGGTCGACCTAGCCAGCACATCGGCGGGAATGGCCCCGATGGTGAAGCGGAAACTCTCGTCTGCCGGAGTGGGCAGCGTATCGATTGTGAGAAGCCGCCGATCCCGCAGCTCCTCAGGCGTGGTCTGAGGGACGACCACCAGGCCATTGGACGAGGTCGGCAGCGTGCGCTGGCCGAGCCAGGAAGGGCGAGCCACCGCTCCGACGGTTGGCGCCGGGGCTGCGATAACGCTGGTTGTCGTTGTTGGCACCGTCGTGCTCGGCGCGGTAGTGGTTGCCAATGTCTCGGACGATGATGACACGGTCGATGTGGTCGCAGCCGTCGTCGGGGTTGTCGCAGCGGTTGTCGTGGTGTCTGTCGTTGAGGCTGCTGACGCCGCTGTAGCTGATGCCCCTTCTGCCAATGCCGCTGCCGACGTTGCGTCGGTGGCGGTGGAACTAGCGATTGAACTGGTCGTAGAACTGGCGACTGAGCTAGCGGTGCTGGCGGTCAGCGTCGTTGCCGCCGTGCTTGTAGTGCTGATAGCCCCGGTAGTCGCCAGGGTGCTGGACACGGTTGAGGTAGGAGTGGAAGTCGCAGTGTTCTCGGCAGCTACGGCCACTATCACCGACGTGGATGCGCCCGCTTCTTGCCCCTGTTCTTGGCCGCCACAAGCGGCAACCGACAGAACCACGATGGCGAGCGCGATTGTGCGGCCAATCGGCGACGATGGAGTGAATCGGCCCCGCTGTGAAGAAATCTTGGGCACACTGGTTGCCATGGCAGCCAACGTACTTGGAACCGAGCTTCAATCCTGTTCAATCGACCCGCTCACCGGGTTCTACCGGGATGGGTGCTGCAACACCGGGGGCGATGATGCCGGGGTTCATGTTGTCTGTGCGGTGATGACCGACGACTTCCTGGCGTTCAGCGCGGCCCAGGGCAACGACCTCTCGACGCCGCAGCCGGCCTTCGGTTTCGCCGGTCTCAAAGCGGGCGATCAGTGGTGTCTCTGCGCTGCCCGCTGGAAGGAAGCGTTCGATCAAGACATGGCTCCGCAGGTGTACCTGGCCGGAACCCATATGGCGACCCTGGAGTACGCGTCACTCGACGAGCTGAAGGCTCACGCCATCGATCCAAGTAGCGACCCAAGTAGCGAGCCGAGCAATGATGAAGCGGAGTAGTCTCCGCCGCCCGCAGGCTTAGCGGGCTCTAGTCGGCGCTGAGGCGACGACGAATCGTCTCAGCAACACCGGAACCGTCGAGGCCCAACGAGGCCAGGATGGCATCGGCCTTGCCGTGTGGCAGGTATTCGGTTGGAACGCCGAGCACGCTGAGCTCTGGCCCGCGGCCTGCCAGCGCAGCGGCGATGTTGGAACCGATGCCACCTTCGGCCAGGCCGTCTTCGATGGTCACCACCAGTCGGTGGTTGGCTGCATGGTCGAGCATGGCAGCATTGAGCGGCTTGACCACCCGCGGATCCCACACCGATACCGAGACGCCCTCCGCTTCGAGCAGGTCGGCCGCTTCCTGCGCGGCACCGAACATCTTGCCGACACCGATGATGCAGACCTCGGAGCCTTCTCGATCGAGCCTGGCATCGAGGCCACGGCCGACCAGGTCATCGGAGACGATCGGTGGCGGGGTCTTAGGCCAGCGGATAGAAACCGGACCGGACGTGATGTCGTAAGCGTCGCTCAGCATCTGCTGAAGCTCCTGGTACGACGAGGGGCAGAACATGGTCATGCCCGGAACCTTCGACATCAGGACCATGTCGAGGATGCCGTGGTGGGATGGCCCATCGTCTCCGGTGATGCCGGCACGGTCGAGGCAGAAGATTACCGGTTGGCCGTGGAGCCCGACGTCGAGGTTGGTTTGATCGATGGCCCTGGTGAGGAAGGTTGAGTACAGGGCGACTACCGGCCGTAGTCCGCCCATCGCCATGCCCGCCGCTGCGGTCACCGCGTGTTGTTCGGCGATGCCGACGTCGACTACCCGGTCGGGGAAGCGCTCCCGGAACGGGAGTAGGCCGGTGGAGTCCGGCATGGCGGCGGTGATGGCGATGAGGTCATCGTGCTCTTCGCCCAGCTTGATCAGTGACTCGGTGAACGCTGCGGTGTAGCTCTCCGGCTTGACCGCCCCGATGTCGTGCATGTGCTTGATGGCATCGTTCTCCGCTGGGGCGTAGCCGCGGCCCTTCTGGGTTTGAACGTGCAGCACGACGGGACCGGTGAACTGGCCCGAGTTCTGGAGAGCGGTTTCGATCTCGGCGATGTCGTGACCGTCGAACGGCCCCATGTAGCGCACACCGAGCATTTCGAAGAACGCCTGCGGTTCGAAGGCCTCTCTAATCGCTGCCTTCGAGGCTCGGATGCCGGCTTCGGAGTATTTGCCGACGATCGGCGTCTTGGCCGCTAGCCCTTCCAACCTGCGTTGGCGTTTCATATAGACCGGGTTTGACCGGATCTTGACCAGGCTCTCGGAAAGCAAGGAAATCGTTGGGGCGTATGAGCGACCGTTGTCGTTGAGAATGATCGTGACGTTTGCCCGGGAGTGGCCGAGGTTGTTGAGGCCCTCGTATGCCATGCCACCGGTTAGCGAACCGTCGCCGAGTACGGCCACGATGCGGCGATCGGCGTTCTCCTCCGAAACCCCGAAGGCGGTGGCGAGACCGTGGGCGTAGCCCAGCACGGTCGAGGCGTGGCTGTTTTCGATCCAGTCGTGGGGCGACTCGGCCTGGCTGGGATAGCCAGACATGCCATCGGACTCCCGCAGCGAGTCGAAGCCCGCTTGGCGACCGGTAAGCATCTTGTGCACGTAACCCTGATGGCCGGTGTCGAACAGCAGCACATCTCGAGGCGAATCGAGGGTTCGGTGCAGGGCGACCGTCAGCTCGACGATTCCCAGGTTCGAGCCCAAGTGGCCGCCCGACTTGCTGTTGTTGACCTTGTCGACGATGAACTGGCGAATCTCCTCGCACAGCTGATCGAGCTGTGGCTTATCGAGATCTCGTAGATCGGCGGGACAGGAGATTTGTTCCAGAATCATTGTGGCCTCACTTCACATTACGGTAGCGGGCTACCGGCTGCTGTGTCGTAGCGATCGCCGCTCGCTATACGGCTACGAGATGTCGGCAACTGTACGGTACCGGGCTTGTACCACCAAGGCCGAGTCGAGAATCAGGAGATTTGGTGCAGCTGGCGGAATTCCGCTGGTTCTCTATTCGCTGCGATACCCATTTCTTGCCGGTTCCTAATTCTCGTCGGTTCGTAATTCTCGTCGGTTCCTAATTCTCGCCGGTTCGTAGCCTGTCGATTGGCGTCGCTATCCTGATGGAGTGACCTCTAGAACCCCCGCCACCGATCCCGGTCGATCCGATGATGCGCCACTGCTCGACGAGAGCGTGCTCAATCAGATCCTCAACACCGCACTTGGGGGTGGGGCTGAATTTGCCGAGGTGTTCGTCGAGGATGTGGAGCGGGGGTCGGTTCATCTCGACGACGGACGGATCGAGAATCTGGCTTCCGGACGCGACCGGGGAGCGGGAATTCGGGTTGTGTCCGGCGAATCGACCGGCTTTGCCCATACCGCCGACCTAAGCGAGCGTGGCTTGCAGTCTGCGGCCCGAGCGGCGGCCGACGCGGCTCGCCGGAGCGGTTCTGGCGAGGTTCGCACGGTTTCGCTCGACCCTTCGATGCCAACCCCAGGGCGAGTCGAGGTTCGGCCGGCCGGTATCGATAAGTCGACAAAGGTCGAAATGCTGCAGCGGGCCGACCAGGTGGCCCGGGCCAGCGATGAGGCCATCACCCAGGTAAGCGCCGGTTACGCCGACAATCGTCGACGCATCCTGGTGGCCAATTCCGATGGGGTGCTGTCCGGCGATGACCAGACCCGAACCAGGTTCTCGGTCAGCTGTGTGGCCTCGGGCGACGCAGGAATGCAGACCGGAAGCGAAACGATCGGCCTCTCGGTTGGGTTCGAACTGTTCGACCGCTTCGACGTGGAAGATTTGGCCCGTCGGGCCGCCGAACGAGCGGTTACCAAGTTGGCGGCCCGTCCGGCGCCCTCTGGCACCCTGCCGGTGGTGATCGGCCCCGGCTCCGGTGGTGTGTTGTTCCACGAGGCCTGCGGCCACGGCCTCGAAGCCGACCTGGTCAAGAAGGGCGCCTCGGCGTTCGCAGGCCGGCTGGGGGAGCAGGTCGCATCTTCGCTGGTGACCCTGATCGACGACGGCACCATGGACGATGAGTGGGGTCGCTACGCCATCGACGACGAGGGCAACCCGGCCCGACGTAACGTGCTTATCGAAGACGGCATCCTCGTCGACTACATGTGGGACGGCCTCCGGGCTCGGGCTGACGGTCGCCCCAGTTCGGGCAACGGTCGCAGACAGAGCTACCGCCATCTGCCGATGGTCCGCATGACAAACACCTATCTGGCTGGCGGCCAATCCGACCCGGCCGACATTATCGCCAGCGTTGATCACGGTGTGTATGTGGCCAAGCTCGGTGGGGGACAGGTCAACACGGCGTCCGGCGACTTTGTGTTCGGCATGGTCGAGGCCTACATGATCGAGGGGGGCAAGATCACCTCGCCGCTACGAGAGGGTCAGCTGATCGGCAACGGCCCAAAGGTTCTGCAGCAGATCGAAGCGGTCGGCAACGACTTTGAGATGGGTCCCCCCGGGACCTGCGGTAAAGATGGCCAGGGCGTTCCGGTCGGCGATGGCGTTCCCACGCTCAAGGTTCAGGAGCTGACCATCGGTGGCACCGCAGCATGAGCCCAGACGAACTTTTGAACATCGCCGAAAAGCTCGTCGAGCGGGCAAACGACAACGAGCAGATCGAAGTGGCCTGCTCCCATGGTCGCTCGACCAGCATCCGGGCCTACGAGGGTGAGCTTGAGTCGCTGACGACGGCCGAGAACCATGCCATCGGGGTACGGGTCTTGGTCGACGGTCGCGAAGGNNGGAACCCTCGACAGCGATGTTGTCGACAGCATCCTGGCCGAGGCCAGAGACAACGCCCGGTTCTCCGAGGCAGACCCGCATGTCGGCATCGCCATGCCCGATGGGGTCGAGGCGGTCGACATCGACCTGTGGCGCGACGAGGTCGCCGCCACTCCGAACCAGGCCAAGATCGATATGGCTATCGAGTTGGAGCGGCGAGTCCGCGGCGCTGACGATCGAGTCACCGGGGTGCGCGTGGCCGCATACGGCGACAGCCTCGGAGCCTTCGCTCTGGCCAGCACCGCTGGGATCAGGGCGGCCACCCGAGCCACCTCCGCGTCGGTCTCGGTACAGGCACTGGCGCTCGACGGTGATCGAACCCAAACCGGCTACGCCTACGACGGCGCCCGTAAACCGGACGACCTCAACATGGATCGAGTGGTCGAACGAGCGGTAAGCCAAACCGTCGATCTGCTCGGCTCGTCGCAGCCAAAGACTTCAACCGTCGACCTGGTGCTCGATCCCTACCTGGCGGCAACGGTCATTGGTTTGGTTGCAGGCACCCTCACCGGTGACCGGGTACTCAAGGGTCGCTCGCCGTTCGTCGACCGCGTTGGTGAGAACGTTGCCACCCCGGCGCTGACCTTCGTCGACGATCCGACCGATCCAACCTCCCTCGGCGCCGACTCTCACGACGGCGAAGGTATGGCCTGTCGTCGGGTGCCGCTGGTGGAAGACGGCGTGCTGCAGGGCTTCCTGCATGACTCATACACCGGTCGTCGCTCTGGTGATGGCTCAACTGGGTCCGCAATGCGAGGCACCCGAGGCCTACCGTCGCCCGGGCTGCATGCGCTGTCGGTGAAACCCGGGTCGGGTTCCCTCGACGAGTTGATCGCCGGGGTAGAAAACGGCTTGATGGTCTTCAGCCTGGCTGGCCTGCACTCGGGCGTTAACCCGGTGTCTGGCGACTTCTCGGTAGGGGTCGAAGGGCGGATGATCCGCAACGGTCAACTGGCCGAACCGGTCAACGAATGCACCATCGCCTCGACCCTGCAGCGTTTGTTGCTCGACATCAAGGTGATCGGCGGCGAGGTCGCGCACCTGCCGAGCGGCGTATCGACTCCGCCGGTAGTGATCGGCGACGTCGCACTATCCGGCGCCGCTTGATCGGCAGCTCGTTGGTTCCTTCAGCGGCGGCGCTCGATCGCCATCCACATCTGGCCGAACCACGGCCCGAGGGCTGGGTCCGAGTCGACTGCCACAGCCACACCATGTGGTCTGGCGATTGCACCACAACACCGGAAGAGTTACTTGAAGCGGTCACCGAGTCGGCGATCGATGTGTTGTGCATCACCGATCACAACGTCATCGCCGGAGCGGTCCGCCTTGCAGACGAGTTGCCATGCCGGGTGATCATCGGCGAAGAGCTCCGGGTCGGAAGCGGTGAGATTATCGGTCTGTTCCTCAAAGAGCGGCTACCGCAGGGGATCGGGCTCATCGAGGCGGCGAAGCGCATCAGAGAACAGGGGGGCGTCGTCTACATCCCGCATCCTTACGATCCGATGCGTAACTGTTTGAAAGCCAGCGACATTGATCTGCTGGTGGCCGAGGGCCTTGTCGACGGCATCGAGGGGCGTAACGGTAAGACAAGCCTCGAGTCGCTGAACAACAAAGCGGTCTCATACGGCGAAGCCAACGACCTGTTCATCGGTGCGGGCTCCGACGCCCACGTGCCTGACGGGGTTGGGGCGGCCTATATCGAGATGCCCGACTTCGCCACGCCAGCGGAGTTCATGGCCCGCGCTCGGCAGGGTCGGATCGTCGGTCATCACTTCGACAAACCTCGACCATGGACATCGAGAATCGTGCCCTCGATCGAGGATCCACGGGGCGACTGAGTCTCTCAGTCAGAGGTCCCGAGTCGGTCTATGAGTGGACCTACGAGTCGACTTGAGGTTCTACCGGCGGGAACCGGATGGCGTTTCGGGCCATCTTTTCTTCGACCGCCTGCGGCAGGCTGGTACCCAGCTGGTCGGCAAGCACCACAAGGTAGATCAGCACGTCGGCCATCTCCGCCTCGATGGCTGCGAGTTGCTCGGCGGTCATCGCGCTTCGGGTGGCCTCTTGCGGGGTCATCCATTGGAACTCTGCGACCAATTCACCCGCTTCGCCTGCCAGGGCCATCGCCAAGTTCTTTGGGGTGTGGTATTGGCCCCATTGCCGGTCGGCGATGAAGGTTCTCATCTGCTCGGTGAGCGTCGACAAGAAATCCTGTTGGTCAGCCACTATCCCGGGAGAGGGCAGATCAGGAGGAGCTGGCGGCCGAAGGTTTTGAAGTCGACGACCCGCCGCTGCTTGAAGACGACCCGCTGTCCGAGGAGCTCTTCGACGATGAGCTGGAGTCTGACGAGCTGCTTGAGGAGCTTGAGCTGTCAGACGAGCTGCTGTCGGACTTGCTGGAGTCTGACTTCGATGAGCTTGCCGAATCGCCAGATGATGACGTTGAGCTCGAAGCAGCCGAAGTGCTTGAGGACTTGGAGCCAGATCGGGCGTCGTTGCGGTAAAAGCCGTCGCCCTTGAACGAGATACCCACCGCACTGAACACCTTTTTCAGCTGGTGGTCGCCTGAGGGGTCGGTTTCACAGCCGGCGAGCACGGTGAGTGCATCGTCGGTGAACGACTGCTCAACATCCATATGTTGCTCGCAGGCGGTGCATTTGTATTCATAGACAGGCACGTGAGGTCTCCACGGGGCTGGACGTGACGGTGTTGCAGGTACGCAAGCCGGTTAGCTGAGGCTTGGTTAGCGAAAAGCTTGCCATCGGATCGACGACAAGCATGCAAGGGTAACCGTCGCAGCGCCAACTAGCGATTGCGCCCGGATAGCAAACCGCTAGCTAACCGCCAGCAGGCCGACACCGAGTCATCGGCGGCTATCGTCAAAGATGGCTGGCAACTGCCGATCTGAAGTATCGGTTCGTAGATATCCCACCGAAATTGCCCACCGAAACACTCAACCAGGTTCCCACCACCGGAGGTTGTCCATGTCCTTATCCAGTTCAATGTCCTCATCCACTTCAAAGCCACGGCCGGTTCGTAAAGCGGTCATCCCCGCAGCTGGGCTCGGAACTCGCTTCCTGCCATTCACCAAGGCAGTCCCGAAAGAGATGCTGCCGGTCGTCGACCAGCCGGTCATTCAGTACGTCATCGAAGAGGCTGTCGATGCCGGTATCGAAGACATCCTGATCGTTACTTCGCGACACAAGAAGGTGATCGAGGATCACTTCGACCGTCTCCACGACCTGGAAATGCAGCTCGAAGCCAAGGGCAAAGGCACAGAATCCAAGCAGGTAAGAGCGCTGAGTGAGCTGGCCCAGCTGCACTACGTTCGCCAGGGCGAGGCCCTCGGCCTGGGTCACGCCATCGGCACCGCCCGCAACCACATCGGCGACGAGCCCTTTGTCGTGCTGCTCGGTGACGACATTATGCGGCCCGAAGCGGGCGTTGTCCGCGGCATGATCGAGGCCTACAACGAGCACCAGTGCTCGGTTGTTGCGCTGATGGAGGTTGAGCCTGACGACATCTCCAACTACGGCTGCGCCGCCGCTACCCGGGTCGGAGATCGCCTGGTCGAGGTCAGCGATCTGGTCGAAAAGCCCTCGGCGGAAGAGGCTCCGTCGAATCTGGCCATCATGGGCCGCTATCTGTTTACCCCGGCCATCTTCGATGAGATCGCTGCTACCAACCCCGGCGTTGGCGGCGAGATCCAGATCACCGATGCCATGGCCAGCCTGATTGGCAAAGAGAAAATGCTGGGTTTCACCTTTACCGAGGGGCGCTTCGACACCGGCAAGAAGCTCGACTATCTCCGGGCCGTGGTTGAGATGGCCCTCGACCGTGAGGATCTCGGCGATGACTTCCGCAAGATTCTGGGCGAAATCGTAAAACGTGAGGGCATCACCGGCTAGCCAGGCCGGCTGGGTCTCCTGGCTATCTATCTGGCCCAGATCTGGGCGTGTATCGCGGCCAGATCGTGCGATCGGCCAACTGCGGCCCTAAATTTGATACGTGATCGCCCTGGAAGAAGCCCAAGCCAAAGTCAATCGCGACCTGGCGATGCTCGCCCCGGTGAGCACGCCGGTCGCCGAAAGCCTCGGCATGGTATTGGCCGAGACCGTCGCAGCTCAGGAAGCAATCCCACCGTTTGCCAACACCGCGATGGACGGGTTTGCCGTGCGGGCCGAAGACACCGTCGGCGCCACTAAGGACAATCCCATCGCGCTGCCGGTCGTGGCCACCATCCCCGCAGGGTCGGTGGCGCCCAAGCCACTCGCTGCTGGCGAAGCGATGAGGATCATGACTGGCGCGCCGCTGCCCGAAGGCGCCGATTCGATCATCATGGTTGAGTTGACCAAGCCGGCCGGGTTCGACGTGCACCTGCTGGCTGAGGTCCCGGTTGGTAATCACATTCGGAACGCTGGCGACGATATTTCCGCTGGCGCCGAGATTCTTCACCCTGGAACCATCCTCGGTCCTGGCCATCTCGGTGTGCTGGCCAGCCTTGGACGCCAAGCGGTTGAGGTCTATCGCAGGCCTCGGGTAGGGATCATGTCGACCGGCGACGAGCTGGTCGAGGGTCCGCAGCCGCTGCAACCGGGCCAGATCCGCGATTCCAACCGCATCACCCTTTTGTCGATGGCTACCGAAGCCGGATTCGAGCCGGTCGACCTCGGCCTGATTCGTGACGATGAAGCGGCTATCGAAGAGGCGCTGCGGCGAGGCGTCGCAACCTGCGATGCGGTCATCACCTCCGGCGGCGTCAGCATGGGCGACTTCGACTTTGTGAAAGCGGTACTGACCCGGGTCGGCGACTTCTCCTGGATGCAGGTGGCGATCAAGCCGGCAAAGCCCCTGGTGTTCGGCCTGCTAGACGATGTCCCGATTTTCGGGCTGCCGGGCAACCCGGTGTCCTCCATGGTCAGCTTCGAACTATTTGCTCGCCCCGGTCTGCGTCGCATGATGGGCCGGCTCGACGCCGAGCGCCCCAGGATCCAAGCCATCGCCGCTGAACCGATCAAGCGGTCGGCCGACGGCAAGATTCACTTCAGCCGGGTCTTTTTGAGCGAAGACGAGTCAGGCACCATGAAGGTAAGGCTTTCCGGAGGCCAGGGTTCGCACCAGCTGATGGCCATGGCCACCGCCAACGGGCTAGCGATTCTGCCGAACGGTGAAGGCGTCGAGGCGGGCGAGACGGTCGAAGTGATTAGTTTCACCTAGTGTTTGCGGACACCGCTCGGAGCGACAAGCGCGCGCCGCTTGGCCATGCTGAAGGCTGGGACGGTAGCCTGAGGAATGGCTACTGATCTGATCGATCGTTTTGGGCGGGTTCACACCGATCTCAGAATCTCGGTGACCGACCGATGTAATTTCCGCTGTCAATACTGCATGCCAGCAGAAGGCATGGAATGGCTGGATCGTAAAGATCTGCTGAGCTTCGAGGAAATCGAGCGCATCTCGCGGGTTCTGGTCGAACGGTTTGGCGTGAAATCGATCCGATTGACTGGGGGAGAGCCAACCGTTCGCGCCCGGCTCCCGGTGCTGGTCGGCAAATTGGCCAAACTCGGCGTTGACCTGTCGATGACCACCAATGGCGCCACGTTGGCTATGTTCGCCGACGATTTGAAGGCCGCCGGGCTGCAACGGCTCAACATCAGCCTCGACACGCTCGACCCAGCCCGATTCCTCGATCTGACTCGGCGCGACGATCTGGCAAAGGTTATGCAGGGGATCGATGCTGCGGTCAACGCTGGATTCAGTCCGGTGAAGGTCAACGCTGTGTTGATGCGGGGCATCAACCACGACGAGGTAATCCCGTTCCTGAAGATGGGCCGCGACAAAGGGGTAACGATTCGCTTCATCGAATTTATGCCGCTCGACGCCCAGGGCGAATGGACCGAGGACAGCGTCGTTTCATACGACGAGATCCTGACGGAGGCTCGTTCGGAGTTCGACTTCGAGCCGATCGCTCGTGGTACCAGCCCAGCCGAGCGCTTCGCCTATGCCGACGGCAAAGGTGAGTTCGGGATCATCGCCAGCGTCACCGAGCCGTTCTGTGAAAGTTGCGATCGCATCCGCCTCACCGCCGATGGTCAGGTGCGGAACTGCCTCTTCGCTTTGGAACATGTTGACCTGCGAGAAATCTTGCGAAACGGCGGGTCGGACGAAGCCATCGACGACCAGATCGCCAAGGCGGTGGCCGGTGAGGTCGACCGGAAATGGGCCGGGCACGCCATCGGACAAGTACATTTCCTTCGGCCTTCGAAGTCGATGAGCCAACTCGGTGGCTGAAGAACCACATTTCTTGCTGTATTGGCACTAAGTTTGCATATGTGGCCGAGCGAGAACTAACACACCTGGACCCATTAGGTCGAGCCAGAATGGTCGACGTCACCCCGAAGGATCCGACGTTTCGTCGGGCCGTCGCTCGGGGGCGTGTGTTCATGGAGCAGGAAACAACCAATTTGGTTGCCCGCGGAGCGGTGATCAAAGGCGACGTGTTGGCGGTGGCGAGGGTTGCGGCCATCCAGGCCGCCAAGCGCACAGCTGACCTTTTGCCGCTGTGTCATACGGTGGCTATCGGCGCGATCATCGTGAACTTCGATATCAAAGACGAGTACATCGAGGTTGAGGCCTCGGTCGACACCGTCGATCGCACCGGCGTCGAGATGGAAGCGTTGACCGCTTGCTCGATCGCTGCGCTCACCATCTACGACATGTGTAAATCGGCGGACAANNGAGATCGCCCTCTGGGAAAAGACGGGAGGGCGCTCCGGCCCCTATCGTCGGGCCGCCGATGCCGCAAGTGGTGGTGCTGGGAGCGGCTCGATGTGAGTTCTTCGACGCTCCAGTTTGTCGTAGTCGGCGCGTTGATCGCTGCCTGGGCCTGGATGCTCGGGCGGCCGATTCTGACAAACATGTTTCGTCGTTCCCGTCGAGATTCGGTTGGGCATTTCCGATATCAGCAGGCGGTGCTTGGACAGTCGATGGTCCACGACCTGCACACTTCGGCTACGCCCGAAGCCTCGCCTGTCGAGATGACCGACTTCGACGATGCGGGCGACGTTGGTATTGCCGATCATGGCCTCGCCGAGGCCGTTGGCCCCGCCGCCCCCGATAGCCGATCGAATCGGCGCCGGCCTATCGCCGATTGGCTAGCTCAGCCGGTCGAGCGGCGTCGCCTTCAGCTCATGCTCGGCTTTGCCATCGCCACCTTCGTTTCTTTGCTGATGGCCATCGCGCTCCGAGGCACGTTCATCAGGCTGTTCCTGTTGTTGGCCATCTGCTTCGTGGCCTACATATGTATCGCTGCCTTGATCGGGGCCTCGCAGTTGCGTCGCGCTGAACGGGAGTTCGCGGCCAACTACCAGGCGCCGGTGGCCGGAGCTGACCCTGGTACCGGAACGATCACCGGGCTGGCGATTTCCGACGCACAGTCGATGGTGGACACGCTCGACAGCGACACTGAGGCGGCGTCGATCCTTGAGGGCCTTGAAACCTACGAGGATCTTGAGCACTTCGGCCAGGGCATTTTCGACGACGAGTTCTTTGAGCCGATTCCGGAACTGGCCTTCCAGCCGCTTGGTTTCGAGTCGGCGACCGAGGACGAGGGTCACGTCGACTTTGAATCAGAGTTCGAGCTCCAAGATGAGCTGGAGGTCGACGATGAGTCTGCCGAGTTCAGCTTCGACTACGAATCACCGTTCGACTACACGCCCCTATCGGGATCGGATCTGTCGCAGTCTGGCCCCTCGGAGCCAGCCTTCGCCGAGACCGTGCTGTGGGCGGACCTCGATGAGCCCGAGCAGGTGGCGGCCTATCAGCCAGAGCAGGGCGACTTCTTCGAACCCGCCCCGGCAGAGCATGTCGAAGAGTATCCCGTCGGCCAGTACGCAGCCGATGAGTACACGCCCGATGAGTACGCGGTTGAGTACACAGGCGATGAGTACGCGGTTGATGAGCCAGCGCATGTCGCTGAGTACCCGGCCGATGAATACACAGCCCCTGAGTACACAGCCGAGCAGGCTGATAACCAGCGAAGCGAGCCAACATTCACCGCTGCGCCGGAGCAACGTCCTCGTGTTACGAAACGTAACAAGGCTCGACCGATCTACATCGAGTCCCAGCTAGACGAGGAAGCTGAACAGATAAAAGCGGTCAACGACTAGCGTCTCGGTCCGCTATCCTGAGTCTTCCTTTGGGGGCTGTAGCTCAGCTGGCTAGAGCGCCTCGGTCGCATCGAGGAGGCCAGGGGTTCGACTCCCCTCAGCTCCACCAAAGTCCTTACCAGTACCGTCAAGTCTCACCCGTGCCGAAGATGGCAAAAGGTGAGCAGCCCGGGGTCGACGACCAGTCTTCAGTCCCGGGCGACTGGGACGGGAGGCTGGCCGGTCCCGCGGGCCGCTCACCTATGAGTTTACAGGGTAAGGCTATGGATCGCCACTAGCCGAGCCGAACTCAGATCTAGCTCGGCAGCGGCACCCACGCTCCGTGGAAGCCAGCGGGGATCCGGCGGGGGAGGTGGATGGTTGCCACCGGAGGTTGGTCGATATCGGTGGCCCTGAGGATCGCCACATCGGTTGTATCGCTGGCTGCCCGATACAGACAGCACAGCAACCAGCCGTCGCCTTCGTCAGCACCACCGCCAGCTCGCTGGGGCACGAAGATCGGTTCACTGTTTTGATCGCCGGGCGCTACCGCAAAGGTCTGACTTCGACCCGCTCGGAGGTCGTAGCGTCGCAGCCCTCGCATCTCGGTATCGGTCGGCTGCTCGACCGCGTAAAGGTGTGTGTATGGCCCTCCGGTGAACCGCTCATCGATCCGCGGCAGCTCGATGAAACGATCGTCGAGCTGGTGTTCGGTGACGGTGCCTCGGTCGATATCGAGCTCGTAGCGCCACAGTACGCCAAGCGGGTTTGGCAGGTGCTGTTCGGTGGCTTCGTCGAAGCAAAGGAACCTGTCGTAGCGCACCGCATCGAGGATCACGGTGTTCGGTCGTGCGGGATCTTCGAAGGCGTTCACCACATGCTGGATAAAGCAGGGGGTGATGTCGAACCAGTGGGTCGGCGAGCCGTCGCGGGGAATGGCTGCGAGGCGTGTGTGGTGGTCTGGGTCCCAGCGCAGGGGTAGACGAGCTCCGCCGGTTGCAAGTTTCAGATCGAGCGTCACGTTCAGGTGCAGCGCGATGTCGAAGCGTTCTGTTATGGCAAAGTCGTGCATCAGCACCGGTCGATCGACTTCCACCTCTCGAAGTTCGACGACCTGATGGTTCTGGTCGATGGCCCCAACCTGCAGGAACGGCGGTTGCCAGTCGGCTCGAAAGAACCGTAGTAGCCCGGTCTTCGGATCGACCTTTGGGTGGGCGGTGATGCCGTTTGGTAGGGCCCCGCCGAAGGTTGTTGGGCCGAGCGGATGTAACTCGGCATCTATCTCGGTTGGGACCTCGCCTTCGCCTAAGACCAGGATCTTGCCGCCGAAACCCACAACATTCACGTTGTTCGTTTTGCCGGAGAGGTTTGTTGTCCACCGGTTCCGGAACCAGGTGACCGCGCCCTCCGCGATAGCCAAGCCGTGAACCATGCCATCACCGACCCACCAATCGAGCATCGAGTCGCCGTCGAAGCGCCCGGACCGAGGGTTTGGGCCGTTGCGAATCAGCAGCCCGTTCAGGTCATCGGGAATGGCACCGTCCACGGTGATTTGATCGTTCGCTCCACCGGCGCCGCGCAACGTGACTTCAGCATCTACCGGCGCCAAGGCGCCAGCGTTGAGATCGAATGTCGTCATCTCTTAGTCCTCCCGTCCGGGCCTGTCAGCGCACGAGTTTCGATAGCGCATCGAGCAGGGCGGCGGCTTGGTTCTCGGTTAGGTCTTGCGCTCCGGGCAGCGCCGCCAGGGTGTCAGCGATCACCCCGTCGGCGTCGGACAGCAGTTCCTGTCCCTGCTCGGTAAGGCAGGCCAGCGAGCGCCGGGCGTCGCGTTCGTCGCGGATTGTCTCGACCATGCCGAGTTTTTCGAGCGGACGTAAGGCTCGGGTGACTCCGGACGCTGTGAGGCCAACGGCGCGGGCCACATCGACTCGGGAACCGCTGCCGTTTGGGCTTTGAGCGATGGCGGCCAGGATTCGGTGCTCGCTGAAGCTGATGCCTTTGATGGTGCCGAGGGCGCCGTCGAGTCGTTGCTGAAGCGCAGCGCCAGTGGTTATGACCTCGATGACCGCCTGCTGTCTGATGTCGGTGTACTTCATGAGAGATACCGTACCAGTACGTGAGTGCTCACGTAGTTCTTTTCGATAATCCTGCTGCTTGGAGTTTGGGTACCGGTTTGATTTGGGTGCAAGGAGACCGGAGATCCTAGGGTTGGCCAAATGATGGATCGTTCCTGGCTAGCCACCACCGAGGAAACGGCGCTCGAACCCGATCTGGAGATCGTTGATCCCCACCACCACATGTGGGACACCGAGTCGGCATACGGCCGCTACGAGCTGGAAGACCTTCACCTCGATACCACCGCCGGTCACAACGTCGTACAAACGGTGTTCATCGACTGCGGGGCAAACTATCGAACCGACGGGCCGACGCAGCTGCGTCCGGTCGGGGAGACCGAGTACATCGCAGGTCGTGCCGATCTGTCCGACGATTCCTCGCAGGCCAGCATCGCGGCCATCGTAAGCCACGCCGATTTGTTGCTTGGTGCCGCCGTCGAAGAAGTTCTCGCGGCCCATGAAGAAGCTTCAGGGGGCCGGTTCCGAGGCATCCGCCACGCTGGGGCTCGGATCGACGATCCGGCGGTGCCGGTCTCCAGGACCCAGCCGCCGGTCGGGATGTACGCAGATGAACGGTTCAGGACCGGTGCGGCAACGCTGGCGGCGATGGGCTACAGCTTCGAAGCCTGGCAGTACCATCCTCAACTTGGCGAGGTCTACGAACTCGCTGCGGCGGTTCCTGAGTTGCCGATCGTGGTCAACCACATCGGTGGCCCGGTGGGAGTTGGACGATACGCCGGCCGCCGTGACGAAGTTCTGGCTGAGGTCAGAGCGGGGCTTGAGCCGCTAATGGCGCTGGAGAACGTCTCGATCAAGTTGGGCGGGATCGGCATGACCCGCTACGGCACCGACTGGCTGCCGGCCGATGCCGCTCCCGGATCCGACCTTGTAGTCGAGACCTGGGGCCAGATCCTCCGGTGGTGCATCGAAGGCTTTGGCCCATCGCGGTGCATGTTCGAATCGAACTACCCGGTCGATGGCGAGACCACCAGCTACGTCGTTCTGTGGAACGCCTTTAAGAAGCTGTCGTCGGGCTACTCGGCGGCAGAACGAGCGGAACTGTTCGCAGGCACCGCCCGCCGGTTCTACCGGCTGTAACCCCGCCCGGCTCTAACCCGCCAGGATCTACGGGCTGGATCTATGGGCCGGGGATCGGTCCTGGCGGCAGGACGATACTCGGTCCCGGAACCACGATGCTCGGCTGCGGAATGCTGACGGTCGGCGTTGGCACACTGATCGTTGGTAGCGGGATGATCGAGATGCTAGGGGTTGGGAAACTGATGCTCGGTTCTGGGATGCTGATGCTGGGCGGCACGCTGATGGTGGGTAGTGGGATGATGGTGATGCTCGGCTCCGGGATGCTGATGCTGGGGGTCGGCACACTGATCGTCGGCACTGGGATCACCGTGATGCTCGGGACCGGGATGATGCTGATGCTGGGTTCTGGGACGCTGATGCTGGGTTCTGGGATGCTGATGCTGGGGGTCGGCACACTGATTGTGGGCACTGGGATGACGGTGATGCTTGGCGTCGGAGTGACCGGACCTGGGTCTGGGGTGCCGCCTGATCCGCCTGGATCAACCGTGGTGCTCGTGGTGGAACTGCTGCCACCGTCGGAGCTGCCGCTGTCGGAGGTTGTGGTGGTCGATGAATTCGCCGGGTTCGGCTCGCCGCCTGCGGCCACAGTGGTGGAGCCGACGCTCCTGTTCGGGCCAGCCGGAGGTGGTGCGCCGGCACCGGAATTCGGCGTCGGTAGGTTCCCGAACAGGCTTCCGTCTGAGCGTTCGCCCTGGGATCCACCGGAGCCACTTTGCTCGCCGTTGGAGTTGAGATCGTCATCGATCAGCCCGTCGGAAACCGAGTCGAGTTTGCCTACGCCACCGTCGGCCGTCTGAAGCAGGACTCCGGCTCCTAGCACCGCGGCAAACAGTGCTGCTACCGCCGGGACAACTATCCGATTCGCATTCAACATGTGTCTAGGCCCTCTCCTCGTCTGAACGGTTAGACGAGGCCAGAGAAGGTCAGATACAAGAATGAGAAAAATCTTGATCAACAGCCCTGACGGCTACGCCAAGTCGACGTTGAACTTCGGTTGGCGCTTTTCGCGGAACGCGGTGCCACCCTCGGCCGCGTCGGGGTGGTGGTCGGTGACCGCAGTCCTGGCCGCGATGTCTTCCAGCGAGTGAGCCCAGGTTTGTTCGGCCGCCAGATAGATCGAGCGCTTCAGCATGCGCATGGCCATTTGCGGACCCTCGGCCAATTCGCGGGCTAGGTCGAGTGCCGCAGGCAACAACTGGTCGTCGTCGACCAATTCGTGCACGAGACCGAGTTCGTGGGCCTCGGCGCCGTCGACGATGCGTTTGCGCATCATGAAGTCGAGTGCTCCGGCAAGCCCGAGATGTTGCACCAGGAGGAAGTGTCCGCCCTCGTCGGGTAGCAGCCCAAACCTCAGGGTCGCGCTTCCCAGCTTGGCCGAGCGAGCTGCTACCCGGAAGTCGCAGGCCAGGGCCAACGACAGCCCGGTTTGAATGGCGTAGCCATTGATCGCTGCGATACTTACTTTGTCGAGGTCACGCACCGCTGTGTTCACCGTTTGCGAGATGACCCGGAGGCCGTTATAGGTGCCGGTCGGATTGTGGTGGCCGCCATAGATTGGCGGCACAACGGCATCTGAGGTGTCCGGTTTGCGGCCGCTCATATCGTCACCAGCCCAGAAGGCCGGGCCAGACCCGGTAAAGAGCACGACCCGTACGGTGTCGTCCATTTGGGCCTGGGTGATCGTTTCAACCAGATCCCGCTTCATCGGAGCGGTCGAAGCGTTGAGCGTCTCCGGGCGGTCGAAGGTTATGACCAGGATGCCTGGGTCCTCGATGGTGATGTTGAATCCTGTGCGCTTTGCTGGGTCCATGATGCTTTTCTAGTTGCTGGGGCCCGGCCGGGTGAAAACGGGGGTTGTTCTCACCGCCCCATGAACGGTGCCGAGGCCCGTTCAACGCCTATACTGAGTATGTCCCTTTGCTGGGTCCCCTGCTGTGAGGCGGAGTTAGTAAGATCCCCGGCCTTGGACGACAGGCCTCCCGATGGCGGTCGTGGAGCCATAGAAGAACAGGCCGTCGCGGTCGCCCTCTCTGGGGTGCTCGGCAAGCTGTATTGACTTGGTACGCAGAAGCAGCAGATTTACTCAGTACGCAGAAACAGTACGCAGAAACATTTACTCAGTACGTAGACAGGTAGCGGAAATCATGAGCATCGCAATCGTCACCGGTTCCGCCGGTCTCATCGGGTCCGAGTCGGCCCGCCACTTTGCCAAGAGTGGCATGACGGTGGTCGGCATCGATAACGACATGCGCCAGGAGTTCTTCGGCGCCGAGGCCTCGACCCGCTGGCAGCAGAAGCAGCTTGAGGATGAGCTCGGCGCATCGTATGTGCACGTCGATGGCGATATCCGCGACGAGAAGCTGATCGACGAGCTGTTTGCCAAGTACGGCAAAGACATCGAACTAGTGATTCACGCCGCTGCGCAACCTTCGCACGATTGGGCGGCCTCGGCGCCCCTGGTCGACTTCACGGTCAACGCCAACGGCACGCTAAACATGCTCGAAGCCACCAGGAATCATGCCGATGAGGCGGTGTTCATCTTCACCTCGACAAACAAGGTCTACGGAGACACCCCCAACCGGTTGCCGCTACACGAGACCGAGACCCGGTGGGAGATCGCCGAAGATCACACCTACGTCAATGGCATCCGCGAAGACATGTCGATCGACAACAGCATGCACTCGCTGTTTGGTGCATCCAAGGTCGCAGCTGATGTGTTGGTCCAGGAGTACGGCCGCTACTTCGGTATGAAGACGTCGGTCTTCCGCGGCGGCTGTCTCACCGGTCCGAACCACAGCGGCACCCAGCTCCATGGTTTCCTGGCCTATCTGATGAAGTGCACCGCAACCGGTAACCCGTACACGGTCTTCGGTTACAACGGGAAACAGGTGCGCGACAACATCCACTCCCACGACCTGATCGAGGCGTTTGACCATGTCTTCCGGGCACCTCGTTCGGCTGAGGTTTACAACATCGGCGGCGCCCGCTTCAGTAACTGCTCGATGCGAGAAGGCATCGAGATCTGCCAGCGCATCACCGGTCGCGAACTGGAGCACACCTACACCGATGACAACCGCTCCGGAGACCACATCTGGTATGTGAGCGACATCTCGAAGTTCCAAGAGCACTACCCCAATTGGTCGCTGACCAAGAACGTCGAAGACATCCTCAACGAGATCTACCAAGCCAACAACGAGCGCTGGTCCGCCGAGACCCTCAGCGCCTCCTAGGTCGGTCGCTAAGTCATGATCGACAAGGGAAAACAGAACCTCATCGGCGTCTACGTAAACGCCGTCGACTACGAAGCCGCGGTTTCGAAGATCGTCGACGCGGCGAAGAGTCGAGTGCCGCTTGGTGTGTCGGCGCTCGCGGTCCACGGCGTTATGACCGGGGTGACCGACGATGAGCACCGCCACCGGCTGAACAGCCTTGAACTGGTTGTGCCCGATGGTCAGCCGGTGCGTTGGGGTCTCAACCTGCTACACAAGACCGGTCTCACCGATCGGGTCTATGGGCCGAACCTGATGCTGGAGACCTGCCGGGCCGCAGCCGAAAACGGTCTACCGATTTACCTTCTCGGCGGCACCGAAGAACTGTTGGGCGACCTCACGACCAACCTGACAGCCAAGTTCCCCGACCTGAAGATCGCCCGAGCCAGGGCATCGAAGTTCCGCACCGTCTCGCTCGACGAGAAGCAGGAACTTATCGACGACATCAACGACAGCGGCGCATCGATCGCCATCGTCGGGCTCGGGTGCCCCCGGCAAGAGATTTGGGCCTACGAGTTCAAAGACCACATCAACATGCCGGTGCTAGCGGTTGGCGCGGCCTTTAACTTCCACGCAGGCATCCTCGATCAGGCGCCGCCGATACTGCAGCGCTACGGCCTGGAGTGGCTCTACCGGCTCGTCAAGGAGCCAACCAGGCTCTGGAAGCGCTACATCCTGCTCAACCCGCATTACCTGGCGTTGCTGGGAGCCCAGAGGCTCGGTCTTCGTAAGTCGAAGTTCGACCCGGTCAATACGGTGGCGCCGACTACCGAGATTCTGTACGGGTAAGACCGGACACGAACTCCGCCACCGCGGTGGTAAAGATCTCAGGGGCTTCGGCGTACATCAGGTGGCCCGCCCCATCGATGACGGTGAGCCGGGAATTGGCGATGGCCTCGTTGAGACGTTCGACCGAGCGGGGTGGGGCGGTGGCGTCTAGCTCGCCTGCGATACAGAGCGTCGGTTGCTGCAGGTCCTTGAGGCGATCTCTGGCGTCCCAGGTCACCAGCGTCGCTAGTGCCTGGCGGTAGGCCTCAGCCGAGATGGCCGACATCGAATCGATAGCCGCCTGTTTGGCCTCGGCCGGGGCCTCTGGGCCAAGCAACCCGGCGGCTACCTGTGGCGCCAGGTCGGCAGGCGTCTTGCCTTCATCCAGTGGAGCCAGGCGGGCGGCCAGAAAGTCGCGGTTGAAGTCGCTGCCGGGTTTACCAAAGGCCGCGGTTGTACCGGCGAGGACGACAGCGCCCACCGACCGTGGGTGTCGCAACGCCAGCTCTTGAGCGACGTAGCCACCCATCGAGTGACCGACGACGGTGGGGGAGAGCCAACCGAGTTGGCCGATGACCGCGGCCGCCATGTCGGCCAGGGTGGCGAAGTTGTGGTCTTCGAGCGCGGCCGAGCGGCCATAGCCCGGCATCGTCCACGCCGCGCACCGGTGCCGTTCGCCGAGTGAAGCCAGCTGAGCTTCGAAGGCTCGACAGTCACCACCGAGGCCGTGCAGAAACAGAATCTGCGGAGCGTCGCCCGGTGTGCCGCTCGCCTGGCTCGTCGCTGTTGGCTCGCTGGTGGCGATCTCCAGCTCGATTCCGTCGACCGAGATCAGGTTGATCGCCTGCCCGCTCATATCAAGTCGTTCATATGAGGTCGCCCTGGAGCTTGCCGTCGACCACCACCGCCTGCCCATCGAGCGAGACGGTGCAGCCCCGCATGGGCAAATCGAAGTGGCCGAGAGTGTGCCGCCCGGCAACCTCGTTTGCTCCGGTCGAATACAGGAAGTTTCCGGCAAAGGCCCGGAGTTCGGTGCCGTTGACCTGATTCTTGTCGTACATGGTCAGCGAGTCCCAGCGGGCTGCGGGGTTCATGCCCCAACCGACATGTGATACCGCATACGCCTCGCGGTCGCCCCACGCTTCGAGGTAGCTCTCCATCAGCTTGGCATCGAGACCGTCACCGCTGATGTCGGTGATGAAGTCGTTCTCGATCGTCATGCGAACCGGTGACTCCATGTAGCGCTTGAAGGTCAGGTTGACGTCGCCATGGTCCATGACCAGGGTGCCGTTGACCGAGTTGGCCCGAGGGAAACAGAGGCACAGCCCGCCGGGCCAGTGGGCGATGGATCCGGGGCGGGAGGTATAGCCCCAGCTCGATCCGGCCGGTGCGGTCTCGACGTCGATAGTCAGATCGGTACCTCCGGGCGAGGTGACCCGCATCTCCTTTGCCTGCTTCAGCATCTTGGTTCCCAGCTTCACCTTGGCCTCCAGATCCACGTTGGGAGTGAGGCGTTCAAGCAATTCGGGATGTTCGTTCGAGACCATCAGTACTCGGGCGCCGTCACCGAGGATGGCCGGTAGCTCGGCGGCGTGGAGCAGGCCCTCTACCGTGCAGTCGGCGATCATCACCGAGGAGCTGAGGGCCTTGATCACCGGTTCAAGACCGCCGATGGCGTCGGAGGCTCCGGTTGATCGAATCGGCACCGGAGCCGACTGATCAGGGGTGGGCATCGAAACGTGAAATACCTTGGCTCCAAGCTGCTGGAGGGCAAGCTCGCTGAGCTGTACGTTGACCTGCCGGCTCTGAGACTCAGACAGGACGGCGCAGACATCGCCCGGTTGCACCCCGCAGAGTTGGAATACCTCGACGAATGCTGAGATCCACTTCGCTTCAATTCGTTCTACTAACACTTGTTGACCTCCAGCGTTCGGCACAGTCCGCATAGCATCCGGACGGTTTTGGTTTCGACCAGTGTTCCACCTGCGAACTTACTTGGGAAACGAGCGGTCGCGGGCGTTACTGTTGCACTCCATGAGTGGACCACTGACCGGTATTCGGGTAATCGAACTAGCAGGCATCGGGCCCGGCCCGATGTGCGCCATGTTGTTAGCGGACTTGGGGGCCGACGTGGTCCGGATCGATCGGCCGGTTCAGGCCGACCTCGGCGTGCCTCGTCGGAGCCGCGAGTTCGACGTGTTGTTGCGAGGCCGTCGTTCGATCGCCGTCGACCTCAAGTCGCCCGATGGCATCGAGACCGTGCTCAAGCTAGTCGAGAGTGCCGATGCGCTTATCGAAGGGTTCCGTCCCGGGGTTACCGAGCGGCTAGGCCTCGGCCCCGACGTCTGTGCCGAACGGAATCCCCGCCTGGTTTATGGCCGGATGACCGGTTGGGGCCAGGA
>JBOEHD010000150.1:0-39107 GCA_050633745.1 Acidimicrobiales bacterium
TGGTCGACGCCGCCACTCGATCCTGGTTGATCGGCGAGTCCGAAACTTTCGAAGGTGCCCTGGCCCGAGGCCTTGAGTACATCTCCGAACTGCTGTTGCGGTTAGACCACGTCTAACTATCCGGTGCACTCCAGCGGGGATTGCGACCGGAGATGGCGATGAACTTCTCCAACATGGTCATGTCCGATGTTTCCTCGACCGCTGGACCGAACGCTCCGGGACCACGAAGCGAATCACCGGCCTGCACCAGTCGGTGGTACGCCCGGTCGACCAGGTCCGCATCGAGTACCGGTGCCTGGCCGGTGGCCTTTGCCAGGTCCCAGGTGTGGATCAAGGAATCGACCCAGGCAAAGCCGAGAAACTTGTCGACCGGCATCTCTCCAAAAGGGGTTGTCGCAACGGCCTGAAGCACACCCTCGCTATCGACCGCAATGATGAGGGCATCGAGTGACGACTGCCAGGCTGCTAGCGGATCGTCCGAGATGTCAGCCTCCATAGCTTTGGCTTCGGCGGTTATGCCGGCCTCTGCGGCAAACCCGGCGACCCGCAGGTTCATCTCCATGGTGTGGGCCACGACGTCTTTTGCCTGCCAGCCTTCGCACGGCGAAAGACTGGACCATCGATCGGCGGCAACGCGCCGGACCGCGGCATCGAATCCGTAGACGGATTTCAGAAAGGTGCGAGAGTTTTCCGACATGGCCGAGACGCTACTAGAACCCCTGACCGCCGCTCAACGGTTACCCGTTCTCGGCGAGCAGCTTTAGTTGCTCGATCAGGTAGTCGGCGAACTCCTCAGGCCTGATCGATGTCGGCTCGGCCAGGATCGTCGCAGTGGCCGGATCGTCGCTCAGGGCCAGCGTAAGCAGATCAGCGACACCTTGAGATCGGCTGCCGACAAAGCCGGCCGCGTTGTAGATCGCCAGAATCCTGGCCGCCGGTTCGCGCTTCTCACCGTCGACCAGGATCTTGGCCACAAGCGGCGAGCTAACCAGCACCGCGGTCCAGTGAGCTTGTCGCTGGTAGTGCTCAATGCCTTCCCTGATCTTGACGGCGGCCACTGACCGATCTTCTAACACGGTGAATGCATGGTCTCGCGAGCGATACCCGGCTAGCACGATTAGCTCGATGCCGTACTGGGTTGCACTGGCGATCGACTCCTCGGCCAGCGCTAGCGAGCGCTCGATCTCTTCATCGAATAGCGCTTGAAAGCTGCCGGCCATGGTGGCGAAGCAACGCTTGATCGGGCCTCCCGTAGCTGCGATCTGCTCGACCCGTCTGACCGATTCAGTTGGATTCTGCCCGACAGCAGTGAGAAGGAAGGCGACGATTCCGTGAACGGTCAACTCGAGTATCTGCCCGGTTCCCGCCACGTGGCGCTGCATCACTTCCATCTGTGCGACGCCGCGCTCGACGTCTCCGGAATAGATCGCACTAAATGTTGCGGCCATCGAGGTGCTGAGATCGGCTTCGGGGTCAAGGTCTGCCAACAGCGCACGAGCTCGATCGAGGTCTTGCAACTGGAGCAGCCGAGCCAGCCCTGCCTTTGTCGAGTCCAGGTTGGCCGGCGGGCCGTCCGAGGTTGCATCCGCAGCTAGTAAGCGGTCGGCCCAATCGGCGTGCTCAACCCGCTGAGTCAGATCGGCATAGTCGATCAGGGCGGCCAGAAGCCTACGAACCATCTCCGTTTCACCAAGCTGCAAACCGTAAGACACCGCGGCTCGGTAGTTGTCCCAGTCTCGGGCTAGTTCGCCGAATGCGATCTCGGAGTCGCCGGTCAGGAGTCGTTCCCGGCACAGCTCCGCCCGCCCGCAGAAGTGGTTTAGGTGGGCGAATCTGACGGTTTGATCATCGGGCAGCCGCTCGGCGGCGAACAGCCGCACCGATTCGAGCAACCGGTAGGTCGGTGTGTCGTCATCGTCCTCAACAACGAGAAGCGACGCATCGGCCAACGCCATCAGATGCTGCAGCCGAGCAATGCTGGTTAGCTCGCTCTCCGAGTCACTTAGGGCCAACGCTGCCGGCAGATCGAACGAACCGACGAACACGCTGAATTGGCAGAGCGCAGCCTGGGTTTCCGGCTTCAGCATCTCATAGGAACCGGTGATGGCCCGCTCAAGCGTCTGGTGATGGCCATCCATCGTTTCCGACCCTTCGAACAAGCGCATTCGATCATCCAAGAACAGTGAAACCTGATCTATGCCGAGGACCCTGGTGTGGGCGCTGACAAGTTCGAGCGCAAGCGGGAGGTGATCCAACCGTTCGCAAACCCGCCGAACGACCGCTGAGTTCTCGTCAAGCTCGACACCGTGCTTGGCCACCCGCCCGACGAACAGCGAGACGGCGGCATCGGGTTGGAGCACCGGGATCTGCACCACTTCCTCCCCTGCTACACCGAGTCGGCGCCTGCTGGTGGCCAAGATCGAGAGACTGCCGCCGGCGTCCCTGATCGCCTTGACCAACGATGCGACCACATCGAGCACGTGCTCGCAGTTGTCGAGGACCAACAGACCGTCACGATATTTGAGGTGGGCCACCGCGGCCTGTTCCGCGGTCGATCCGGTGGTCCTTGTCACGCCGAGCGCATCGAGTACCGCCTCGGACACCGCAGCGGGGTCACGAACATCAGCCAGGGGGATAAACCACGAGCCTGCGGCAAATCGTTGGTGGAGCGATGCGCCGAGATGGCGTGCAAGTTGGGTCTTGCCAACGCCCGCCGGACCGACCAAGGTCACCATCGCTCCCGACACAACCTTCGCCGATAGCTCGTCCAGAAGTTCGTGGCGACCGACCAGCTCTTCGCGGGGAGCGAGAATGCCGGGGGCCGAAGGCTGAAGCTCGGCTACCGCCAGCTGCGGTGGCCGCGCACTGTCGGCCACCTGCGCTGCAACGTTAGCGATGAACTGGAAACCTCGACCGTGCACCGTGCGAATTACCTCTTGGCGGCGCCCATCGTCACCGACCGCCCGCCGGGCAGACTTGACACGGGTGCTCAGCGCCGATTCGCTGACAAATCGATCACCCCATACGTTGTCGAGTAGCTCCTCCTTGGTCACCACCCTTGAGCGGTGCTCAATCAGGTATCGCAGCACATCGAACACCTGGGGCTCAACGGAGATGAGTTCTCCTTCATGGCGGATGGTGAACGCAGCCATGTCCACCTCTGTTCCCCCAAAAGTGAAGACCGGTGAGTCGCCGTCGGTGGTCATAGATCGAAGACTAATTGCTGTCGGTCTTCGAAGTCACGACGCCGCTCCACGTTCGGCTCTAGCAAGCTTGAAGCTCAGGCCGACACGCCGAGGTTGATGAGACCCAGCGTTCCCTCGCCAAGGCTGGTTTGAGCGGCGACAAGCGATATGCCGGACCCGTCTGAGGTCGGGTCGCCTATGAGGCCATCGTCTGACCACGGCGTATCCGGCGGGCCGAACTGGGCGTACTCACCGGTCGCGTAAACGGCCTCGCTGTAGGCCTCATCGAAGTAGAGCTGGGTGGTCCGCGCCTCTTGTCCGTCGACGAGAATCGTGGCGTGGATGTGGACCGCCCGCCCCTCGTACCAGCCGGGATAGATGGTCTGGAACTCGCCGATGCCGTCGGCGTTGGCGGCCTGGATTCCCCGCAGGAAGTTGCTGCCCTCCCCTTCGTCCTTACCGCTGCCGTTATCTTGGTAAGCGGAGTAGTCGCCGGTTGCGTCGGCGTGCCAGATCTCCACCTGAGCGCCGGGGATCGGCTGGCATGCGGCGTCGACGACCCGAAACCCGAGCCTGAGTGGGTGGCCGGGATACCCCTCGGTGATGTCACGCCGGTCGAGCCGTTCGATGTTCGGAAACGGTCCCTTGGTCGTCGACGGGGCCAGCGCGCAGATGACCAACGATTCGAACATGGCTGGCGTGAGCGGCGCGAGCTCCGAAGGCCCAGCGCCGGTGTCGCTGGCAGCGCCTGTCTCGGCGGTAGCGCTGGTCCCAGCCTGCGCGTCGGTCGCCGCTGGTGCAGAACTTGCTGTGGATCCGCTGTCGGATCCGGTCGATGCAGAATCGACGCCATCGTCAGAGTCGGTGCAGGCAGCGAGTAGTACTGCTCCGGCTCCGAGGAGGAACGTTCGTCGATCGTGAGTTGGGCCAGGTCGGGTTTCACTCATCCGGAGAGCCTAACGTTCGAGATCCATTCGCCTAGCGCGGCTGCGGCCGGCGACGACGAACGCTGCGTTCAAATGACCGGGTCTCTTCTTCCCACTATGGTACGACGAAACCTGCGCTGAGCTGAGGGAGCACTGCCATGGCAGATTCGTTCATTGTGTCTGGACAGATCAAGGCGACGGAGGGGCGAAAGCTCCACGTCATAGCTTGGGATAGCGGTGATCACAGGCGAACCGAGTTGGGCAGAAAGCCAGTTGGAGCGGGCGGCGCTTTCTCGCTAACAATTCAGCCTCCCGATCAAACCCAGGGTGAACTGGTCGTCGTCGTTGTTGAACTAGCCAGCAGCCGGTCGGGACCTCAAGTCGCCCTGACCTGGGCGGGGCGAACGCAGGTGGAGCTGACGCCACCGCCCCGCGAGCTCTCGTACAGCGAACTGCGGGAGGCGTTGTATAGCGAGCTCCTCAATAGCAACTACCTGCCAGCCGCGGTCGAGCCAAGCGATCGAGACGCCACGGTCGACGAGCTGATGCCCGGCCTCAGCGATGAGGACCTCACCGACATCGCGGGCGCCATCATCATCGAGCGCTCCCAGCTCGAACACCTCCGTGCCGCCGCGGCAGCCGATCTCTTCGACGTGCCAACTGCCGTGAGCTTTGTACTGGCGGCGGCTGGAATCGCACTCGACCTCGATGTCCGCCTCGACGCTTCAACCGAGGACGCGGTGCGCGACGCGATCAGCGGAGCCATCAGCGCGGGCACAATCGCGGCGACCGACATCGGGTCTAGCGCAGCCACAGCAACCAAAGCCGCCGAAGACACGGTCTCGCTGCTCAACCGAGCTGCCTCTCTTCAAATCTTGGACAGCCCGGTGGAAGCTGGCGGGTCCACGATGGCCGAGTTGCTCGACATTCTGTACTCGCCGCCGCCGCAGGGTGCGAAGCGTTTCACCGATGCCAACCGCCTCACACTGGCCGGGGTGATGACCGAGCAAAGGCGAACCGACGCCAATTTAGTCGAAGGTTTGACCACCGCCCGCTGGCGAACTGCGGCCGAGCGGCAGGCGCTCCACCATGTTCTCTGGCTTGATCAGATCACCCTGTCAAGCCTTCCTCTCGTCGCCGACCTGAATACTCAGGCCGAGCCTCTGCCACCGCGAACCAAGCCGGACGAACTGATCCGGCGGTGGACCGTCACCGCTCTCGGATGGTCGCTCGCCGACTGGACAGATCTAATAAAAGGTGCTGGTCCGGAGTCCATTCCCGAACGCTTCCGTGACGACAGCGTCGGAATCGACACACAACGGGCGACCTACGCAACCGCCATGATCATCGCCCTCCGCCATGGGAACCCGGAGGCAGCAGCCCGGAAGTTGGTCAACCAGGCCACCGAGCGGTCGGCCATTATTCCCGACAGGGACAACCCTGTCGACGACCTTTACGCGCTCGCGTCTGCCAACGATGACTTCGAGGTGCTGACCGGCCCTATTCCCAGCGATCGCCCAGGCGCTGCAACCGAGCGGCGGCTCGTCCGGCGAGCGGTCAACAGTAGTGAAGCCGATGCGGTCGAGTTTCTCTTCACCCTCGACGATGAGAATGCTCCCCCGCCCCAGGCCCTGGCCCGAATGGGACAGCGGGCCTTCGGGGGAAACGAGGATACGTACCGGGAAGCAGCCTTCGCTAACGCCGCCCTTCTCACCGTATTTGCTGACCTGCGAGCCACCTCGGTGGCAGCCCGCGCTGAGGATCGAAAGGGCTTCCCCAGTTGGAGCCAAGAGTTCGGACGGCTCGACGACACCGATTGCGAACATTGTTCCTCGGTCTATTCTCAGAGCGCCTACCTGGTCGATCTGCTTCGCTTCGTTGGTGATCGGCGCCAGGGTGAGCAGCTGTTGGCTGAAACCCGCCGCCCTGACCTTGAGTCGATCAAGCTTAATTGCGCCAACACCGAAACGGTCGTCCCCTATATCGACCTGGTCAACGAGGTTTTGGAGGCGGCCGTAATCGGCGCCGCTATAGAAGACCGATTCACCACCGAAGATGGAACGCCGATCACCCGGCCGCTGGTCGGCCAGACCACGGTGACCGACCCGGCCGAGCTCAGGGCCCACCCCGAGCATCTGGCAGCCGATGCGTACACCGTTGTACGCGACACCGTCTATCCGTTCTCGATTCCGTTCGATCTGTGGGAAGCGGAGGCCCGGGCCTATCTGGCGCTCGTCGGCGTTGATCGCAGTGAGGTACGTCTGGTCGTATCCGGAGCGAACGAAAAGACCGCAGCCGACCGGCTTGGTCTGTTCCCAAGCGACCTGCCGATCCTCGACGGCAAGGCCAAGGTTGAGAACCCATCGTTCGACACGCGGGCATACAAGAACACCGCCGAGGCTCTGGTGGAGGCCACCGGGCTCGGGGCCGATGAACTAAGCATCGTCGTGTCGACCGCCTACGTGGCCGACGGGGCCGTGCTGGCCATCGATCTAGATGACGGGACCGTGAGTGGTCCGTTCAAGATCGCCCACGCCAGGCGGATACACCGCCTTCTGCTGCTGCGCCGTCGGCTGGGATTGTCATTCGAACAGCTCGATCGGCTGTTGGGCGTGGTGAACGGGATCGGAGCACAGGGAGAGCTTCGTTCTGAATCGGTATCGGATCTGGCTGCCCTGCATCGGCTGGCCGAGGCGCTCAGCACTCCGCTGGAAACCGTCGTCTCGATGTTCGAACCGACGCTACGAACTGAACGAGACGACGCCGGACGGTCGGACTACGACGATTGGTTCGGCAAGCCAACCGGGACCGAAAAGCAGCCAGAGGTGTTTGCTCTGAACGGCGATCGCTCTGCGCTGGCCACCGCCACGGCGCTGGTCAGCGACAACGACGTGGAGCTGCGAACCGCACTGATGCTGTCTATCGAGGACTTTGCCTTCCTCCAGTCCAAGGTCGACGAATCGCTGACCCTCGACACCATGGCCGATCTGGCTCGCTGGACGACCCTGTCCAGGGTGTTGGGCCTCACAGTGAGCGACCTTGGCGTACTCACCCGGGTCAGCGACCTTGAACCCTTCGTTGAAGCCGACGGTCAATTCGACATCGAAGCCACAGAACGCTTCATCGACGCCGCCCGCTCGGTCGCCGCCGCTGGGCTAACTCCTCGCCAGGTTGAAGCGATCCTGCTCAACCCGGTTACCGAGGCTGAGGTAGCCTCGCCCGATTCAGCGGCCTCGAAACTGGCGGCAACTATCGCCTCGGCACTGACCGGAGCCAAACCGGACGACGACCGCAACGCATTGCTCATCGACACCGTTGCCAAGTCTCTGGACATTGATCCTGATGCCGCCGGGTCGCTATTAGTCACTGCGACCGTGAATCTGGGCGGCCAGCGTCGACCGGTAGGCGAAGTGCTCATCGATCCGGCAGCCGAGCCAACCAGCCGCGAGGTTGTGATCGCCGCCGACAGGCTGGGGATCGCCGCCGCACTAATCCGGGCCCTTGCTCTTCCCGCCGCGGCAGCCGACCTGGTATTCGAACCGGCGACGCAGTGGCTCGACCCCAACATCGTGCCCCTGTCGCTGGCCGATCTGTCGACCGAGCAGCTGCGGTCGACGGTAGTCGTCACCGCTCCCCCGGTGGTGCGGGCCGAAGCGGATGGGACGGCCGAGATTGCAGTCGCGGTTGAAGTGGACGGAGCGAGCGCCGATCCGGCTCAGGTGTCGTGGCACACGATCGGCGATGCCGTAGCCGATCTGCGACCAACCACCGACGGCTGGTCGGCGTCGATTTCTCAACCGGGCGAGATCACGCTGGTAGCCACGGTGGCGACCGACGTCGAGGGTCACGCCCCGGGGATCGGAGCGGTGTCGGTCAACCTCCGCAGCCAGGAGGACTGGCCAATCCGAACCAGCGACGGACTCCTCGCCCTGTACCAATTCCACGAGGGCTCGGGCACAACGGTGACCGACGTGTCCGGCATAGATGATCCTCTCGACCTCACCATCGACGGTGACGTGTCGTGGATCCCCGATGGGGGCCTGGCGGTGACCGGCAAGACCTTGATCAGCTCACCCGGCCCGGCCAGCAAAATCATCAACGCGGTGAAACCCGACGAGGCTGCCGGATCCGAGAATGGCGAAATCACGGTCGAGGCCTGGGTCACTCCGGCTCGAACCGATCAGTGGGGACCGGCCCGCCTCGTCACCATCTCCGATGGGGTAAACCACCGTAACGTGACCCTGGCCCAGGAGGGAACAACTGCTGTCGGGCGATTCCGCCACGATAGGGGCGACTTAAACGGCACCACTCCGACCGCCCTCACACCGGGCGGCCAGGTCGGCACCGAACTGGTACACCTCGTCTTGACCCGCAACTCCGAAAAGAGTCGCCTCTACGTCAACGGCGTCGAGCAAGCGTCCGATTCGCAGTTGAACGGAGCGACCACCGGCTGGGACGATGACATGCACCTCGCCTTAGCCGGTGAATTGAACTCATCACCAGGCAACGAACGGTCCTGGAACGGGATCTACCATCTCGTTGCGATATATGGCGACGCGCTGACGGAAGCTCAGGTCGCCGAGCACCATGCTGCCGGACCCCGACCGGCGATCGACTCCCCCGAGGTCACCGCCACGCCGGGCCCGTCGGTCATGTTGGCGTGGGATGCCGAAACGGTGGCGCTCGACGTCGACTCGCAGGTAGCCGCCGAGCGACCAGACCTGCTCAAGATCGAGTGGACAACGATCTCCGGGCCAGCACCGGTGGCGTTCGCCGACCCCATGGAGCTGTCTACCACCGCCACGTTCGCTACAACCGGCGAGTACGTGGTCGGCCTTCGAGCGTTCGACCAGCGGGATCTCGGCGGTTGGGCTCAGGCCGCGGTGACCGTTCGGATAGCGGCCGACCCGGACGGCGTTCCCGCCCGCTGGGAACGCTTCACCCGAGCTCTTGAATTCGCCAGCGCGGCCTATGCAACCGACCCGAAGGCAGCCGATAGCCAGGCGGCCACGACGATCGAGAGCGACGATTCTTCCGAGAACGGCGACCCGCCGCTGTTCGCCGTGTTAGCCACCGCGGTTCACGACGTTCCAGAGGAACGGTTGAGTCGGGCCTTCATCGACGAACTCGGAAAGGCAGTCGGCATCGGCCCCCGAGTGGATACCTTGCTGGACGATCCTCGGTTGGGCGGTAGCACCTATGGCGAGTTCCATGACGGTAGCCGCCTCATCGCGGTGGCCAGAGCGGGAGCCCTGGCTCGACGCGTCGGAGCCAATCCGGCCAAGTTGCTGGCCTGGGCCGACGACACCATCGACCGACACGAGGCGAGCGAGATTAAGACCACGGTTCGCTCGACGTTCGAGCGCAAACATTGGCTTGAAACCGCTGCCGACCTTCGGGACGAGCTCCGGGAACGTCAGCGGGATGCACTGGTCGACTACCTCCTGGTCAAAGGTGCCAGCCAGCTAGCCGTTCACTCCCGCGACGACCTGTACGGTCACTTCTTGATCGACACCGAGATGTCGTCATGCCAGCTCACCACCCGGTTGGCCCAGGCTGTCTACAGCGTGCAGCAGTTCGTGCAGCGGACCTTGCTCGGCATCGAGGAGGTTGCCGTGCTTGATACCGATGCGGCTGAGCAGTGGAGGTGGATGAAGTCCTACCGGTTGTGGGAGGCCAATCGTAAGGTATTCCTGCACCCCGAGAACTGGCTCGAGCCAGAGTTGCGCAACGACAAGTCACCGTTCTTCGAGGACCTTGAACGCGACTTAGCCCAGACCGACCTAACCGACTCCGCCGCTGAACGAGCTTTCGCCCGGTATTTGGAACAGCTCGACTCGGTGGCCAGCCTGGAGATCGTCGGCATCTGTCAGGAGCACGACGGTTCTCGCCCCACCACGCCAGAGGTGGTGCATCTGATCGGGCGAACCACCAGCAGTCCGAAGCACTATTGGCACCGCACCCTCACCGCCGGCATCGAGTGGTCGCCGTGGAGGCGCATCGAGGTTGATATTTCCGGTGACCACGTTGTCCCTGTCTTTCACAATCGACGGCTTCGGATTTTCTGGGCCGAGTTCGAGCCAAAGGATGAGGCACCAGACGATCCCAAGGATGACGACGCAAAGGCCCGCCGGTTCACCTCTTGCTCATTGAGCATGACCGAGCTCCGAGATGGCCAGTGGACTCCAAAGGTTCTGTCCGATGGGGCGGCCCGCTATATGCCGACCACAATCGCAGGCGAAGACCTCGAAATCCCGACCGACCCAGATAGCGGAGACCTCGACTTCAGTCGCTTCTCGTTCGACGTACGTTTCGACGGCACAACGAGCGATCTGGTGCTGGCGGTCAGCTACCGGGACGGCGGCACCATGCTGCGGTGGCCCGGCTTTGAACTGTCGGACTCGGGTCGAGGACTCCGGCCCCGGCCCGGTCTGCCACAGCGGCTCTCGGTCGAACGGCCGACTACACACGATCGGTTCCAGAGCTTCGGATTCGGATCTTCAACCGCCACCAGTCTGTACGTCTCGTACAGACGAGGTGAGCTCAATAACCAACTGCCGACGCTGACGGAAGACAACGCTCGGGCGGTGACCTATCGCATCAACGCCTCCGGTCCACCACTACTTCAGGTGGCGAGGACGATCGCAGACTCAATAGTCAGCCTCTTCTCCGGGAAGGATCGCTCGGTGAGGAGCGCAGTGGTCGCCGAAGCTTTCACTGAGGCAACGCGGGATAGCACCGTGAAGGCCCTTGAGGCGATCTCGTTCCGAGTAGCGGTAACGACCAAGGCTGGCCGTGCGCCGACGATCCCTCATGAGCTTCTCGATGGCGTTACGCCACCTTGGAAAGCTGTAGCGACGCGCCGCACCGATCTGTCATTCGATCGGCTGCCCTTCGTATTCCAGGACAAGTTGGCCGGGTTTTTGGTCGTCGCGGCGAAAGACGACGGAAACGGGGCCCGCGCTGAGCTGCGGCTGCTGAGCAACCCGTTGGTTGGTGAGTTCCGTCGAGCTCTCGATCAATCGGGGGTAGCCGGGTTATTGGCGGCCCCGAGCGGACCGCTTCGCCATCAGGCGCTGCAGCTACCCATCGGCGACCGCGGCGATTACCAAACGAAAGCGGTCGCCGGCCGAGCCGAGGCGGCCATCGACTTTGGTGTCGCAGGCTCGTTCAGCTCCTACCACTGGGAGCTGTTCTTCCATGTGCCGTTCCTGATCGCCAAGCTGCTAACCCGCAACCAACGTTTCGGTGAGGCGCAGCGATGGTTGCACTTCATCTTTAATCCGACCGCTGCCTCTAGGGATGGCGATACACGGGGCGAATCGTGGCAGATCAAGCCACTTCGCCAAGAGGCCATAGCTGAAGCGGCCGAGGATCTTGGCGTCCTGCTTAAAGGCGGCGATAGCCGGGCCGTGCGGGACCGGGTCGAGTATCTTCTCGGCGAGATCCAGGACAACCCGTTCGATCCGCACGTCGTGGCTCGGTTGCGGACCTCGTCCTACAAGAAGGCCGTGGTGATGGCCTACCTCGACAATCTGATTGCGTGGGCCGATCAGCTCTTCAGCCAGGACACCCTGGAGACCGTAAACGAGGCGGCCCAACTCTATGTGATGGCGGCCGACATTCTGGGCGACCGACCGGTACGAAAGCCCGCCGACGACCCGGTCGACTTCAGTGCAGCCGAGCTTGAACAGCGAGGACTACCGGAAGAACTTCGCAAACTGCTTGGCGAAATCCCCTCGCCGCAGACCAACATGAACAAACCTCGGTCGGCTGAAGAGCCACCGGCCATTACTCTCGAGCTAACTTTCTGTGTGCCGGCCAACCCGAAGCTCTTGGGCTATTGGGATGTCATCACCGATCGGCTCTACAAGGTACGCCACTGCCAGAACATCGACGGTATCGAGCGGGCGCTGGCCCTGTTCGGCGCCCCGATCGACCCGGGAGCCCTGGTTCGTGCCGCGGCAGCCGGAACCGGCGGAGCGGCGACGATTACCGGAGCGGCAGCCAAAGTGCCGCACCACCGATTCCGTCTGCTGCACTGGCGAGCCCGAGCGGCGGCCAACCAGGTCCGACTTCTTGGCGGCACGCTACTCAACGCTTTGGAGTCTCGCGATGACACCGCCCTGCGGGAGCTGATGTCGACCCAGGAGGTGTCACTGCAGCGAGGAACTCGAAGCTTCCTTGCTCTGGAGAAGAAGGAAGCCGAGCAGGTAGTCGAGGGCCTACAAGAAGCACAGAAGGCCGCGGTTGCCGCAAAAGAGTTCGTCGATGGACGACCCGATGAGACCTCGCTTGAGGCCGCGGCGTTCGGCTTGGAAACCGCGGGCTTGGTGGTCAAGACGGTGTCCGGCGTGATGAGCCAGATCGCAGGGGCGGTCGGTCTAGGGCCGGAGGCGATCGTCGGAGCAGCTGGCATTTCCTCTCCGGTCGTATTGGTCGAGTACGGCGGGAGCAAGGTGGCAGGGGCGATCGACTCCATCGCCGATGGCCTCGGCACCGTCGGTGACGTGCTCGACGGCAGCGCCGGACTGGTTGCAAACCGGGCCGAGTTGGAGCGACGCAAGGCGGTGTTTGCCGAGGAGAAGAAGCAGGCGGCCATCGCCGTGGCCCAGGTAAACAAGGAGCTGGCCGCGGCCGAAACCGCTGTCGGAATCGCCATCGACAACATCAACACCTTGGAGATGGTCATCTCCCACGTGGAGGCAATCCACGAGCACCACCGAGCCCGTTTCACCGACGCTCAGATGTGGAACAGCCTGGTCGACCGAGCCTCGGAGATCTACTTCCACGCCTATTCGATCGCCCTCGACCTAGCCAGACGAGCCGAGGCGGCTTGCCGGTTAGAGCTCGGCGACGACGACATCTCGTTCATCTCGGCCAACAACTGGGATTCGCTTCGCAAAGGGCTGCTATCGGGCGAAGGTCTGATGCTCGACCTGACCACTATGGAAGCGGCCTACTTCGATCAGGCAAGACGCGAACACGAGCTGACCCTGCCAATCCGGCTGAGCGAGCTTGGCGGGGTAGACCCACTGCGACGCGACGGCGTGATCGAAATGAAGATCCCCGAATCGGCGCTCGACCGACGGACCCCAGGCCACTACATGCGACGCATCAAGTCGGTGGCGGTGACCGTCGAAGGACCGAACGGCCCGTTGGCCATTCCGGCCAAGCTGACCTTGCTCCGAGGCTCCACCCGAGTCCGGCCCGATGTGAGCTCCGGCTATCAGCGGACCGGTCCTGAAGACCAGCGGTTCTCCGACGATGTGGTGCCAACATCGATCGTCACCAGCGGGCGACCGGGTGATACCGGCATGTTTGTTCGCAACTACGACGACGATCGGTATCTGCCATTCGAGGCCGTTGGACTGGCCGACAGTCGTTGGCGGCTCGACCTCTTCGGCGAGACCGGGGTTAATCTCACGCAGGTTCGAGATGTCGAGCTGATCATCGACTACACCGCACGCGACGGTGGAACCCAACTACGCAACGCCGCAGCGAAACCGTAGGCCCAACCATCGGCAGCTGGCGCTCAACCGGGGCGACCTACCAGCGCCCAAATTGGCTCCTAGAGTCCCATTCGTGAAAGTTCGTTTCCGCGGAACGCTCCTTGCTTTGCTGCTCGCTCTCGCCGGCTGCTCGTCTACGTCTAGCGACGCTGGCACCACTCCAACAAGCCCCGCCACCGCCCCGGTGGCATCGACCGCCACAACCGTGGCGCCGACCACAAGCACCAGCACCACGCTGGCGCCAACGACCACCACGGAAATTCCTGCTCCCGACGGCCTTCGCCACCTAGTGAGTGCACATAACGACTCCGAAGCTGACCGGATCAACCTAATCATCGCCCCGTGGGGCTGGGATGACCTCGAGGCGTTCGACGAGGTCGCCCGCATGTTCGTCGGATGGGACGAACATGCCCAGCTGTACGACGACAATGGCATGCCAACCGCCAGCCCGCAGGACGCCCTCTGGGGTGAGCTGGGGCTTTTCGGATGGGAGCCATTTCGATCGAACAAGAACCGTTTCAACGTCTGGATCACCGATTTTTCACCAGTGTTGCCTGCCGGCTGGTTGAACAACAACGAACCCGAACCTATTGAGCTGACGAACGCCTCGTTCGTGACGTTGGCCCTCGACCCCTATTCGGTTGTGCCCGGGATCAACTCTGTTGCCGGGCAGGATCTCGACTTTTTTGGTCCCGACCCTCAACGGCTAAGCGATGACCCGGTGGCAAATTCGATGGTGCTGGTCAACAGCTCGTTTCCCGCCGGGACCATGCGCGACCTACCCCATGAGCTCGGGCACGCACTGTTCGGGTTGGCCGATGAGTACGTGGGCCGCAACGGAGGCGACGATGCCGGTGTGGCCCGAGACAGTTTCTGGCCGTCATGCGCAGCAGACCTCGAAACGGCCGAGGCCTGGTGGGGCGATCGGATCGGCGAAATAGATCCGATGGTCCGTATCTGGGCTGACGAGTTGGCCGCAGTCGGGTTTGTCGAACCGGAGGAACGCATCGAACAGCTCGAGGTTGAGAGCACGGTCGACTTCATCGAAGGGGGCTGCCATGGCGATCCGGGGTCCTACCGAATAGTCGACAACACCATGATGGGTTACAACGGTCCGGGGTTTGGCCTGGCAAACACCGTGGCGGCCCAGAACATTCTGGATCTGTTCGAGGGCTCTTAGTCGGTTTGTGGATACCTCCGCAGCGAGCGGTAGCCGTCCGGCGGCCACCGCTCACATTTACACCTCAGCAGTTGCAGTCGAGATCTATGGCTGGAGCACGGCATCGAGGTCGGTAACGACATCGCCGGTGTCCACGCATCGGAACAGCTCGAAATACGGTGAATTGTTGATGAAGGTCTGCTGGTCAGGGGCAACGAAAACCAACCAGTAGCAGCCTGCCGACGCTTGGAAGGCGAATGTGCCGTTTGCCCCGGAGAAGTCCTGACCAAGGTAGGTACCTCGGGAGCCGTCGCCACCGGTATCGAAGAAGGTCACCTGGACGCCCTCGACAACCGAGCCGTCACGCCTCGTTATCGTTCCACCGAGGGAAGCATCGGCCATCTGATCCAGCTCGGCGTCGAGATCCTCGATCACCTCCCCGGCAGCGATGCAGGTGACCGGCTGGAACCAACGACTGCCGCTGAATGTTTCGCCGTCGGGGGCGGTAAAGGTGAGCACATAGCAGTCGGCAACCACATCGAAGCTGTATCTACCGTCATCGCCGGTCTGCATGAAGCCAGCGAACTGGCCTCGGCCGCCACCGTCAGCCTGATGGAATAGGTCGATCTTGACGCCCGGCACCGGCGAATCATCTCCAAAGGTCACCCGACCACCGAGAATCGAGTTGACCACCCCGTCGAGAATTCCGTTGAGGTCGGTAACGACATCACCGACATCGACACATACGACCGGCTGTAGCCAGCGACTGCCGCTGAAGGTGTCACCGTCGGGAGCGATGAAGGTGAGCCGGTTGCAGCCGGCCACCACCGTGAACTCGTATCGGCCTGCGTCGTCGGTCCTCGCGGTTCCGAGGAATGTGCCGCGAGAACCGTCGGCATTGGCTTCAAACAGGTCGATCTGCACGTCGGCTACTACAGAGTCGTCGGCCCTGAGGACCGCGCCCCCGATCGTGGCGGTACCGGAACTAACGGTCACGGTCTGCACGTCGGTAGCCGGGAAGCCGCGATCGTCAGTCAGGGTCACGGTGATCTCATAGTCACCGACCTCGGAGTAGGTGTGCTGAGCCACGAAGGAACCCGACCCGTCAACCTCGGCCACGATGGCGTCAGCGATCGGGCTGCCGTCGCCCCAGTCGACCGTGGCGGTGTGGGTGTCGTCGGTATTGGCATCGGTGAAGCTGCCGATCAGGTCAACGCCGCCCCCGGCTATCACGGAATCGAGGGGATCGACGGTCAGTTCCGGTAGGACGTTTTCAGCCCTGATCAGCACTGTCGTTCGGTCTTCGGCCCGCAGGTTGTCCCTATCGTCGAGGATGGCGAGGATTTCGAACGTTCCGGCCTCGGCGTAGGTGTGGTCGATGGAGAAGGTGCCATCGTCGTTGATGACGCCGCCGCCAGCAACGAACTGGTTCTCGCCACCGTCGCCCCAGTTGATGTTCAGTTGGGGCAGGTTGTCGAGGTTCCCGTCGAAGCTGCCACTGACGGTCGTCGGCTGGTTGACCTCACCGGTCTCGACGGGGTCGAGGGTGATGCTTGGTCCGGCCCCGATCTGGACTCGGCCTTCGGCGGTTTGGGTGTCGGTTCCGAGAGCATTCGACACCGTGACCGTGACTTGCCTGGTGAGGGTTTCACCGACGTCGCCGAACACCGCTTCGTTGATGCCACAGGACGCTATCTCCTGAGGTTCAAGGGTCTGGCCGATGATCTCCGTACATTCCGCACCAACCGATTCTTCGATCGAGTCGATGGTGAACGAGCTCGGGCCGACGTTGCGGATACTCACGTTGTATTGGACCTCCTCACCGGACAAAGCTATGCGGGGGTGAGGCACCGCGAACACCAGAAGATCCGGCACGTCGGGAGCGCCGACAACCTCGACCGAGGCCTCGGCAGCGGCCGTGTCCGATCCGACGAGATTCGATACCCCGACGGTCACCGTGCGGGTGGTGACGGTTCCCACCGCACCACCGACACCGGCAGCGAAGTCGCAGGTAACCGACTGACCGGCCCCGACCTCGGTGCCGACCACGGTTTCACACACGTCACCAATCTGAGCATCGGAGATGGCGTCGATCGTGAACGGGCCTGAACCGACGTTCTCAATGGTCGCGGTGTAGTTCACCAGCCTGCCCGGCGGAACCACGGAGGCGACGTCCGTGTCGAGGTCGATCTCGACGTCGGCGGTCTCGGTTCCGTCGGCCACGATGTTGACCTCGGCGGTCGCGGTCACGAACTGCAGTCCCTGCGATTGGGCAAGGGCACCGACCGTGACCGTATTGCTCTTCAGCTCGCCAACGTCGCCGTCGACGGCACCGACGTAGACGCAATCGAAGGACTCGCCGGGCTGAACCTGGCGGCCGGCACCGATGGTGTCGTCAGTGCACTGCTCGCCGTAGACATCATCGCTGATCGATCTCACGCTGATGGCAAGGAAGCCGACATTGGAGATCGTCGCGGTGAACGTCACGTCGCGATCACCGGTGTCGAATACCGCCGATGGGCGAGGCTGCATCTCAACTGCGACCTGGCCCTCGCCGTCGCCGGTGTCCTCATCGAGGTAGGTGAACCCTCTCGTGCCGTCATCGTCGACGGCGTAGGCCGCTACCACCACCTCGTCAGGTTCTGGGTACTGGAAGGTCGCGGTGAACGTGCCGTCGGGCTCGGGGATGATCTCCTGGAGCGGGTCTTCGCCGTCGAGGAACGAGACGAAGACGGTGTGTGTGTCGTTTATCCCGGGGTCGACGACCCGTCCGGTGGCCGTCGCGAATTGTGATGCGTCGATCTTCATTTCCAGATCCTCGATCACCGGACGCTGGTTTCCGATCGGAGCTTCGGCTTCGGTCGGCTCTGAGCTAAGCCCGCCGTTGTCCGTCAGCGTCACCGTGACGTCGTAGATATCGGTCGGGACACCGCGAAACTCGGGGCTGACTCCAGGCCGGTCGGAATAGACATGCTCGACCCGAAGCGACCGGCCAAAGCTCGGCTCCCAGTAGTAGTCGGTGATTGGTGAGCCGTCACCGAAGTCGACGGTCACGGTCTGCGGGTCAAAGACACCGGGGTCGGCCGGGGTGATGATGACCGTGCCGACCGCCCCTTCCTGGCCAAAGGCGGTGATGTTCCCGACGACCGGCGCCAGGTTGGCGATGTCGATGACCAGCGAGGCGACATCTCGTCCGGTGTCGTCGTCGTACTGGGTGATCGTCACCACGTAGCTGCCGTCATCGGCGTAGACATGGGGAATCGACACCTCGGTAGAGCTGCCGAACGTCGGCGAGAAGGTGTCTCCGTCTCCCCAGTCGATCGTGATCGGGAAGTTGGCTTCCTCACCCGGGTCGTCGATAGTCCACGACAAGGTGATCGTCGATCCCTCCTCGCGGTCTCCAGACACCGATACGTTCTCGATCTTCGGGGGCGAGTTGACCAACGTCACCGAGGTAGCGTCGAGGTCGCAACAAAGATCGGTTGGCAGATCCTCGGCTGGCACCCCGACCGCGGTCAGCTCCAACGTTAGGGCGTCACGGGCGGTGCCGATGGCGAAGTCGTCGGTGACGATGTTGCTGAACCGGCGCTCGGTGGCACCGGGAGCGAACGTGATGGTCTCGCTCAGGGCCGGGATGACAACCCCGTCCGCGGTCTTGGCCACCAGTTCGGCCTGCCAGGTCGAATCGATCTCGCGGTTGGCCACGACGGTACCCGACAGCGCATTACCCTCGATGATGAGGTTGTCATCGGTTCGGATTTCAGCCGTTAGATAGGGCCGGTCGCTTGGATCGACGCCGCTCTCGACCAGTTCGTTGAACTCATCCGAGCGGGGCTCGCCGCATGAGATGTTGCTCGGATCGAGCCAGCTCGACACCAGGTTGGGCAGCAGCGCCGCAGCGCTGGCTTCCGGGTCGCTGAAGTCGAAGCCGGTCTCGAAGCCGAACGCTCGGGCCAGCACGGTGGCCTGCATAGCGAGACGAACCTCTTGGCGGGCCGACGACAGTTCGAAGTCAAACTCGGCACAGTCGAGCTCGAGCAGGGGGATGCTGCCGTTCAGAATACCTTCGGAGATTTCGGCCAGATGGCGGATCTCAAAGTCGATGGCGTCGTCGACGAAGGGGTCGATGACGGCGTCGATGACATCTTCGAAGACTGGGATGAGCACGGCGCTGACCAGCAGCGGGGCGGTACAGTCGCCGCTGCCGTTTCTGGCCGCAGCCGGGAGCTCGCTACAGATGCCGCTAACGCCCGGAAGCTCGAACGGCGGAGTGATCCAGCAGCCGCCGTCCTGCGAAATCCCGAGACAGACGTCGATCGTGTAGCAATAGCCGGAGATCGGTTCGCAGATTTCCTCCTCGACCGGGATAGAAGGCACGCCCGGCACATCGACCGACGGCGATCCGTTGAGCGCGATGTCGGCAATCTGGTCCCGGCCGAGACTCAGCCCGTCTGCGATGTCCTGGACGCCACTACTCAGGTATTTGTCGTTGAACAGATCGACCCAATCCGGCAGGTCGACGTTGCTGGCCTCAGCCGCCCCGGGGGCAACGGCCAAGACGTGGATCGGGTCACCGGTGCGGTCGAGTTCGTCGAGCAGGTAACCGGCGACGGTTGCCACATCGGCGATGACTTGCAGTGGTTCCTCGGTCTCGCCGAGCACCAGTTGCGACCATGCAGGCTGGCCGACCTGATCGCCGTCGACCGCCATCAACACGTAGATGCTCAGCTCCGGGCTTCCGCCGGACAAGATGTCGATACTGGCCGTCGAATCGAACATGGCCCCACGGCCGAAGATCTCCGCCTGGCCGTAGACCTGGACCGTCGTCGGCTTGAGCGATACGAAGACCTGGCCCTCGAACAGGGCGCCTGCGTTGGGGTCGGCGACATTATCGAAGTAGCCGGCCCCGGAGATCACCAACTTCTGCTGACCGAGTGTCAGCGCGAAGTCAGCCCGCAAGCCGCCAGGGTCGGGTCGATTGCTGTTCGGCGGAGCGACACCGATATGAATCGGACCGAATTCGAGCGAGGCCAGATCAGCCTGGCCCTTGATACCGGTGAGACTGATTTGGAAGTTGCCGCCCATGACGCAGCCCTTGTCGAAGTTGGCGCCGCAGGCGCCGTCAGGGTTAGACGGCGCTCGTACCCCGTTATCACAGCTGTAGTCGGCGGCCGGGGGGTTGTTCCTCGGATTCACGTAGAGGTCAGCAGCCAACACGATGCCCTGGGGCACACAAATCGACGGGTCGCCAAGCGGCGAGAACGAGAGGTCGAAGTTCCGCAGGGCGAAGTTCGGCACGCCCAGGTTTGCCGGGTCGACCAACTCCTGACCTGCAACTGTGTTGGTGAATGACATGACGTCCGACATCGAGAGTCCGCTTCCGGAGGAGATCTGGATCGCCCGCAGCTTGACCGAAACCGAAGGCGGCGAGCCCGGAATCACACTCACATCCGCCGACAGAGCTCCGGACAGATCCCTGCCGCCGATGAGAAGCCTGCCGTTTACCTTCATACCTACGGTGATTCCCGATTCCGAGACACCGATATCGAGTTCCATCTGACCGTTGTCGAGAGCAATCCATTCGAGGCCAAACGGATTCCAGACCGCGTTCGGGTTGACTGTTTGCAGCGAACCGCGCAACGCAAGCTTGACGCTGGGTGGAACGGCGGTGAGCACGATGTCGGCGCCGACGGTTAGCCGCAGCTCGTCATAGCAGTAAGCCCGGACGTCGGACAGGTTGGTACCGGACTTGGTGGCCACGGTGCCGTTCGCACAGGGCGAGCCCTCGGGAACCGGCACCGAGGCGGTCACCGGAACAGCACCGTCGAGAGCGGCTACGACGTCAGGCGGCAGCCCTGCTCGGAAGCGGAAGTCGATACTGCCTTCGATGCCGATCGATACCTCGGCCGGGGCAGCCGAAGCGCTCATGACGAAACTCAGCTCGGTCTTGCTGATCCAGTCGGGGAGGATGTCGCCCCTAGCCCGCATGCCAACCTTGAGCGACAGCGTGCCGGTCGGGTCGAGCGGCAACGTGCCGCGGGCGAAGACCCGAGGCTGGACGCCGAGGGTCTCGACCAGGTTGGTCAGATCTTCCGGCATCTTGAAGCTGGCCATAATGGTTAGCGACGGTCCGGGGATCTCGACGTTGAACGGCGTGGCGTCGTTGATCTTCTTACCCTCGAGCGGACGGAAGAATTCGGCGACGAGTGGCGACATGTCGGCCGTGCTCTTGCTGAAGGCGCTACTAGCCAACACGAAGCCGAAACCGGACTCGTCATCGGCCAGGATGAAGTCGATCTGGTCCGGCACGGTCATACCGTCTGGCAGCAACTTCGACAGCTTGAGGGCCGGGTCGCTGGCTGGCCGAAGGCCAAACATGAACTCGGCATTGGTGTCGAGCCGCAGCAGGAAACGGGCGGCGATTGGTTGGCCAGTCGGCAGTGTGTATGCCGACATCTCGCCGGTGAGGATCAGTTCGGCGGTGCCGTCCTTGTAGCCGACTTCGAGGCTGACCGGGCCGACAGACGGGTCGGTTACAACCGAGGGAATCAAATCGGTGTCAACACCGATGGAGTCAAGGATCTCTTTGGTCGAGATCACATCGGCAAAGTCGAGGCGGAACTTGCCGCTGGCCTGGGTGGTGCCGCTAGCTCGCTTGAGCTCGCCCGAGGTTTCCAGCTTGAACACTTTGCCGCCGATTAGAGCTTGACCCTTCAAGCCGCCGGTGAACTTGGTGCTGATCTGCCCTGCAGCGTTCCTCTGCTCGGCGAACTTGCCTTCGACCTTGAGGTTCGTGACCTGGATGAAATCGAACCCGGACGGTGGGGTCCAGTCGGTGTTGATGTTGGCCGAGAGGCTGACCTCGACCAGCCGCGGATTGAAGACCCGAGTGGTAGTTGTTGTCGCACCGGTCGTGGTCGTGGTCGCTGCGCTGGTAGTCGTTGTCGCGTCGGTAGTAGACGTCGTTCCGTCGGTGGTAGACGTGGTTGCACCGGTGGTGGAAGAGCCAACGGTCGAGCTGGTGGTGGAGCTGGGAGCGGTCGTTGTGGTGGTGCCACCTCCGCCGCCCTGGTCGGGTCCGGCACCGGCACCAATCGTCGCCGTCAAGGCGAAGTTTGTTGTCGGGCCGAAGAGCTCGGTCTTTGCGTTAACCGTGGCACTGAGCGTGGTCAATTGCTTCGAAACGTCATACTTGAGGCCGAGCTTCCACCGTTGGGTTGAATCGGCCAAATCAATGAACGACGGAAACACGTCCGGGAGATCCTGAGCCGGAAGCGTGGCGGTGATGTTCCAGCCGCTCACCGCTAGGTCGAAGGTGTCGTCGAGGCCGATGCCGAGGCTGCCTTCGAGGACGAGCGGGCTGCCCGGGGAGTAGGGAAAGATGTCACCTGCTGCGCTGCCCAGCGCATCGACGTCGATGGTCGTTGTGGCCTGGAGGCCGTTCCCCACGTTCTTTAGAGGTGCGACTTGGCCCGGGGCAGATCCGTAGATTTCGGCGTAGTAGTCGGTGGCCGCGGTCGGGAGGTTAGAGCTGCGGGAGAAGTGGCCGTTGCCTTCACGGTTGCCGTCGGTGCGGCCGAACGTCGTGGCGAAACTGGGCGTGGTGAGAGAACCGAGAAACGAGTCGGGGTCGAGGCCGAGCGCCGAACCGAGGGAGGCCACACGGTTGCTAAAGGTCACGCCGATATCGGGAGCGGTGTCGGAAGGACCATCCCAGGACAGGATGACCAGTACGTCGGTCTCTCCCCCCGGGCCGGCGAATAGCGACAGTCGGTCGCTTGATTTACCTCGGAACACGATTGTGGTCGTGTCGTCGTCGACCGTTACCTCGGTCTCGCTAAGCGTGAACGACGCGTTGGCCCTTGCGCTACCGGGGATGACAATCTGTCCGCCGTCGAGGTGGGCTTCGATATTGGCCTTTGCCGTCGACCAATTCTTACCGTCGAGAGCGATCGAATCTGGTTCTACGTTCGACACGTTGCCGAACTTGAACAGTGGACCGGTCTGTGCCGATGCAGCCATTACCCAGACGGCCAGTACCAGCCCAAGCGCGATTAGCCCGCTGAGAACCTTTCGAGTGCGACCTCTTCTAGCGACGGTTTTTACCACTTCAGTCATTGCGCAACACCGGTGCCCTCATCCGGGTGCGCAGCTGTCGCCCGTGGCCGCACACCGCTCCACATCAATCTCACTGACTCTTGTCGATGGTTGAGGGATCGGCATCCGTGAGAATTACGTATTTCGACAAATCCCAGAGGAATGCCAGCGGAATACTGAGTTATCTCACCTATGACTTGCAGCTAATAGGCATTGACTAGTGGCAACTACCGATGGTCGTCGAGCTGCTTTGCCACCTCGCGACGACTACGAACTCCCAGTTTGGCCAAGATGCGACTGACATGGGTTTCGACCGTGCGCCGGGAGATGAACAATTGCTCAGCGATTTCCGGATTGGACAATCGTTTTGCCACGAGGTCGGCGACGGTCCTTTCGGTATTGGTAAGAGCTGCAACACCGTGAGCCGGACGAGCCGGCCGAGTCCGCCTGGCGCCGCCGCGATATTGGGCGAGTGCATCTGCGACTCGAAGCGTGCCCCGCTCGGCATCGAGTTGACCGTAGAGCGATGCCGCGACCTCCAACATCTCGACCGCCTCGGTTCGACGGGCCGTGCCGAGCAAGCGGGCGGCATCTTCGCATGCCAATGCCGTTTCCAACCTCCGATGCCCGGCCCGATAGCTCTCCACCGCGGCCAACGCCTTGTCGCCGTCTCCGGCAACCAGCGCTTCGCACAGTAGGCCTGCTCCGGTGAACGATGCCGCGCCAGGGTTGGCGTCGGCGAACGTGCCGACGAAGTCGGCCGCAGCTCGGGCGTCGTCCATTCCACCTTCGTTCGGCAGGTTGATCAGGCGACGGACCACCGCTGGGCCGATCACCGGCGATGACATGCCGAGCCCGGCCGAGGTCATCATCGTCCAAGCCTGCATCAGTGTGGCAAGTCCATCGGCGGCCCGCCCGTCGGCCTCCAAAAGCATCGCCTTTACCAGCATGACGTGTTCGATCCTGGCCGGGGCGTGACCTGCGGCCAACGCGGCGTCCGCCTCGTCCATGTGCCGTTGAGCGTCAGCGATCTGGTTCCGCTCGAAGGCGATCAGTCCGAGCGCACCGTGACTGAGAATGGGCCAGGCTATGTTCTGACCGTCATCGAGAGCCCGGCTGGACTCGAACTCGACGATGGCTTCGTCCCAATCGCCGATCACTGTGAGGCTGTAACCAAGCGACACGTGACAGAGGGCCAGCGAACCCTTAGCGCCGACCTGTTCGGCGGTGATTCGGCCATGGTTCATGACCCGGAGACCTTCGTCGACTCGGTCGACGGTTACCAGGAAACTGCCGGCCGCGGCGTGGGCCATTCTGGCGTTGGCTTCCGGATCCATCATCTTGTCGACGATCTGCACCGCTTCGAGGGCGTATGCCGCTCCCGAAACCACATGGCCACCCGCCGAGTCAACCTGTGCTGCCGACACAAGCGCATCGCGAAGCACGCTGTCGTCGCCAGCGGCACGCGCTTCGAGGACCGCCTGGGCCGCGGTCTCCTTAGCGAGGGCGAGTTGGCCGAGTGAGAGCTGTGCGAAAGCGCGCGCTGATCGCAGCTCTGCCTCTTCTGCCTGGGTGTAGCCATATTCGTCGAGGGCCGCATCTGCCTCGGCCAGGGCCTCGGCCGGTCGACCACGAAGGATCAATGACTGCACCAGGTACCGCCGAAGCCGACGTCGTCTCTCTGGCGGGTGGGTTTGCTGGAGTAGCGAACGGCTCTGCTCCTCAACCTCGACATGAGCGCCTATGCGAAGCTGCGCTTCGAGCAATGGATCGATCACCGCGGCCCGTCGAGGGTCATCCTCCGACAGCAGGCTCAGACTGCGCTGCCATAGCTCGACGGCCACAATCGGCGACCGAGAACGAACGCTCACCGCCGAGGTGTCCAACAGATTGATAGTTGTGTCGTCGTCGGTTGTCGCCGAACGCAGTACGTGTTCGGCGACGCGCTCAAGAGCTCCACCATGGCTCATGAGGTGGATCGCCGCATCGCGATGAAGAGCAACCCGAATCGGCTCGTCGAGTCCGTCATACAGGGCATCTCGCACCAGGTCGTGGCGGAACTGATAGTTCTGACCCGATGTTCGTAGCGTTCCGGATCGCACCGATTCATCGAGCGGGCCGACCAACTCAGCGGAGCTTCTGCGAAGAAGCGCTGAGAGATCGTCGACAGCAAACGTCGTTCCAAGAATCGATGCCACCGACAACACATCGACCAGACGTTGGGGCACAAACGCTGCGGCAGAGGTGAGCAGTGGCTCGTGGTCGAAGTCGGCTCCAACATCAACCTCACCGTGGTTGTTGGCATCAAGGCCATCGACGGCGTTTCGTACCATTCCCGCCAGTTCGGCGACGAGGTGCGGATTCCCGGCAGTTCGTTCGAGCTGAGGGCGCAGAAAAGGACCCGGTCTGCCGCCGATCAGATGTGCAGCCATCTGCTCGGTCTCGACCACGTTCAGCGGCGGAATCTCGATGATCGACTCAGGGGCGATCTGTCTGGCCTGGTCCGCCAGCCTGTCGAGTGCCGAGCTCCATACTCCCGGTCGCGCCGTCCCAACGAGCATAAGCGGTAACGATGCGGCCCTGGCCTGCAGGCGGGAAACGGTCTCCACGGTGTCGTCGTCGGCCCAGTGCAGGTTTTCTAGAATCAGCACGAGCGGTGTCTCGGAACACCGATGCTCGACGAGATCGATAATGGCCGAACTGGTGCGATAAGCCGACCAGACAGCCGGACCTTCCCCAGCAAGGACGGCTCCGATCTCGGCCGCCATCGGGTCACCGGAATCGGGGGTAAGGCCAAGGACGCTGAGCCATCCAGCGAACGGTCGGCGTTGGTCGAACTCATCGACCATCCCGGCCGAGATCGCAGCATCGGTGACCTTGGCAGAATCGACAAGCTCTTCCACCAACCGGCTCTTACCGATGCCAGCCTCACCAAGCACAAAGGCCAAGCCACCGTTGCCACGGCCTAGTCCCTCAAGCATTCCCCGCAAGACGTTGATCTCCGCATTGCGGCCAACGAAACCCGCCGTCAACCCATCAGCCGTATTCTTGCTAGCCATCAGCCCTCCAGCCCTAACCTCAGTCGCCGCACTTTAGGCCGCGATGAGTCGATGTCCAAGTTTGAAACGCTGGTGACATTTGCGGGCCAATTAGTACGTTCCGATTTGAAAACAGTCTGCCAAGGCCATAAGACGACCTGAATCGCTTAGCCGCTCATCAGCGAGGTCGGTCGGGCAGGTTGGTGTGGACCAGGTCGCGCTTTCTTGTTAGGTGACACGGTCCGTACCGTCATCAGCACCCTATGGAACCAAGGACAAGCGACGGCCAACCTTCAAACACCGGTAGGTCGCCAGAGACAATCACCTCAGCAGCGGCGTTTTTCTTGTTCATCTATCCGGTGAACGACTATCACTCTGTGGCTGTGTGGCTCCGAACTCTATGCCTGGTGCTACTGGCCTCGACTGGTCGGGTCGACGCCGGCGATGGTCAGCATGTCGGCCATCCGGAAGTCACCGTCGCCTGTTCTGGTCGGCAGCGTGGGTTGCCAACCCGGTTCGGCCGACAGGTATGAGTCGGAGTCCATCTGGAGCAGGCCGATGAAGACTTCGGCCACGATGCGACCACCAACTGGGCCAAGATGAAGCCCATCTGCGATCAATTCGGCCTCCCGGAGTATGTACAGCCAAAGCGGCGTTCGTCCTGCCAGCCGAGGAACGATGGCGTTGACGTCGGCCAGGTCGGCGTCGAGAAGGGCGGGCTGGCCCATGGCGCCGGCCACGGCTTGGCCACTGGGGATTCCCCACGTGATGTGGCGGAGGAGGTTTCTGGTCGGCAGCGACAGCGGCCCGATCGGCTCACCCCGAGAGGTGGAGATGGCACCGATAGGCAGCTGGAACAGCGGGGTCGAAATTTTGCTGTCGATGCGCTTGTTCGGCTTGACCTCGCCGTCGTCGAAGTCGAAAAAGGTCTGCCAGCCCGCTGCAGCCTTGACGTTGACCTTGACCTTGACGTTGCCGTTGACCTGGACGTTGACCTTGACCTTGCAGGACGAAGCCGGCCTGTTCAATCCCAGTTCTGGATTGCTGTGCGATTGGCCCGGGCATCCTTGTTAAGAGCGCGCAGGCTGTTGAGTTGAGTGATGAGACCCGGGTGTTGAGGGTCGAGCGATCCGTGTCGCGACTCGACGTTCAGTACGCCGTCGATCACCGTGCCCTGCAGGCGGAGTTGGAGCAGTTCAGCCATGTCTTTGGTCTCATCATGAACCAGCAGACAGCCCGGCCGCAGGCCTACTGTTCCACGACGGTTACCTCGCCCCACATGCCTTCCACAAAGTGCGGTGGCCCACCGTCGACCTCGGGCGCAGTCTCGGATGTGGCAGCAGCTTCGAGATATTCGTCCTGATCGGCGCCGACCGGTATGGAGCAGAACAGCAGGTAGCGCCCCGGCTCGTCGAGGGCACCAGATCCGACGGCGTTGATGTTGCCAGCGCCAACGGGAGCGAGGATGACCGCAGATGGGAACCCGAAGGCCCCGAGCTCCTCCGGTGGGAGTTGGATGAGCTCGGACGCTGGCCGATCCTCGTCGTCTGGCAGGCGGATGGCCACGATCTCATGCAGCTCGACGTCGGAATCGTTGCGGAGGGTGATCGTCGCTCCGGCGGCGATCTCGTCCGGCAATTCGACGAAGTTGTAGTCGTTGCCGCCGATCTCGACAGCCATCGGCAATTCGATGTCTGAATCTTGCCCTCCGCAGGCGCTGAGGGCGATCATCAGACCGGAGCCAGCCACTGTTGCGGCCAGCGCCGTTGCCACCCTGCGGGGCTTTGATCTCTTCTGTTCTTGTTCGCTGATGCTCATCACCAGAGCATCGGCGACAACCCTTAAGAAAACCTTTCGGGATGCCCTCAGGGTCCGGACTTTAGGACGGCTTCAAGCGGCTCGGCGTCGACACCAAGCTCGGCCATGGCCGCCTGCCAGCTGGCGTGAGCCTGCCGGGCCAGCCCCGGCTCACCGATTCGGTTGAGCGCCACGATCAGGTGACGATGGGCGTTGTCGTCAAACTGGTCGGCCTCGATTAAACGGCGGGCAAGATCGATCGCCCGCTGGTGGTCGTCACCATCATTTGCCGCGGCCAGCAGCCGTCTGGCAGCAAGCGCGAAGCGCCCTCTGGCCTCGGCCCTGGCCCCGCTCGACCAGTCCTCGGCTCGCTCCTCTGGCAGAAACTCGCCGGTGTAGCAGTCGACGGTGGCTTCATCAGATTCGGCCCCGAACAGTGCTTCCAGGTCGGTTGACACCTCGGCCAAGTCGAGGGCGACCGTCTGCCGATCGGCCCTGACCCCGCCGCCGAGGATGCGACGCAAGGTCGATAGGTGAACCGACAGCCGGGCACCAAGCCGGCGGCGATCGCTCTCGCCCGGCCAAAGCAATTCGAACAGCTCTTCCCGGGGCACCGGCCAACCTCGGGCCGCCACCAGGCGCTTGCACAGCAGACGGGGCAGGCGAGAGCCCCACTCCGAGACCGGCAGGTCGCCATCTTCGCCGACGACGGCGAACCGGCCGAGGGTGACGATGTGAGGCCTCGTCCGAGGCGCGGCTTGCGGGCGTGGTTTTACCGCCCCGGTAACGAAACGCTCCATTTCGTCGATCCATGCGTGGAAGTCGCCGGCGTAGCCGAAGTGATCGGCGCCCGGCAGCTCCGACAATGTCGCTCCGGGGATAGCGGCCGCGGCATCCCGAGCCAGCTGCACCGGCACGACCTGATCGTCGGTGCGGTGGATGATCAGCGTCGGCACCGACACCTGGCCGAGCACGTCGCTTACATCGATGTCCAGGTTCATCTCCATCAGCTCAACGAGCGACTGGCTGTCCGCCGCGTAGCGCTCGTAGCGTTGGTGCCACGCCCGGTACGTCGGGTCGGGAGCCATAGATGGGGCGAAGCCGTCGACCATGAACGAGTCCGGTGTACCCCACACTTTCGACAGGGCCTCCATGCGTCCCTTAATCAGCACACGGTCTTCGTCGCTCAGGTCGGGCATGGATCGGGCACCGGATCCCCAGATGGTTATGCTCTCCACCCGTTCGGGGTAGGTGACAGCGAACAGAATCGTGGTCGGCCCACCCTCGGACGCCCCGAACAGGTGAGCGCGTTCCACCCCAGCGGCGTCCATGACTGCCCGCAAATCATCGACCCGCTCATCGATGCCCGGCAAGCCTGAGCGACGGTCCGAACAGCCGGTGCCTCGCTTGTCGAAGTGGATCCAGCGGCAGAATGAGGCGAAGCGCTCGAACATTTCTCGAGCGACCGGCAGCTCCCACTGCATCTCGATGTTCTGCGCGGTGGGCGGAATCGCTACCACCGTCGGACCGGTGCCGAATTCGGCGTAGGCGATGCGAGCGCCGTCCCGAGTGATGGCAAAGCGCGTCGGTGGTATCGGTAGATCCTGCCCTTCAGGCGCCATGACAGCAGTCTATGACAGCGGCGGTTGCGCTGACGATGCCACAGAGCAGACCCCTGTTCGAAGGTCCGGGCTAAAAGGGAAAAGCCCGCTGCTGGAGCGGGCCTTCATTCTGTACCCCTGGCGAGAATCGAACTCACGCACACGGTTCCGGAANNTGCTCTATCCACTGAGCTACAGGGGCTGGTCCCAACAGGCTACAGACTGAACCTCCCCCAGCAACGGCTCGCCGCTGATCTCCGCCCTGGCTTCGCGCTCGATGAATCACCGGCCCAACGCCCGATTGTCGACTGACTAGGGTGTTGGGCGGCCAAACGTCCGCTGCAGCGTCCGTCGTATCGAGAGGGCTGACCATTCATGGGGATCTCACCATATGTAGCCCGGCTACGAGAGCACATCGGCTCCGACCTTCTCCTACTTCCTTGTGTCACGGTGCTGGTGGAGAACGAGGCGGGCAAGATCCTTATGGTTCGCAACACCGGGTACAAGGTGTGGTCGACTATGGGCGGGATGATCGAACCTCGAGAACACCCTGAAGCAGCGGTGATTCGAGAGGTCAAGGAAGAGACCAACCTCGACGTCGAGGTCATCGAGCTGGTTACCGTGCTCGGCGGTCCGGAATGTGTTGTCGTCTACCCAAACGACGATCAGGTGTCCTACGTGGCCTGCGTGTATCGGGCCAAGCCGATCGGCGGCATCGAACAACCCGACATGGAAGAGGTCGGCGAGATCGGCTGGTTCGACCCGACGGAACTGGCTGCTCTCGATCTCGATCGTTTCGCTCGATACGCCTTTGCCGAGATTGGTGTCTTGGCCTGAAAGCGACCGCCGACCGCCACTAGGCTCGGCCGATGCCCGCTGGTTACTCAGGAACTCCGCTGTCAAAGAAACTCGGGATCAAGCCGGGCATGGTCGTGGCGGTGATCAACGAGCCCGATGGCTTTCGGGCACTGCTCGATCCCCTGCCAGATGACGTCACGTTCCGGTCAGCACTGCGTGGCAACATCGATCTGGCTATCGCATTCTTCACCGAGCGATCGAAACTTCAGGTCAAGCTGCCCGCCCTAACCAAAGCCATCTACCCGGCCGGCGGACTGTGGTTGGCCTGGCCGAAGAAGACTTCGGGCGTCGAGACCGATATCTCGGGCAACGACATTCGGGAGCTCGGCCTGGCCTCAGGCGTTGTCGATATCAAGGTGGCGGCCATCGACGAGACCTGGTCTGGGCACCGCTTCGCCCACCGCATCAAGGATCGCTAAGTCTCTAGACCCCGAAACTGCTAGTCGGTGGCTTTCGGCACCAGTACTCGGATCAGGCCGAACCCAACCACGATCGCTACCGCCTGAGCCAGGATGAACAGCGGTGCCGATGCGGGGCGGATCCCGGCGAAGGTATCGGAGAGGGTCCTAGCCAACGTCACCGCGGGGTTGGCGAAACTGGTCGACGAGGTGAACCAGTAGGCACCGCCGATGTAGCCGCCGACGGCGAAGGCCACATGAGCCACCGAGCCGGACCGGACCATCACAAAGATCACCAGCAGCAAACCGAGCGTGGCAACTGCCTCGGCCAGAAACTCATGGCCACTGGTGCGGTCTCTGGTCGACAGGGTGACCGGGTCGAGGTCGAACATCAGGTTGGCCATGATGACCCCGAGCGCTGCGCCAGCCACCTGCACCACGACGTACGCTGCGGCAGTTCGGGAGTCGATCCCGCCCAGCAGTCGATCGACGATGGTGACCGCCGGATTGAAGTGCGCCCCAGATACCGGCCCGAAGGTGAGGATCAGCGCCACCAGCACGCCGGCGGTAGCAAAGGCGTTTTCTAACAGCTGCAGGCCGACGTCGTCGCTGAGCTGCTGGGCCATGATGCCAGACCCAACCACCGCGGCGAGTAGAAAGGCCGTGCCGACAAACTCGGCGACAAGCCGAGCCTGCAACGTTGGCGTCGGTGTCGGCGCAGCGGCGGACGGCGTTTCTGATACCGCTGAATTATTCACGTCCGCTAGGCCTCCCTCGCCGCCCGATACCGAAGCGACGAGAGGACCCTAGCTGACTTAGATGCCCTTACCGAACTTGTGGGCCGCCTTCAGCGCGGTCTCGGCTTTCAGTCCGCCGACAACCGCAAGCGCTAGCGGCAGGCGCTTCTCGGTCGGGCTCAGTTTCGCCGTCTCGATAACGGTCTTCAGCGCTCCGGAACGATCGCCCATGGCGGCCTTGGCGACCGCCTGCTGGCCACGAATTCTGGCCAGACCGGCTGGATGGTCATGGAACTCGGGGTACTTGTCGACCAGATAACCGAGGGCTTCGTCGATCATCTTCCAACGCTCGAAGAAGAACGAAGCGCCGTGCCACCAGACCCGAATCAGCGGCTGGGTGGCAACCGAGATCGGGCAAACCTTTGCGGTCCGCAGGAACATGTCGTAGTCCTCGGCGTAGCTGCCGGGGATTTCCTCGTCGACCAAACCAATCTCGTCGACCAGGGTGTCCTTGTGAACCAGCCAGCTCGACGGGTGGACCTCGGTCATACGGTCCCGGATGAAGTCCTCGAAACCGAGCTTGTCCGGATCGGGCATTCGGGGGGTGTCGGTCTCTTCGAAGCGGATGAGGATGCCGGTGCAAGCAGCTCGCGACGCCGGGTTCTCTTCGAGTGCCACGAACTGGGCCTGCAGCTTGCCTGGCAGCCACTCGTCGTCGTCATCACAGAAGGCGATCCACTGGTTGGATGCCTTATCTATGCCGCTGTTGCGGGCACCGGCCAGACCGGGGGTTCTGGCGTTGGTGGTGACGATGATGCGGAAGTCATCGGTCTCGGTTTCGAGGGATCGGTCGGGCTCGGAACGATCAAAGACCAGCACGATCTCAACGTGATGGTCGTGACGCTGCGCTTCGACAGCGGCGATGGCCCGACGAAGCAGCTCCGGTCGGTCGCGGGTAGCGATGATCACCGACACCGATTGGTCCTGCAGGTGAGCGGGCTGATCAGAGCCAGCTTCGCTACTCGTCGTCGGTACGATTTCTTTGGCGGTCATCAGCGGGTTCCTCCGAGGGGATTGGTCAGTTGATCGACGTCTTCGTTTGCTGCGGTGTCAGGCAGGTCGGTGATCGACTTGCCTGCGGCCACAGGGGCTGCATCTGCGGATGCCCGGTCTGCGGCGGGTCGATCGACTGTGACTCGATCGGCAACCGGCAGGTCTTCGGCGACACCGGCCGGTGAAGACGGGGTCAAAGAGGTGGTGGTGCCGAGCAGTTGGTCCATAACTCGACCGAACTCCACAACGCCGGTGATGGCCGCGCCATCGACGGGCACGCTGAAGTCGTCCGGGTTAGCCAGGGCGGAGTCGAGGGCGGCGTGGAGCGCGGCCTCTTCGTCGACCACCGCGGCCAGGTCGTGACGCTTCAGGTGTTCGGCGAAGCGCATTTGGTGATCGTCGACGTGCTCGCCGTACTTGGGATCTCGGGCCATAACGATCGGCATCCGGCCGGCCATCCTGGCGTCCATCACCGTCGACGGTCCGCCGTGGCTGACAACCGCAACCGCCCGAGCAAAACGTTCGCACAGGTCAGGGTGGGGCAGCAGCTCAACGCTTTCGCAGACCCGGGTTGAGGCTGAGGTACCACGCTGGACCAGCACCGTGATCTCGGGGTTAGCCGCAGACCAGGAATCGATCCAAGAGATCATGCGATCGAACGGATGATGATCGGTGCCGACGGCCACAATCACTGTCGTCGATTGCAGGCTGGCATTCACGGGTGTGCTCATCAGAATTTTCTCCACAGACTAATAGAGGGGCCCGACCAATGAGCTGCCCTCATACAGGGCCCGCTGCTCCGGCCATTGGCAGAGGAACTTGGTCGATATCGGCGCACAGAGACGTCCGGTGAGCGTCTTTGAGTCGATTCGGTCGTACACCTCGAGATAGACGGTCGGTATCCCCATTACCTTGGCCAACCCGAAATAGGGAAAGGCCACCCCGGCACCGTTTGAGATAATGACGTCTGGCTTGAAATTCTTGATTGTCTTGTAGGCCAGCGGGGTGTTCCTGGCCAGATTCTTGACATTGCGAGTGGTGGGATGAAACGCCGGGATCAGCGTCTCGCCTTCGAGCTTGGAACGAGCGTCCGGTAAATCGAACGTGACCCACTGCCGATCATGGTGAACCCACCACGGTCGCAGCTGCAGAAGCTGCGAAAGGTGACCGCCAGAAGAGCTGACAAACAGCACCCGTTTGCGAGGCCCCGAAGCGCCTGCCGAACCTTCGCTTGACCCGTCGTGGGCCGGGAGCGGCTGTTCGCCGAATACATCTTGAAGTGAGTCTTTGCCCGCCATCTCCGATGCATCGACGCGATCAACACAAAACCTAAGAACCTTCCGGGCGGGCGCGATCGCACATAGATACGGGGGCTCCGAGCCCTCGACCAAGAAACACTCGTTTCGACCGAATCGAGAAGATCTGCGCCGCTAAAGGATCCATGATCGCCTGCCGATCGGATAGGGAGGGTGGGTTTCCCTATGCTCTCGAGTTGACATTCGACGCACCGACGGTCGCATGCAGAGCTTGCTAGATAGGCTTATCAGAGTCGAATGCGACCCTCACGCTGGCGACCAGTTCAAAATCCACCCCGAGTTCGGCTAATCAGATCGACAGATCGGCCGTATATAACGTGAGGCCGTAAAGGCCAGCGACCGCCCAAGGAACCCATTTATGCAGACCCAAGTTTCGCAACTGGCTTATCTCGAATCGGAAGCCATTCACATCATCAGGGAGGTGGCCGCCGAGTTCGAGCGTCCCTGCCTGCTTTTTTCAGGTGGCAAAGACTCGATTGTTTGCCTTCACCTGGCGCTGAAGGCCTTCGCCCCGGCACCACTGCCATTCCCGATCATGCACGTGGACACCGGCCACAACTTCCCGGAGGTGATCCAGTTCCGCGACAAAGTCGTCGCTGAGAACGGGATCCGTCTGGTCGTGGCATCGGTCCAGGAGGCCATCGACTCCGGCAAGGTGGTCGAAGAGACAGGCCCGCGAGCATCTCGTAACCGCCTGCAGACCACCGCTCTGCTCGACGGCATCGAGCAGCATCGCTTCGATGCCCTCTTCGGCGGCGCACGCCGTGACGAAGAAAAGGCTCGGGCAAAAGAGCGGGTTTACAGCTTCCGCGACGAGTTCAGCCAGTGGGACCCGAAGGGTCAGCGGCCGGAACTGTGGAACCTATATAACGGTCGGCACAAGATGGGCGAGCACTTCCGGGTGTTCCCAATTTCGAACTGGACCGAACTCGACATCTGGCATTACATCCGTGATGACGAGATCGACATCCCAGACGTGTACTACGCACATAATCGCCAGGTCTTCGAGCGTGACGGCATGTGGCTCGGTGTAACCGAGTTCCTGCAGCCGATGGAGAGCGAAACCGTAGAGGAGCGACTGGTTCGCTTCCGCACCATCGGCGACGCCACCTGCACCGGTGCAGTCGAGTCACCTGCCTCGACCATCGAGCAGGTCATCGAAGAGGTCGCAGCCACCCGTATCACCGAGCGTGGTGCGACACGAGCTGATGACCGTGTCACCGAAGCAGCTATGGAAGACCGAAAGAAAGAGGGTTACTTCTAATGGATCTCCTACGTTTGGCCACTGCTGGCTCCGTCGACGACGGCAAGAGCACCCTCATCGGCCGTCTCCTCTACGACTCAAAGTCGATCTTCGAGGACCAGATGGAGTCGATCGAAGCCACCAGCGCAAGCCGGGGCGACGAGCATGTAAACCTCGCACTTCTCACCGACGGCCTACGGGCCGAGCGTGAGCAGGGCATCACCATCGANNCCCGGAACATGGTCACCGGCGCTTCAACCGCCGACCTGACCATCGTGTTGATCGATGCTCGCAAAGGCATCATCGAGCAGTCTCGTCGACACTCGTTCATCGCCAGCTTGCTGCGCATCCCCCATGTGGTTCTCGCGGTGAACAAGATGGACCTCGTCGACTACGACCAGGACGTGTTCGAGAACATCCGTCAGGAATACGGCGAGTTCGCTCGACGCCTCGACATTCCCGACCTCACCTTTATTCCCATGTCCGCTCTGAACGGCGACAACGTCGTCGATCGCTCGGCCAACATGGACTGGTACAAGGGTGGCACGCTCCTCCATCACCTGGAAGAGGTCCACATCGGATCCGACCGCAACATGGTCGACGTTCGTTTCCCCGTCCAGTACGTGGTCCGGCCGCAGAGCAAAGAGCATCACGACTTCCGTGGCTATGCCGGCTCCATCGCCGGTGGCGTCATGAAACCGGGCGACGAGATCGCCGTACTGCCTTCGGGTTTCACCACTCGCATCAAGTCGATCATCGGACCAAATGGTGAGGTTGAAGAAGCCTCAGCACCGATGGCCGTCACTATCACCTTGGAAGACGAGCTCGACATCAGCCGCGGCGACATGATCTGCCGGATCAACAACCAACCGGCGGTGACCCAGGACATCGAAGCGATGGTCTGCTGGATGTCTGAAGCATCGCAGCTGACCCCCGGCTCGAAGCTGGCCATCAAGCACACCACCAAGTGGGCTAGGGCCATGGTCAAGGACTTCCGCTACCGACTCGACATCAACACCCTCAATCGGGACACCGGGGCCACCGCCCTGAGCCTGAACGAGATCGGTCGGGTACGGCTGCGGACCACCCAGCCTCTATTCGCTGACAACTACCGGCGCAACCGCACCACCGGCAGCTTCATCCTCGTCGACGAAGCCACCAACGTGACGGTCGGCGCAGGCATGATCCGCGAGACCGAGTGATCGTGCGTCAAGCACAATGACATTCGGCAATCCAAAAACCGAAAACACCGTCTGGCATTCGAGTGCCGTTGCCCGAGCCGATCGCTGGAAAGCGACCGGCGGGGGTAGCGACGCCGGAGCCGACGGTGGCTTCGGTGGTATCACGGTCTGGCTGACCGGGCTCTCAGGCTCCGGTAAGTCCTCGGTCGCAGTTGAACTCGAACGTCAGCTGATCGACGCTGGACGGCCGGCCTACCTGCTCGACGGCGACAATCTCCGTCAGGGCCTCAATGGCGACCTTGGATTCTCAGCGGAAGATCGCGACGAGAACGTGCGCCGAGTCGGCCACGTGGCGCGGCTGTTCTGCGATGCTGGAGTGGTGGCCATCGTGCCGCTCATCAGCCCGTACCGGGCAGCTCGTGACTTTGCCAGGGCGCTGCATACCGCAGCCGACCTGCCGTTTATCGAAGTCTTCGTCGACACGCCGCTGGAAATCTGTGAGCAGCGAGACCCTAAAGGTCTCTACAAGAAGGCCCGAGCAGGCGAGATCACCGGTATGACCGGCATCGACGATCCGTACGAAGCACCGCTCGACCCAGAGCGTCGCTACACCCCAGAAGACGGCGAGGCAGCCACGGTTGCCGCCAAGCTTCTGGCCTCGCTCTAGCCAACGACTCGGCTAGCGGGGCACCGGCAGCTGTCATTCACAGCCGTCACCCGCAGGGAGTGCCAGCCGGATTTGCCGCGGCGGCGTAGCCAAAACGTCCGTAGCCTTCCTCGTCGGGGAAGGTGATCGGGATGGAAGCCGGTTCTTCGGGCTCGGCTTCGGCTTCTTCAGATTCCCCTGCCTCTTCGGTCGACTCGCCGCTCTGCTCCTCGAGCGATACCTCGGTGCCTGCGACCGTCGACGTGGCAACTTCAGCAGCCGGACCGGATGGAACGGTTCCCTGACGGAAGATCTCCAAGACTGCGTCGGCCTCGGCTTCACGAAGCTGCAGAACCTGCGCCCCGCCCGAGGTGCGGTAGTCCTCGACCGGAAGCGAATGGCCAACAAAGTTCTCACCGTCGGTTGAGGCGAACACTCTGGCCAGCGACAGCAGGTCGGTCATCGACGCGCCATCCTCGACCAGAAGGTTCTGCCCACCGACCGTCAGCGCATCATCGAGCGATGCTAGGCGGGCCAGGTCGAACTGTCCCTTGGCTGCGGCAATGCTTCTGAACAGGAATATCCGCTGACGAGCGATCCGTCCAAGGTCGCCGGTGGGGTCGAGCCGCCATTCGCCGTCGATGAATTCCTCGTAGGTCCGCCCTCGGGTAAAGGCCAACGATTGGGCGCCGTCGAGAATGTGACAGCCGGTCTTGGCGATGTCGAGACCCGATCCTTGGTCTCGGGCCGGGTTACCGAACCAAACCGGCACCCCTTCAAGCGAATCGATGACTTCCTGGAAGCCGACGAAGTTGATCTCGGCATAGTTGTTGATCTCGATATCGAGGAAATTCTCGACCGTGGCCACCAACCGCTGTTCGCCGCCCTCACCGTTGAATGCCGCGTTGATCCGACCCCGCTCCCCGGTGCCGTCGATCGTCACCCACAGATCGCGAGGCACCGACAGAAGATCGATGGTCTGTAGCTCGGGGTCGACGCGGGCAACGATGATGGTGTCGGTCCGTTTCCCAAAAACTTCCTCGCCCAGGAAGATTCCGGCGTTCGGATCGTCGGGATCGATACCGTCCCGGCTGTCGGACCCCACGAGCAGCCAGTTGACGGGTTCACCGGCTTCGGCCGCCTCCACGGTCGGCACGCTCAGGAAATTGATCTCTTTGTATCGCTGCAGGCCCCAGGCGAATCCAGCGGCCGCCACCAAGACCGAAAACGTCGAGAACACACCCACGGCGATGAGAAATCGCTGCGGCCAGGTCCGTCGGAGTTTTTCATGTCTGGGCCGGGGCGCCGGCTCGGACCGCGATCTCATGATTCTCCCACCGAGTCTTGGCTTCGAAACCGAACGATCCAACGTACCGCGCCGCCAGCCGACCCGAGCATCGGGGTCAGCTTGTTCCCGGCTGACGAAAGCGCTGCTCGGGGGCCCCTGGACGCACCGAGAAGATAATTGCCCACGGTCGAACTAGAGTCCTCGATGGCTCCGTATCGTGATGGAGCCACACGCATGAGCGAACGGCCTGGAATCGACGGGCCTCGCTCGAGAGTGACCCACCCCCCAAGCAAGGCCTGGAACGAGGCCCACGACATGAGAAAAGCCGTGGACATCAACTCCCAACTGCCGACAACAGACGTTCACGAGGGTGGCAACGGCCGTGACCACTCTTCGGTGCCGCTGAAGACAGCGCCACCTCACCCCGGCGCCGCCGGGCCGTCGATCAAGGCCCGGAGGGCCTCATGGCTCGCCGTCCGGGCCGAACCCGAAACCACCCACCACGGTGACGACAGGCCCGAGGCCAGCATCGTGGCCCTCGACGACGACACGCCCTCGCCCGACGGCGATGCGGCTCAGACCTCTTCCGCCGACGCTGAGGAGGCTGAGCAGGCTGACGGCTGGCGGGTCGATGACCCCGATCTCGACCACCAGGACACCACCCCGCCCGGGACCACGCCTCTCGAAACCGCCGATCCCGATCCCGGCTCGGCCGACACCGAACTCTCGGAGTCCGACGATCGAGCGTCACCGTTCGCCGAACGCAACGAAGCCGCAGATCCCGACTTCCTCGGCCATGCTGATGAACGGTCGGCCGATCCGTCGACGACGCCGGTGGTCCTCGAGCTGCGACAGATCGCGGGGCTCACCGCCGGCGATGCCTGCGAGCTCCAACCATCGGCGTCCTACCAGTTCTCCGAGAGCCTGTCGGGACACAGCTTTCGTCTCGATGTCGACGTCGATGGTCATGTCGAATACCTACGGGACCCCGACGATACCGGACCCGGACGGGCCCCTGGCCACGGGCCGTTGCCTCTCGGTTCGGGCGTCCTCGACGTCGGCAGCGCCAGGT
>JBOEHD010000151.1:0-19839 GCA_050633745.1 Acidimicrobiales bacterium
TGGCATCGATCACCCGCTGGGCATGAGCCACTTCGGCTGGCTCAGGGCTGAAGACTCGCTTGGCGATGTCGATCTGTATCGGGTGCAGACTCCAGGCGCCGACGCAGCCGAGTAGGTAGGCGTTGCGGAACTGGTCCTCGCAGGCCACGACATCTTTGATGTCGCCGAACGGGCCATAGAACGGCAGGATTCCGTTTGTCACGCAGGCGTCGACCATACGGGCGGTGGTGTAGTGCCACAGGTCCTGCTGGAACGTGGCTCGTTCGCCGTGAATGTCGGGGGCCCCATCGGCATCGGTGTCGGGGTCGACTCGAACCACGTAGCCGGGATGTCCGCCACCGACCCGAGTGGTCTTCATGCGGCGGTTGGCAGCCAGGTCTGCCGGGCCGAGCGAGAGGCCCTGCATGCGGGGCGAGGCGGCGCAGATGGCCTCGATGTTGGCCACTCCTTGAGCGGTTTCCAGCAGTGCATGGACCAGGATCGGTCGACTGATCCCGGCCTTGGCTTCGAGCTGGGCTAGCAGGCGGTCGACGTAGTGGATGTCCTCGGGGCCTTCGACCTTGGGGATCATGACCACATCGAGCTTGTCGCCGATCTCGGTAACCGCTGAATAGATGTCGTCGAGGAACCACGGCGAATCGAGCGAGTTGAGCCTGGTCCAGAACTGGGTCGAGCCCATGTCGACCGTCTTGCCGACCTTGATCAGCCCCGCTCGGGCCGCTTCTTTGTCGGCCGCAGGAACGCCATCTTCCAGGTTGCCGAGGATGATGTCGACGGTTGGCACGATGTCTGGCAGCTTGGCCACCATCTTTTCGACCGACGGGGGAAAGAAGTGGATCATTCGGCTCGGCCGGAAGGGTATCTCGGTGATGGGTGCCGGAGCACCGACGGCCAGGGGCTTGAAGAAGTCTTTAGGGCTACGCACGAATGGAAACAGTACTGTCCGTTGACCGCCTAAGCCCAGCTGGTGCGGTAGGGAGCTGCCATCTACCGTTGGGTCATGTCTGAATCTAAGCCAGAACAGCTGCTCTACGAGGTTGAAGGTCACATCGCCACCATCACGTTCAACCGCCCTGATCGTATGAACACCATCACGATCACCATGTTGAATCTGCTGTCGGAGCTGTTGTTGAAGGCCGATGCCGATTCCGAGGTTCGGGTGATCGTGATCACCGGCAACGGCAGGGCGTGGTGTGCCGGTCTCGACATTGCCGCCGCTTCGTCCGGCGAAGGAATCGGCGGTGACTCCAATGCGTCGCGCAACGGAGAGTTCGAGCTTCGCTCCGCGCCGCCGGTAGTGCTGAACAAGATCGACACCCCGACGATCGCCGCCCTCAACGGCGGTGCGGCCGGCTATGGCATGGATCTGGCCCTGGGCTGCGATATTCGCTTGGCCTCGGAAAAGGCCAAGCTGTCTGCGGCATACACCGCTCGAGGCCTGGTGCCCGAGAGTGGCGGCACGTGGCTGTTGCCGAGGATCATCGGCTGGTCGAAGGCGGCCGAGTTGCTCTTCACCGCCAGAACGTTGACCGCGGACGAGGCTCTCGACTTCGGTCTTGTCAGCGAAGTGGTTGCCCCTGAGGCACTGATGGATCGGGCGATGGCGGTGGCCGCAGAAGTGGCAGCTAACGCTCCGCTGGCCGTTCGGGCTTCGAAGCGCATGATGCGCCACGCCATGACCGAAGGGTTGGAAGACCACGTGCAGCGGCAGTATCTGGCGCTGTTACCGCTATTCGCCACCAAGGATTTCCGAGAGGCGCTCTCGGCTTACATGGAGAAGCGCCCCGCCGACTTCGAAGGCCAGTAGAGAACCCGGGTCTGAGTTGTGGCGACGGGTTTAGGCCAGCTCGGTGATGAACTCGAGTAGCAGTTCGTTGACCGCCGCTGGCTGCTCTTGTTGAGTCCAATGGCCACAGTTGTCGAGGATCACTGACTTTTTCAGTTCGGGCAGGGTCTTGTCGAAGCGATCGATGGCGCCCTGGCCGAGACGGGTTGGGCCGTCTTTGTCGCCACCGATAAACAGCGCGGGCACGGTGATCGGGGCGTGGCGCCACGGCGCCAGCTCAGCCCAGTCGCGTTCGATGTTGCGATAGCGGTTGAAGCCGCCGGTCAGTCCTGTGCGTTCGAATTCGCCGAGGTAGTAGGCGAAGTCTGCCTCGCTGAGCCAAGCCATCTGACCAGCCGCCGGCTGTTGCAGGCGTTCCCGGAGTTGGTGGCCCTTCGGGACCATGCCCATCGTTGGGGCCGAGTGGTCGGCTTCGGCTGAGGCGGTGAAGTAGAAACCCCGAATCCACGAAGCCAGATCGGCCTCAACCTCGGCTTCGACCAGGCCCGGTTCCTGGAAGTAGTCGATATAGAACAACTCGTCGCCAGCCATCGCCCGAAAACCATCCAGTGGCCTGATGTCGCCCCTGCCGCTGTATGGCACCGACAATCCGGCAACGCCGCTAACCCGACCAGGTCGCAACAACGCAGTGTTCCAGGCGATCGGGGCGCCCCAGTCGTGGCCGACGACAACGGCGTTTGTGACTCCTGCATCATCGATCACCGCGATGACATCGCCGACGAGGGCGGTCATCGAGTAGGCCTCGATGTCGGCCGGGGCGGCCGAGCGGCCATAGCCCCGAACGTCGATAGCCATGGCCCGATGCCCAGCGTCTCCCAAAGCCTGCAACTGGTGCCGCCAGGAGTACCAACTTTCGGGAAAACCGTGGATCATCACCACCGGGGTGCCGTCCGACGGCCCATGTTCCACGATGTGGATCCGGTGGCCTGAAGACATGATCGAACGGTGGCTGAAATCCTGCATGTCGGCAAACCTAGCCGAGCAGCTGCAACCGCTCGATACGGCGTGTCTCAGGTCTAAGAGATGTTTTGGTTCAACTAGGAAATACCACCCAGAGGCCTAGGTCGATTGGGTGCTTCTACCGGTGTGATGTTCCTTGGCCCCCGACAACACTGAGCAGGTTCAAGAGGCGCGACAAACGAGGTATGGGTAATGAGTGTTGTAGGACAAAATGGGGGCTCTCGGCCCGCGACGCCCTGGCGGCCCGTCGCACGGCTGTTAACAGCCTTCTTATTGGTGGTATCACTGCTGGCCGCGCTTCCTTCTGCAGCCAACGCTGAGATCATCCAGGTCTTCGCCGATGACTTCGAGTCCGACACCGGTTGGCAAGCCAACCCCGCAGGGACCGACACCGCAACTACCGGTAACTGGGAGCGGGCCAATCCCGAGGAAACGAGCTTCTCTGGAACCAAGCAGCGCGGCGACACCACCAGCGGGTCGAACGGCCTTGTCACCGGCGCTTCCGCTGGTTCGAGCGTCGGAGTAAACGACATCGACAGCGGTGTCACCAGCATCCAGTCGCCGGTAATTTCGCTGGCCAACGTGTCAACCGCAGAATTGTCCTTTGACTACTACTTGTCTCACCTCGACAACTCCTCAAGCGACGACTTCTTCCGCGTCTCCATCGTCGGTGACACAACCCAGACCGTGCTCTCAGAAGAGGGTGCAGGCAACGACGATGACGCATCATGGCAGCGAGCCGTCATCGACATCTCGAGCTTCGCCGGACAGTCGATCCGCATTCTTGTCGAAGCAGCGGACGCTTCAAGCCCCAGTCTCGTAGAGGCCGGTGTCGACACGCTGCTGATCACCGGCGACGAAGTCGAAGTTAACCAGCCACCGTCGGTGACCTCACCGGGCGCACAGCAATCGACCGAGGGTGACGTCGTCAGCCTGCAGGTCGTTGGCACCGATGCCGATGAAGACACCCTCACCTGGTCGGCCACTGGCTTGCCAGCCGATCTGAGCATCGATTCGGCCACTGGCATCATCTCCGGTACCGTCGCCGCAGAGTCCGCCTCTGAAACCCCGTACGACGTTTCGGTGACCGCTAGTGATGGCACCGACAGCACGACAGTCGATTTCCCATGGACCGTCGATGCCCCGGTGCAGAATCAAGCACCAGTTGTAACCACACCTGCCGATCAGGTCTCGACCGAGGGTGACGTCGTCAGCCTGCAGGTCGTTGGCACCGATGCCGATGAAGATCCGATCAGCTGGTCGGCTACCGGCTTGCCAGCCGATCTGAGCATCGATTCGAGCACCGGCCTTATCTCCGGCACCCTCGGAGCAGAGTCTGCTTCCGAGACCCCGTACGCCGTGTCGGTCACCGCCGATGACGGCACCGACAGCACCACCGTCAACTTCGCCTGGACCGTTGGAATCCCGGTCGAGAACCAGTCGCCGATTCCGGTGAATCCCGGTGATCAGGTTTCCGTTGAGGGTGATGTCATCTCACTGCAGCTCGAAGCGACCGATCCCGATGGCGACCCAGTGCAGTTCTTTAGCGAGGTTCTGCCCACCGGGCTAACCCTCGATAACGACACCGGCATCATCTCCGGAACACTGGCCGAAGGCTCCGCTGACGGCTCCCCATGGGGCATGTTCGTCGCGGTGAGTGACGGCATCAGCCCAGCCGTTCTCGTCAGCTTCACCTGGACCGTTACTGCTCCTGGTGAGAACCAGGCTCCGGTTGTGACCTCGCCTGGTGATCAGCAGTCCGAAGAGGGCGATGTTGTCTCGCTCGCGGTTGTTGGTACCGATGCTGATGAAGATCCTCTGACATGGTCGGCTACTGGCCTTCCTGCTGATCTTGTGATCGATGCTGCGACCGGTGTTATTAGCGGCACGGTTGCTGATGGTGCTGAGGCTGCTTCGCCTTACTCGGTTGCGGTTTCTGCTGCTGATGGCACCGACACCACCACGGTTAACTTCGTGTGGAACGTCGGCGACACTGCAAACCAGCCACCCTTCATTCTCAACGCCGGTCCTCAGGCTTCGATTGACGGAGACGTGATCGAAGGTCTGCAGATCATCGGTTCAGACCCTGAGGGTCAGCCGCTGGTCTGGTCGGCCACCGGCCTGCCAGTCGCTTTGGTCATCGATGCCACCACCGGCATGATCTCCGGCACGCTGGCCGACGACGCCTCGGCCAACTCGCCATATCTGGTTGCGGTTTCGGCCAGCGACGGCGCACTTTCCTCAACGATGTTCTTCGAATGGATCGTCACCGACGGCACCACTCAGAACACGATCATCACCGGAACGATCACCGACGCCAATGGCGACCCGTTCATTCCGGCCGAGGTCGATCAGTACACCGTTGGTCCCAATGGCGAACGAGGCGAGTTCATCCTCAGTCGTGCCAACGTCCCAGCGGGCACGTACACCATCTTCACCGAGCCCGGTTGTTACTTCATGACCTTCATCGCTCCCGATGGTCAGACCTACAACGGAGTCGGTTTCTTCACCCCGCCGTCGTTCTGCGTCGAAGAGGGTGACACGCAGGTCGTCGATGCCCAGCTCGATGCGATCGGCGGTCCAGACACCATCATCGGCGGCACCGTGCTCTCCGAGACCGGTGGTGCTGAAGGGGTCCAGGTTGACCTGTTCGAGGCCAACGCCGATGGTTCCCGAGGCGCATACCTCGACTCGACCAACACCGGTTCAGACGGCACCTACTCATTTGATGTAGCCGCCGGCTGCTTCGTCATGACGTTCGTAGCGCCAGAGGGCGAGACCTTCAACGGACTCGGTTTCTTCAACAACGGTGGCTGTGTCGAGGCTGGCGAAACGGTAACTGACGTTGACGCCACGCTCGACGGAGCGGTGATCAACGACACCGCTATCGGCGGTGTCGTTTCCCTCGGTGACGGCAGCCCCGCAGCTGGCGTCGGCATCGACCTGTTCACTCAGGCCGCTGACGGCAGCCGTGACACCTACCTGGCCAGCAGGGTCACCGACGCCGAGGGCATCTACAGCTTTGGTGTTGACCCCGGTGCATACGTGCTGACCTTCATCGCCCTTCCCGGCGAGACGTTCAACGGTGACGGCTTCCTGTCGCTGCCTCAGACGGTTGTAGCCGAGCAGATTGTCACCGACCTGAACGCAGCCATGGACGGTGCAGCTGCATCGTCGATCGGTGGCACCGTCACCGACGGCGCTGGCGATCCGGCCCCCGGTGTTGGCGTTGACCTCTTCGAGGCCAACCCCGATGGTTCACGAGGCACCTACCTGCGCAGCGACACCACAGACGCCGCCGGTGTGTACAGCATCGGCGCCGATGCCGGTTGCTACATCCTCACCTTCATCGCCGTCGGCGATAACACCTTCAACGGCAACGGGTTCCTCTCGCTGCCGCAGTGTGTCGAAGCAGGCGAGACCGTAAGCGACCTGGATGCTCAGTACGACGGCGCCGTGGGCGGCACCGTGACCGTGTCAATCGGTAACGGTGCAACCGCCGAGGGCTCCGAGGGTCAGGTCCGTCAGGTCACCCTGCTGGTGACCCTTTCTGAAGCCTCCGCCACAGAGGAGTCGATCACGGTTTCAACCGCTGACGACACCGCGACCGCCGGTAGCGACTACGTGGCTCTAACCACCACGATCACGTTTGCTCCAGGCGAGACCGAGAAGTCGGTCAGCTTCGATGTACTCGGCGACGACGTCTTCGAGCAGGTCGACGGAGCTGACGAGCGCTTCGATGTGTTGCTTTCGGAGCCTTCAGCCGGACTGGTGATCGGCGACGGCGCCGGTTTCGCTCGGATCATTGAAGACGACGAAGAGGTCGGCGTCGATCCGGTGCTGTCGATCGCTGACGCTTCGGTTGCTGAAACCGATGCTGAAGGCGTTGTTACTCTGACGGTGACGATGTCGGCTACCGCCGATGCTGACGTCACGGTCGATGTTGCGACCGCTGATGGCACGGCCATCGATCTCGAGGACTATGTCGGTGGCGCAGGCCCATTGACCATCACCGCCGGTGAGACCGAAGTCAGCTTCGATGTTGTCATCGTTGGTGACGACATCGAGGAAGCAACCGAAGAGTTCAGTGTTTCGCTGAGCAACCCGGTTGGTGCGACCCTCGGCGACGACACCGCAACGGTGATCATCACCGACGACGACGAGACCGTAGTAGTTCTTCCGACGCTTTCGATCGCCGATGCATCGATCGCTGAGACCGACGAAGACGGTGTGGTTGAAGTGACAGTGACGCTATCGGCCGCTTCTGACACCGACGTGTCGTTCGATGTTGCGACCGCTGACGGTACGGCCGTCGATCTTGAGGACTACGTCGGTGGCTCCGGAACGGTAACGATTCCCGCCGGCGTGCTGTCGGGAACCGCTCCTGTGCCAATCATCGGCGATGACATCGAAGAGCCGACCGAGGAGTTCACGATCACGCTGAGCAACCCGGTTGGCGCGACCATCGCTGACGGCACCGCAACGGTGACCATTGAAGACGACGACGAGGCGCTCGGCGACGAGATAACCATTTCGGTGAGCGACGTCACGGTGACCGAACTCAACGATGGCCTGCGGAACGCTCTGGTGGTCTTTACTCTTAGTCGGCCTGCGGAGCAGACAGTAGTCGTGCAATTCACCACGGTGGATGGCACGGCGACCCTGGCCGACAACGACTACCTCACCCGCGCCGAAGAGCTTCGTTTCGCTCCTGGTAACGTCACTCTCACCCGAGCCATCAAGACCGTTGGTGACGGCAACATCGAGGACGATGAGACCTTGACCGTCGAGTTGTTCGATCCGAGCGACAACGCTGTCATCGGCGATGGCGTCGGCGTGGTGACGATCCTCAACAACGACTGATCCTGTTCTCGCCTAACTGAACAGCGCTACCGGCCCACTAAGACCTCACCGGTCTGGTGGGTCGGTCGCCGTTTTTGGGCTACGGCAATCGGCTGGCTATGTGACTTCTACTCACGGCCGAGCGCTCCCCGCCCTAGGATTAAGCCTCCACCGATGGCGATGAGAGGCTTCAGATGAGCGACGAGATCGATCCGGACCTGCTGGGCGAACTGCCGGACCCTACGACGTTGGACCCCGCCGACCTTGAAGCGTTGCCCTCCGTTGACATGGGCGGCATCGGCGAGCTGGACAGCACCATTGATCTCGACGGCAGCGGTGGCCTGTCGGCGACCAGCGCAGGTGTAGCCTCCCGAGGCCCTGGCATCCGATCTCGGCTGACCGGTCTACTGGCCCTGCTGCTTGGAATCATCGGTTCAATACTGATGGTGTTCTTTGCGGCGCTGGTTATTCGATTCGGGTTCACCGCTTCAGACATCGTCGACCGGGTGATGGAACCGGTCGAGGTTTCCTTCGACCGCATGGAAACCCGTATCGATCAGACCGATGATCTTGTCGACAGAGAAGCCATCGCCCCCGACCGTATCGATGAGTTGCAGGCCCGCGTTGACGGTCTCGTCGATGTCACGGTTGGAGCTCACGAACACTTTGAAACCATCGAAGACCATCCGGTCTATCGGTTGCTGCCAGCCGAGCTTTCCACTCTCGGCGATGTGTTGGCCGATTTTGAGAGCTCAGCAATGTCGATCGACTCGCAGCTGGGGTCAGCCACGAACGGAAGCACGATAAGCGCCACAGCTTCCGGCGCAGTGGCCGACGAAATCGACGGGCTGCAGGGCCGAGTCTCGGAGGTGCGAGAGCTGATCTCGTCGGCTGCGTCGTCGCTACGGCGATGGATTCGACTCGGTTCGCTGCTGGGTTTCTTCGGTTCGCTGTGGGGACTCTGGGGCCAGGTTTCGCTGGCCCGCAGAGGCTGGAGAGGTTTCCGAGGCCGCTAAGTCTCCGCCGGCAGGCATGCCTGGTCGCCCGCTGTTATCGGCTAGTCCGAATTGCTTACTTTACGACGTAAGTTTGCTCGTTGTATAGTTTGTTCAAGTTTGAGCGGCTCGCGCTCAGGGGACTTGGAGGCCATCGTGACATTCACCGAAGAACAGCAGGAGCTGTTGGCAGAGACCAACACCGACATCGAATCCACGATCCGAACCGTCGAAAACAACGCAGACACCATTTTCACCTGGGACTATGAGAAGGGTGCGCGGCCCGCGCTCAACAAGTTGTACGAGAAGGCCAAGGGGGCCCAGTGGGACGGTGAGAAGGACCTGGACTGGTCGATCGATGTCGACCAAGAGAAGCTGGCCACGCTAAACGGCATACCGAACCGTGACACGCTGCTAGAAATCGGAGTCGACATCTCCGGCACTTCATTCGAGAAGTGGGGCGAGAAGGAGTGGCTCGATCTGGAGGTCGAGTCTTCGGTCTGGGCTTTGAGCCAGTTCATGCACGGCGAGCAGGGTGCGCTGGTCTGTACGGCAAAGATCGTCGAGACCGTCCCCTGGATCGACGCCAAGTACTACGCCGCTACCCAGGTGATGGATGAGGCCCGCCACGTCGAGGTGTTCTCCAAGTACCTCGACACCAAGACCGACGGTTGGTATCCGGTTAACACCCACCTCCAGGCTTTGCTCGACGACATCATCAACGATCATCGCTGGGACATGACATACCTGGGTATGCAGGTGATGGTTGAAGGGTTAGCGCTGGCCGCTTTTGGCAACATGATGAACCAGACCCACGATCCGCTGCTGAAGAAGCTGCTTCGTTACGTCATGAGTGACGAGGCCCGCCACGTGGCATTCGGGGTGCTCAGCCTCAAGGAGTACTACGCAGAGCTGTCAGAGGCCGAGTTGTTTGAGCGCCAGGAATTCGCTTACGACGCTGCCATCCGCATGCGGGACCGGTTCCAGCGGCAAGAGATTTGGGAGCGGTTCGGGATCGACGTCAAAGAAGCGATCCAGACCTTTTCGGCCCAGGACCCGAACCAGGATCCGTTCCAGCAGCTGCTGTTCGCCAAGATTGTGCCCAACTGCAAGAAGCTCGGTTTGCTCGAGGCAAACGATGGCTGGCTGCGGAAGCGGTTCGAAGAAATGCATGTCATCCAGTTCGAGGATTATGTCGACACCGAAGCCGAGTACGAGCTTCTCGACGCAGTCTCGGCCGACAAACTGGTGGCCTAAGCCCTAGCCCGTTGAGTCTCCACCTTGTTGCGATAGGTCGTCCGTAAACATCGGGCAGTGCAGGATCTCCAGCCTGCACTCAACGTCCGACCCTTGCAGCAAGGTGGTAGACCCGCCACCCCGGTTCACGGTGGTAGACCCGCCACCCCGGTTCACGGTGGTAGACCCGCCACCGGTTTCTAGCTGACGCTCCACTCGAAGAGTTTGCCGACCAGGTCGTCGTGCAAACCGACTGCGGTGGCTACCGACAGCAGCGCCAGCGCGGTGCCGCCTATCACCGACCAAACCGGTTCCAGCTTTTCCAGGATCCAGTCGGGGATCAGATGATGTATTGCGGCCAGGGCTACTAGCGGGGCCAACGTCCCGAACATGTAGAGCGCTTGTAGTCCGAGCCCGGAGTAGCCCCGGGCCGGTAGCTGATTCAACAGCTCCCCGTATTCGGCGCCTACACAGGGCCGCCAAAGCTCTGCGGCGGCGCCACCGGCCAACAGTCCGGCCGCTATCGCTGCCAGGTCGAGTCGGTTAACCAGCGGAACCAGCAGCAGGATGGTGGCAACCATCAGCGCGGCGGCGATGGTCAGTGTTGAGAAGCCGCCACCCCGGTCGGCGAAACGGATCCAAGATAGCGACACCGCGGCGACCGAGAATGAGGCGATAGCTGGGATTGCCGCCGACCTGGCGGTGAGACCCACCGCGGTCCCCGGGACGAGCAGAATGAGCGAGCACGGCAGCAACGCCGACTCGAAACCCTCTGCCAGCAAACCAAAGAACGACATCGTTACCGATGTTACGACCCCCCGGTGTCAAAGTGTGGGTCAGGTAGGGCTCGGCCCGTCGAGAGGGCTTGTGCTCTGGGGCGCCGTGAAGCATGGTCTACCGGGGCGAACTTCAAACGCCCGAGACCAACCACCGAAAGATGATCGACTATGGCAATCACCGCGTACTGTTACTTCCCCGGTACCAAGCTGTCCGGGGGACTTGTCGAGGAAAAGAAAATGAAGGAGGCCGGTGCGTTCGTCGTCCGCGACTACGAGATCGGAGCGGAAAACTCGATCAATATCGGCTCGATATCGGCCGGAGGCGGCGCTGGGAAGGCGACCTTCAAAGAGTTGACTGTCACCAAGACCGTTGACGGCCTGTCGTGTGATCTGTTTTCCAAGCTGACCACAGGCGGGCACTACAACGACATGATCATCGAGCTACATAAAGCCGCTGGCTCGGGGAGCACCGAACCGTTCGTGAAGTGGGAGTTCAAGCTGGTGATGGTGCAAGACATCGCCTGGACCGGCTCGGAATATGACGACGAGACGTATGAAACCGTCGTGCTGCAATACGGGGCGATGAAGACGACCTACTTCGTCGGAGCCAAAAAGGGGAAGATGAAGAAAGACTCGAGCGCCGAATGGAGCCGGATCCTCAACAGTGCGCAACTAGCCGTCGAGTAGTCGATCAGGGGCCGTTCTCGATCAGGTAGGCCACCGTGTCGGCTAGCTCCTGATACTGGCCTTCGCCGATGCGATCGAACCGCACCTGGCCGTTCTGGTCGAGCACGTAGGTTCGGGGCCAGAAACGACGCTTCTCCTGCCAGGACCGAAAGTTCTTCTTCTCGGTGTCGAGAGCGATTGGCCAGGTCACACCGAGGTCGACCGCGGCGTTTGCGATATTGCCGTGGTCGGCCTCGTAACTGAACTCGGGGGCGTGAACGCCGATGATTTCGAGACCATCATCGTGCCAGTCGGCGTAGATGTCCTGGAGGTGGGGGATGGTCGCTTTGCAGTTGTGGCAGCCGAATGTCCAGAACTGCACGATCCTGACCTGGCCGTCGAAGGCTTCGAACTCTTGAGCATCGGTCTGGAGCCAACCATCGAGGTTGTCGAGCCCCGGTTTCTCGCCAAGCAACGGCGGAGCTTCGGTGACCGTCACAGTGGTGGCAGGGGAGCCGGCTTCGCCGTTACTCGCCGTGTCTGCACCTGCCGGGCGAGCCACCGCTGACTCTCCGCCGGTGATCGGGGTTGGCTGCTCGTTCTCGATGAGGTCTGAATCACCGGCGTCGGAACTGGCGCTGGCCGTCTGCTCATCGCTTCCCGATCCCAACCGGGAAGCGAACAGTCCGACTATCACCGCCAGAAGCACTATTGCCGCTAAGAACTGGCTGCGATACATGGGGCTCCTCGTTGCGGAAAATATCGGCTCGGACCGATAGAGACAATGGTAAATCTCCTAACCGTCCCGACAGCCGCGACATTCATTAACTATCGAGAAACTCGTCTCTGGGAGTTCGATTCAGACAGTTCCGGGCAGCTCTCAGGTAGTTCTACACCGAGACGTCGCGGCGATTGAATCCCCAAATCGTGACGGCCAGCAAGAGTCCGATCGCCAGCAGGAAGATGATGGTGGCCACAAAATCGAGCCCGTTAGCCAGCGGATTCGGCTCCTGGAGCCAGTAGAACGGCGTCAGTTTCTGGAGCCAGGCGATCTCGTCTACCAGGGGTGCTAGTCCGTTTACAAAGAAGAGGGTCGCTACTGTGCCTGCCGAAACTCCGACGGTGAGGCCTCGGTTTCCGGTCAGCCCTCCAACGGCCATGGCCAGGCTGAAGAACGACACGGCGAACAGACCAAGCGCTACGTTCGCGCTCAGAATGCCCCAGAACGTAAAATCGAGATCGACCAGTGGATTGAGAATCGACAGGGTCAGGAAAAGGGCGATCATCACAATGCCGATCAACACCGCGGCGGCCGCAGACTTTTCGACCACCAGTTGGGTCCTGGTCACCGGCTGCGACAGCAGCAGGTCGAGCGTGCCGTCTTCCTCTTCGCCTGCGATCGCCGCGGTTCCGATACCGATGCCAAGCACCGCCAGGATGACCGGGCCGATCCCCGAGTAGAGCCTGCTGTTGACCAGGCCGGTTGCGGTCACAAGCGAAGCCGCGTCTTCGATGCCGAAGATGCTCAGCAGCTCAGGGGGGAACGAGTCGAACAGCGACTCGAATGACTCAGCGTCGTTGCGGATCGATGGGTAGAAGGCAACGGTCAGCCCCGCCAGGGCCACCATGCCAAGCGTCCACCAGCCGATGCTGATCCGGCGATCCCATATCGTCTTGGCGAAGATGCTATTCAACATGGCTCGTGCCCGGCCGCTGGTCAGCGGCGCGGTAGTAGTCGAGAAAAACGTCTTCTAGGTCGCCGTCGTGGCTCACGATGTTGTGAACGTCGTAGCGTGCTGCCAGCTTCACTACCTGATCAACCGAGCCCTCGACGACGAGAATGGCGGTAGTGCCGTCATCGGACATGTCGGTTTGGCGGACCGCCTCAAGAGCGTTGAACGGGCCAGGGTCGACGGTGTGGCCGAAGTGGAGTTCCATGCGCCGAACCGCCCGTTCTTTTAGGGTTGCTACATCTTCTTCCGCGACAATCCGACCATCACGAATGATGGCAACCCGATCGGCAACCTTCTCAACCTCGGGTAGGAGGTGCGATGAGAGAAACACCGTTCGCCCGGCTTGCTTGGTCTCCTCGACCAGGGCATAAAACTCCTGCTGCATAAGCGGATCGAGGCCAGAGGTTGGCTCATCGAGAATAAGCAGCTCCGGCTCGTGCATGAAGGCTTGGGTCAGCCCTACCTTCTGCCGGTTGCCGGTTGAGTAGTCGCCGATGCGGCGGTCGAGATCTAGCTTCAGTCGCTCGGCGATCGACCCCAGGCTTGGAGGGGTGTCCATCCCGCGCAGCGACGCAAAGTAGCTACAGAGCTGCCTGCCAGTCATCTTTGGGTACATCGAAAGGTCGCCCGGCAGGTAGCCCACCCGCTGGCGGACCGCCTGGGGATCGTGCCGAGGATCCATACCAAGCACCGAGGCCGCGCCTGCGGTGGGTCGAAGCAAGTCGAGGAGCAGCCGGATTGTGGTGCTCTTGCCCGCACCGTTCGGCCCGAGAAAGCCGAATACTTCACCCTTGGAAACGCTGAGGTCGACTTGTTCGATGCCCCGGTGTTTGCCATAGAACTTGGTCAGGCCAAGGGCCCGAATCACCGGATCGTTCACGGTGCCCGAAACTAGCACTGCCGACATGATTGGTAAACGATGGGCAGGCGGTTCGAGCCCGTAGATGCTGCGGCGAGCAGGATGGGTTAGTCATTGGCGGAACCGAGTGCCCCGGGGGTCGAGAATTTTCGCGTCAGCCTGCGTCTCAGTAGTGGCGCTAAGGTGCTATCATAATAAATACTTTTTGATTCGTTTATGGAGGGATTCGTGTTGAGAATTCGACAAGTATTCGCTGTTTTCATTGTGGTCGTGGCGCTGCTCGTCCCAGCCTCGCAATCAAATGCTGTGCCGGGCGATCAGTCGTTTACCTTTCTTGAGGCAGGTTTTACGCAGGACCTGATCGGCGTCGACCCTGGCTTCATGGGCGGTGTGGCATTCGCTGCCGATGGCGATCCACTGGTAAGCCCCTGTACCCGCGGAGGCGGGTCGCTGCGGCGGTTCGACCTCGGAGCAACCCCTATTCCCGTCAATGGGTCGGAGTTGGCGCCCGTCAGCTCAGTGGCGTCTAGCGCCGGCTGCGGCCTTACCAGCCACCCCAACGGCGACATATATTCAAACACTTCCTCGGGGGTCGTGCGTATCAACCCCGAGACCGGTGCGCTAATTGAGGGACCGTTCGGCGACGGCGGGAACGCCTTGGGTATCACCGTCAATCCTCAGACCGCTGAACTCGCCTATGTCGGCGCACGCGGCGAAGTCTTCGCCGTTGATCCTGAACTCGGCTCGATGCGAGTGTTGTCCAACGCTCTCCAAGGCAAGTTCCTTGATGGTCTCTTCTTCAGCCCAAGTGGAAACTTCCTCTTTGCCGCTGACCGAACATCGCAGGCCCTAGCCGTCCTGGATACCGTCGACGGTTCGCTGGTCCAGTCCGTCCCGCTCGGACGGGAACCCGATGGCGTCGCATTCCATGCCACCGCTCCCCAATTCGTCCTTACGGTCAACCTGGACGGGACGATAACCCGCATCGACTTCGAGAATGATGAATTCACTGGACCGGCAACAACTTCACTCTTCGCCAGCGGAGGCTTCCGTGGCGATTTGTCCGAGGTTGGACCAGACGGCTGTCTCTACCTGACGCAGAACGGCGTTCGGTACGCCGACGGCACGACGGGGACGAGTAACAGCCTGGTCCGCATCTGCGGCGACTTCGCTCCACCTGCGGGAGCATTCCTTGATAGGGATGGCGACGCTCTGCTTGACATCTGGGAAGAGGACGGGATTGACTTCGACGGGGATGGCACGATCGACGTTGATCTCCCGGCCATGGGGGCTGACCCAGACCGCAAGGACATCTTCATGGAGATCGACTGGATGGTCGGCCATGAGCCTGACCCCGCGGCCCTGGCTGACATCGTCAGCGCGTTCGCGAATGCACCTACCCCGATAGCGCTCCACATCGATGCCGGACCAGCCTCGCTGCTCAACGACGGTACGCCGTGGGGCACTCTGGCCGAGGGGAACAGCTTGGCGCTTGACAGTGTCCTTGGTGAGTGGCCTCCCGGTGGCGACTACAGCTGGGCGGAGTTCCAGACGATCAAGGACGCCAACCTTGATGACTCTCGGAGAGATGCTTTCCACTATGTGGTCTACGGGAGTCGCGGACCTGAGCCCGAAAGCGGCACGACTCCCTCCACCGGCCTGCTTGGCATCAGCAGGGGTATACCAGGCAGCGACGCCGTCGTTTTCGATCGCGTGGTCGCGAACCGCCCTGAAGTCGAGGCCACCAACCTGATGCACGAGTTCGGGCACAACCTGAACCTCGGGCATGGTGGCAGCGACCAGACCGGTGCTTTCAACTTCAAGCCGAACTATCTCAGTGTCATGAACTACAGCTTTTCGATCTTTGGATTAGTTCGGCCCGGCGGAGCGGAATTCGTCGACTATTCGCGCAACGAGTTGGTGTCGCTCGATGAGGGCGCTCTCGACGAGCCCGACGGCTTGAATATCATCGGCGGAGGCAAACCTTCCAACATCCAGACGCGCTACAGCTGTCCGGATGGCACCGTCTCGACGGTGCCTGCCGATCAGGCAATCGATTGGGACTGTTCCGGTGACGCCGGCGGCATAGACGTGACAGCAGACATCAACAGCCAGCGAGGCAATGCCTCGCCCGGACAAACACTTGATGGCTACAATGATTGGGAGAATGTGAGATTCAATGGCGGGCTAATTGGAGCCAACCAGGCGATCGAGACCAACCCGATGACCACCGAGGTCGATGATGATCGTGACGCTGACGAGATCATCGCTTTGCTTGGTCTTGAGTACGGCATTCTCGCCGACGTTTCCGACCTCACCATCGAGGTGGCGGCAGGGACCAGCCAGACCCTGACCTTGCCTGTGACCAGTTACGGTTCAGCCGATGACACGGTCGCCGTCGGGGTCGACTCGTCTGGCGGCGAGCCAAGCGTCACTCCTGTGGAACCGTTATTGCCGATCGTTGCCGGTGGCGACGTAAACGTTGACCTACTAGTTGACGCCACGTCCGCCTCTCCGGGAACCGCAGACTTCGATGTCGAGGTTACGAGTCAGGGCGATATGTCGAAGCGAGTCGTAGTGGCCGTCCAGGTGATCGTCACTGAGGACGGCAATTCGGTCCCGGACGCCATCGACGATGCCGCCAGTGGGCAAATCGGTGAGACTATTTCCATTGACCTGTTGTCGAACGACATCTTCGGAGACGGTGGCGAAGAGGCCGCAACGGCTTCACTCATCACCGAGCCGGCGTTAGGATCCGCCGACCTCGACGGAGGACTACTCACCTACGTCGGTTCAGTGGCCGGAGTCGACGAGTTTGTCTATGAACTGTGTGATGTGGATGAAGACTGCGACCAAGCCACCGTGGCGATCACGGTTGGCGAACCGTTGCCAGGAAGCCCTGGCACATACTTCAGCGTTGGCTTCGATGGCAAAGTCGGCGATCTCGCCTTTAAGGACGAGGATGTGCTCCGATACCTCGATGGCGAGCTGACGATGCACTTTGATGGATCTGATGTCGGAGTCGGAGGCCGAGGGGGACGGGACGTTGATGCCGTTGCGGTTATGCAGGATGGCTCACTGTTGTTGAGTTTCTTCGGATCCGTTCGGGTGCCAGGTCTTGGGCTTGTCGACAATTCCGATGTGGTTCGGTTCGTTCCGACCTCGGTCGGAGAAAACACCTCGGGAACCTTCGAATGGTTCTTTGATGGGTCTGACGTTGGCCTCACGCAGAGCACCGAGGCCGTGGATGCGATTTCGATGCTGCCGAGTGGCGATATCGTGATAAGCGTGCATCAAAGCGCCGTCGTTACCGCAGCGGACGGATCAACGATCGAAGCACGAGACGAGGACCTTCTCCTGTTTATGCCTGAGACACTTGGCGAAGAAACAGCCGGTTCGTTTGCTGTCTTTATGGACAACTCCGACATTGGCTTCACGTCGTTAACCGAGGATGTTTGGGGCGTGCATGTCGACGGTACCGATGTCGCTGTGACTACGAGAGGCCTGTACTCGTTGGGCGGCCTCGTTGGGAGCGGGGGTGACGTGCTGGTTTGCTCCGCCGCAGTCACTGGGCTGGAGACGTCCTGTTCTGGACTGCAGCTGGTCTTGGACGGCATGGGTATTGGCCTTAGAGGCAACACCATGGACGGTATCCACCTGGAGACTGCTCAGTAAGGCCTATGCAGATGATGTGTCTGCCGCTTCGATGGCTCTCTAGCCATGCCATCGTGGCGGCGGCGCTCTTTGTTGTGCTGGCGGCCTGCGCCGAGGCTCCAGTAACAACTCAAGCTGTACCGAGTCCGACTGTCCCGGCGTCGACGATCGAGCCGGAGAATGGCGAGGAAGTCGGTAAAGGCAGCGAGGGTACAGATCCAACGTCGCCCATGGATCAGTACCGCCGCCAAAAGCAACTTCTTGAGAACGGCCCTCTCCCGCTCCAAGCGACACCGGAGCGATGCGGAGAAACGGGCAACTGTCTTGAGCAGTGGCTTGTCGGTTCCTACGCCTACGGGGTTACGAACGTAAGGATTGCTCACTCGCTCTTGGGGGCACAATTAGCGTCGACCGAGGCGGGCACTGCGATTTACGCCGTTGACGAGCTCGATGCTCGCCATTATTTGGCGATCGATAGGGGTGACGATGCCGAGCTGCTGCAGGCCGATCAAGTCCCTGAGATAGCCGACACAGCGTCCGCTGCGTTAGACCTCCAGGTGGCCCGTTGCGATGGCCTCATCCGCATTGGCGTGGATTTCACCCCGATTGGGTGCGAACATCAAGACGACTGAGGCGGCAGCATCGTAGATGTCGACCGCTGGCTGTGGCTTCCTGGCTCCCTGCCGCTTTCTGGGTCGGTGATGCGATAACTAAGAATTCCGCGCTGCCAACGGGATTGCGGCCCGAGGTATCGTTGCGACGATGGCAGCTGACCCAGGCGAAGTGTCGAAAACCGAGTCCAAGAGTTCAGGGACCGCCCACAACGGTGCTGTCGAGTTGTACTGGACGGTCCAGCACCCGGTCGCTGGCTCACAGCCCGATTCGAAGCGGCTGCTTCTGATCAGTGGCCTCGGGTCGCCGCTTGTGGCCTTTGAGCCCGAGTTCGTGGCCGAGCTGTGCGCCGCCGGCTTCTCGGTGGCCCGGTTCGACAATCGCGATGTCGGCAAGTCATCGAGGATCGAAGGCCCGTCGACGGGATCGCCCCCGTACTCCATCGACGATATGGCATCCGACGCGGTTGCCGTGCTCGATGCCATCGGCTGGGCCAGCGCCCATGTGTTTGGCCAGTCGATGGGCGGCATGATCGCTCAACAGCTGGCCATCACTCACCCGGCCAGGCTGCAGTCGCTTATCGCCGTTATGACCGCCAGCGGTGAGCGTGGTTTCGGTAAGGCCACCGAGGAGGCTGCAGCGGCGCTGCTGCGCCCCGCTCCCGGTGACGCCGATGGTTGGCTCGAACACCGACTGGAGACCGAACAGATCTGGGCTTCGCCGCAGCACTGGTCGCCCGAGTGGGTCCGCAAAAAGGGACGCTCGATGATCGAACATGGCGTCGACAGCAAGGGGGCCATTCGCCAATATCGAGCCATCGCCTCGGCCGGGAGCCGCGACCAGCAGTTGGCGACGATCAGCGCTCCAACATTGGTCTTGCACGGATCAGCCGACACGTTGATCCAACCAGACGGTGGCCGGCACCTAGCCGAAGTCATCCCCGGTGCGAGCTACGTCGAGATCGAGGGCATGGGGCACGACCTCCCACCGGCGCTATGGGGTCGCATAGTGTCCGAGGTCGAGCAGTTCCTAGCTACTTGACCGGCGCGAACTAGAATTTAGGAGCGGGTTGGATCTACGGTGAGGTGATGGGACCGCTCGAAGGAATAACCATCATCGAACTGGCCGGTATCGGCCCTGGACCGTTTTGCGCCATGATGCTGGCCGACATGGGTGCAGACGTCATCCGTATCGATCGGGCAGGGGCTGTGCGTGGCGGTGATCCCGACGATCCGCCAAAGGACACCCTGACCAGAAACCGCCGTTCCATCGGGATCGATCTCAAGAACCCCGATGGGGTTGAAACCGTTCTGAAGATGGTCGAAAAAGCCGACGGTCTCATCGAGGGTTTCCGACCCGGTGTAACAGAACGAATGGGCCTCGGCCCTGACGATTGCGCCGCCCGAAACCCCAAGCTGGTGTACGGCCGGATGACCGGCTGGGGCCAGGAGGGCCCATACGCCATGGCCGCGGGCCACGACATCAACTACATCGCTCTCGCAGGTGCCCTGGAGCCGATCGGCCGGGCCGGTGGTCCACCGCATCCGCCGCTGAACCTGGTTGGTGACTTCGGTGGCGGAGGCATGTACCTGGCGTTCGGCATGGTTTGCGCCATTCTCGAAGCCCAACGAAGCGGTGAGGGCCAGGTGGTCGACAC